>JBKPCR010000084.1:0-4502 GCA_046727435.1 bacterium | reverse complement strand
ACCGCGACATGGGCCCCTTGATAAGAGGCGGACAGCAAAAACCGGCCCGTGCGGTCGGTGGCCAGAACCGTGGGAGCGGCCTCCAGAGCGACCATCCTGCTCGGCGTCAGCCCTCCGGTGTCTGGGTCGATTCGAAAGCTGGAGATCGCGGTCCCCGTGCGATGCCCGACATAGAGCACCTGCCGAGTCGGGCTGACGGTCACGTGGGACGGTCCCCCCGCCGCCGGCACCTCGCCCTGGGGCGTCAGGTGACCGGTCGCGGCATCCATCGCCAACAGCAGGATCTTGTCCTCGTCTTGGAGGGACACGTACATGTCGGTGGGCATGGCTCGACCTCCTCCGTCTGTGCATATGCGGCTGGCCGTCTCCGGCACAGGCCACCGCTGCCAGCCTGTGCCGTGCCGCCAGGCCCTGCCACGCCTCCCCCCAGCGTGGGTCGTGCTCTCGTGTGACACGACAGGAGCACCGGTGTGACGAGGCGGTGTCCGTCCGTCGGTGTGGCAGGAGGGAGGGCTGCCCTCTGGCCCGCGCAGGCGACGCCTGGCGTCTCTCCCGCCGAGGACACCGGCACCCCCTCCCTCGCGGGACGCGTGGGCACCTCTCAGGCCTGGGCCAGGGAGACGTCCCGCAGGGACCTGGCCTCTCCCGCCACATGTCCCCGCGGCCCTTCCCGAGGCCTGCACCCCAGGACACCCTTGACCCTACTCTATCCCAGCCTGTGCCGCATGTCTAGCCCCGGCAATCGGAGACCGTTAAAATCCGGGGGAGGGTCTTGAAGTAGCGTGCAGACCTCGGTACGCTCTGTCCATGAATCAGCTCAGCCCCAGTCGCACATATATCAACTGCGCATGGTCCTCCTAGGGATCAACCCCCTGATCTGACGCCGCCTCCTGGTGCGGAGTGACACGACTTTGGCGCAGCTCCACACCATCCGCCTCGAAGCCCTCCTGCCCCTGGCGCCACGGCGTATCGATCCGGTCTGTATTGGCGGGAAACGGGCCGCGCCATCTAAGGATTGCCGAGGAGCCTGGGCCTACATGGAGCGGCTTGAGCAGCATCGCCTGTCTCCTCCGGTCGAGGCCATGCATGTGGTAGCCGAGGCCATTAGTATCCTGTTGGCGACGGACCCCCACATGTCGGTGCGGGAGGCACTGGGTGATCTCGATGACTTACGCGAGGTCGTTGACTGCCTTGAGGGGTATCAGGCGTTCCAACGACCACTTCGATCGTGGCGACATCAACAGGCGACTGCAAGGGTGGGCGTGGGAGGAAGGGAAAGCGAGATTCAGGTCACAGTATAGGTGGTGGCGATCACGGACGATGGCCAGGAAATCACCCAGGAAGTCGCATGCGTGGAACGCCAGGACCTGACTCCCGTGACGCTGGGCCTCTCCCTGGCCGAAGAGAAGCGGTGCTCCAAGCGTTGCAAGCGGTGGTCGAGTGGCAGATGCACGCGTATCCCCACAAGCAACGCGCCTGTCCGCAGTATGGCAAGACGCGCCGCCGCAAAAGCATGCATCACACGGTGTTTCACACCGTCTTCGGAGTGCTCTCGGTCGAGAATCCCCAGCTCTATCACTGTCCATGTCAAGCCCCGGAGACCACGACGTTCAGTCCCCTAGCGACCCTGCTCCCCGGACGGATCACGGCGGAGCTGCTGTTCCTGGAGAGCAAATGGGCGGCATTGGTCTCGTATGCCCTGACCAGCACACTCCTCTAGGAGGTAGTACAATGTTTCTCAATATTTCTAGATGTTTATGAGTTGACCGGAGCGTTCTCTCCACGCCAGCGGGGCCTTGGTCCGGGAATTGTTGCCGATAATAATCAGAGCTGCGCAGGAGTCACGGCCTGGATGCGCTTGAGATGATCGTGCAGGGGACTGCGAGGGACCCCAGCCGGCGGGCGATTTCTCGTTGCTAGAGGTCTTCCGCTTGGAGACGTTGCACGGCTTCCGGATCAATTTCTGTTGCCACCGACCACCCCTTCTCAGCGCTCCATTGACGGGGGTCCTCCTGCTGGACCTCCCATTCACGCCTCATGCGTCCCGCTGAGAGATCGCCTCATAGTCGTAGAACGTATATTGGCAGCCGTCCCCCGTCCGAGTGCGCTGATCGAGCCGCTCTGTGATGGTCATCGGGTGAACCACCTGCAGGTTCACATTCAGCGCCAACATGTAGTCGCCCGGCTGCAGTTGACACCTGGAGGGGTTATCCATCATGGCCATATAGCGGGCACGGTAGAGCATACTGCCAATCTCAACGATCACGTGCGACGCCTCGACCTGTCGTATGAGCAAGAGACGATTTTTCCCGATCAGCGGTCGATCACCGTGCATGCGGACTTCTCCCTGGCAGAGGTGGACCGAGTAGACCAGGTAAACCTAAGGGACGCATTACACTATGACTCCTGAGGTGGACGCAAGCGAAACCTGATAGACCCTTGTATTGCTGCGCCTTCGCATAGGGTGGCCGCGGCCACTGTAACATCCTCCCCTGCTGTTCCTATGCCTGGGACCCCTGGCTTATGACAGAACTACCCCTTAGCTGAATGCCACGTGCCGCACAAGGAGATGCCTGACGAGCAGGTCAAGAGTTCGGAGCTCTGCGGCGAGGTCTGTCCCCGGTGGAGGCTCGCCCTCATGAAGTAGCGTGCTCCGGATCGTGTATGCGCGCGCAAAAGCACGTGCCTCATGTGTATCGGCAGGGTTTTCGCCGTAGGTTTCGACTAACCTGCGACAGGCCGATCTGATCGATTCCTGCTTTAAATTCCCGAGCCCGTTGTTGAGGTCATCCGGATTACCCGCCGCTGCAGCCATCTCCATCATGCGGCCTATAAGTGCCACAGTAGCCGGAGATTTCGACCTCTGGTCTGCCAAAGCCTCTATCGCTGAGATGAGCGTGAGGAATCGGGCGGTGTCAGACACATGAAAGTGCGACTGGTTGTACAGCTGTGCCGCCAAGGTCTGCTTCTTGGTGAGGGCTTTGTTCAGCGAGTAGCTCTGCGCGACACTTTGTTTGAAGTCCTCATGGAAGTTCGGGTGGACCAGGTAAGCCCCTACTCGCATGAACTGCCCAAAATGTATCGTCCCCTCGATCTCTGGCACCACCTGGAGCCCGTGCACGTCAGGCTGTAAATGTTCATCCGATTGGCGGGCACTCCGGTGCGCCGCAGGGCTGATCACCTGGTCGGTCCCCACATCGATGCCGAAGCTGAGGAGCACTCCTGCCAGCATCACGGCCGTCTTCACCCGCACGCCCTCGGCACGTGCCGCCTCCTCTGACGTAAAACCGCCGCACCAGAGGAAGAGGAACTGGTCCTCTGATGGGCGCCTTCGCTCCGGCAGGTTCACGCTGATCGGTGGGGTTGGGGCTTGGAGCGCCAAGGAAAACTCTCGCTCACTCGTTCCGAGATCACGTCCTGCAAGCTTACATTGGATGCGGAAGGCGTATGTGCGCATGTGTGCTCACTCCTCGGGTGTACCCCCCCGTAGCCCCCTGACTGGGTCTCGTGCTCCTCAACTACCTCGAACAGCTCGACGACTACTGTCTCGAGGCATTCGGTTTCCATGCAGTCTAGGTAGCGGCGGAGCTGGTGGCCGCTTACCCACCGAAAGCTAGGCCGGCAGCTCCGGGCCGCAGAATCGACAGCGGTAACGCTTACGGGTGAGCATCGATCCTCAGCTCACAGTTCAACGGGGGCGTTGTTTCAGCATTTCCTCTGCGATAGCCTTCCGGGTTTCTTCGAGCTCCTGTACCTTCGCCTCTGCAGGCGCAATCACCCTGTCTCCAAGCGAGGCGATCAATCCCTCCAGGCTCTCGTAACGATGAACTTTTAGCACCCAATGATATTTCCAGTAGTCCTGAAACATGCTGTACGTGCGGGTAATTCCTTCAAGGACTGGCTGTACGGGTATGGCCAGGGTTGGCACAATAGCTTCCAACTCTTTGGGAAGGCTACTAGGCTCCGTGAGGTCGGCAATAACGAACCGGGCCATATGCGCCAAGGTAGAGATAGTCTCCGTGAAGTCACGCCTCCCGGGCACTTCGAAATCAAACAGGATGGGCAGGTAATTCCGCTGGCGCAGGGCCTCCCGGACCGCGTTGAGCACAGCTTTCCGCTCTGGGGTGAAGCGACCAAGGATGAGCACCACTTTGGAGGTGATTGTGTCGATGACCTGACGAATTTTCTCATTATGCAATACTAAATAGATGAACTGCGCTACTTCGAGATTGCCTACGGTGATCACTGGCTCATCAGGAAGCGTGATAACCAGATCCGACTGCTGTGCCCCTACAAGATTGACATCCCATGCAAAAATTCCATAGATAGAACACCTGTAGGATTTGCTCCCTCAAAGTTGGTCATCATCAACCGGGCTCCAATAAGGCCTGCCTGGGCAAGATTCGTTCTGAAGAAGCACGACTCGATGAGATCGGCCCCGGCAAGGTTGGCCTGGGCGAGATTTGCCCGAGTGAGGTCTGCCTGAACAAGATTCGACCCAG
>JBKPCR010000083.1:0-10167 GCA_046727435.1 bacterium | reverse complement strand
TTGAGCTGGTCCACCATGGTGTTAATGGTGTTCTTCAACTCGAGGATCTCGCCACTGACGTCCACCGTGATCTTGCGCGACAAGTCGCCGCGCGCCACCGCCGTCGTCACCTCGGCAATGTTGCGCACCTGCGCCGTCAGGTTGCCGGCCATAGCGTTGACGCTATCGGTGAGGTCTTTCCAGGTGCCGGCCACGCCCGGCACCACGGCCTGGCCACCGAGCTTGCCGTCGGTGCCGACCTCGCGCGCCACGCGCGTCACCTCCGAGGCAAACGAGCGCAACTGGTCCACCATGGTGTTGATGGCCTCCTTGAGCTGCAGGATTTCGCCGCGCACATCGACGGTGATCTTGCGTGAGAGATCGCCGTTGGCCACAGCAATGGTGACCTCGGCGATGTTGCGCACCTGCGCCGTCAGGTTGCTGGCCATGGAGTTGACGCTCTCGGTCAGGTCCTTCCACACGCCGCTCACCCCGCTGACCTGGGCCTGACCGCCGAGCTTGCCGTCGGAGCCGACCTCGCGCGCCACGCGCGTCACCTCGGCTGTGAACACGCCAAGCTGCTGGATCATGGTGTTGACGATCGTGGCCGAGCGGAGGAACTCACCCTCTAGCGGCCGCCCGTCCACATCCAGCTGGACGGTTTGCGTCAGATCCCCCTGCGCTACAGCCGCGATGGTACGGGTGACGTCGGTCGTGGGCCGGAGCAGGTCGTCAATTAACGTGTTGACTGAGACTTCCATCTCGCCCCAGGCCCCTTTCGACAAGCCAAACCGCGTGCGCTCCCGCGTTTTTCCCTCCTTGCCCACAACCTGCCCGACGCGCTTGAGCTCCTGAGCCATCTTCTGATTGGCGGCGACGATCTCATTGAACGTGTCGGCGATCTTCCCTTCGAGCCCCGTCCAGTGACCCGGCAGGCGCATGGAAAATTCTCCATTGCTCATGGCTTGAAGACCATAAAGCAAGGAGTTGAGATCAAAGGGAGCCCCTGCGGTAAGACCGTTCGCTTGCACCTTCGCACCGGTTTGACTGTTTTTCCTCATGCTCATGCTCCTCGACTCTGGCCGATTATGACACTAGCTGAACTCCTTGGAGCAGCAATACCTCCCGAAACCGAGTCTCAGGTCGCGGCAAGGCTGGGATGTACCCCCTCCTTACATCACCGCAGAGCCCTCTTGCGGCTGGCCGCGCCCGGCGCACGTCCTCATCGGCCCGCGACCCCAGTCACACAGCTCGCAGGTCCTGCTGCAGGTTTTCTTATCAAAATAACTATTTAATATTTTATTAGAATAATCTACATCATTCTTCGTTCTTATTCGGCATCGGTCGTCATTGGTAGGGAGAAAAGGATTACCGAGCCATTTCTGCAAAACGGCGGACAATGTTCCTGCCCTATTGTACAGATTTCTGGTGATGAAAGGTAGAAGAGAAGTTGGTTGAGATTCACACTATCAGGGGGGTGGCATGCCCACCCCTCCCGACATGGTCTCACATTGAGAGGCTTGTGCTCCCCCCAAACCACAGGGATGTATCTGTGGACAATCGCAGCGGCCTTTTGGGCGTAATGTCAATGGCACCCGTCAAACCCTTGGCAGTGCGGCCCTTCTCACTCTACTTGTGCCAGCACCGCCTCGGCCTGAGGCAGGCAGAACATCATATCCATGGCGCGGTACAGGTCGATGGCAGTGGACAGCTCTGAGCGCGCCCGATTGGGCTGGCCCATCTTTAAGTCTAAAGTGCCGAGGCCGAGGCGGCAGTGGGCTTGGAGCGGACGCATGCCGAGCTCCTCGGCCAGGGCCAGGGCTTGCTGGTAGTGGGCTTCGGCCTGCGCAACATCCGGGGGATCGGCGTGGGCCTGAACAACGCCAAGCTGGTGCAGCGCGAGGGCCTCGTCCCCGCGTGCCTTGAGCCGCCGGGCCAGGTCGAGCGCCTGGCGCGCGTGCTGCCAGGCCTCCTCGCCATGCCCCATAAGACAACAGACCTCGCTGAGCCATGCGACCCAGCGGGCATGATTGCCCACCCCGCCTATGTGGATACCTACCCTAATCCCCTCCTCCAGCAGCGCGCTCCCCTCTGCGAGGCGCCCCTGGAGTGCATAGGCATAGCCCAGGCTCGCGACGGTCGCTCGTAACTGGTTCCAGTCGCCGGAGGCACGACAGAGGGCCACGCCCTGCTCCAACACCGGGATGGCGTGCTCCAGGTCCCCCTGCGCGAGGTACAAGCGGCCGAGGCGACTGCGGGCATTCACCGGATCGTTCCCGCGGCCTTCCACCGTCGCCAGGCGGAGGGCTTCCTCCCCGTAGCGCCGGCCCTCGGCGAAGGCTCCAAGATCGCCCAGGGTGAGCACCAACAACGCCCGGGCATCGATCCGAGAGGCTACACTGGACGTGCCAGCCTCCCGGTCCGCCGCCTCCACGCTCCAGCGCAGCAGCTCAGCCGCTCGACCGTGGGCACCGATGGCATTGTATGCCTGCCCCAGGCGACGGGATGCTTGCCCCTGCAAGGCGCGGTCGCCGAGCGCGGTCGCGAGTTCGAGGGCCTCCTGGGCCGCCGCAATGGCGCCGTCGAAGTCTCCTGTGATCACGAGTGCCTGAGCCATCGCGGCGAGTACCCGTCCCAGTCTGCCCCGGTCGTCAAGCGCCCTGGCCAGGGTCACGGCCTCGCCCATTAGAGCGCGGCTCCCCCATGCTCTCCGCGCAGCGCGTGTGCCAACGCGAGCCGGAGCTCGATGGCCAGCACCCTGGTGTCGCCGTCCTCGGGCAGGTACACGAGGGCCTGGAGGGCCTGCTCGAAGGCGGCCACCGCCTCGCGGAAGGCGGCGCGGTCGTGGGCCTTGGCACCAGCCTGACGGCAGTAGGTCACGGCCTTCTCCCACACCTCACCCCGCAGGGCATGGTGGGCGAGCTGCTCGACCTGTTCGCCGAGCCGGTTGGCATCGAGCGCCTCGATGGCCTCTATGATTTGGGCGTGGAGGCCCCTCCGCTGCTCCTGCTGGAGGCTTCCATAGGTCACCTCGTGCGTGAGCGCATGCTTGAAAGTGTAGGCAAGCTCGGGGAACAGGCTTCTCTCATAGAGGAACTCGGCCCTCTGCAAGTGGGCTAAGCCCTGGCGGAGCGCCTCCGTGGGCCGCTCTACGATGGCCTGGAGGAGGCTGAAGGGCACATCCTTGCCGATCACCGCGGCGATCTGCAGGAGGCGCTTCTCCTCGACCGGGAGCCGATCGATTCGAGCCGCCAGGACCATGTGCACCGTCGCTGGTACCTGCATGGGCTGCCAGGCCTTCGCCAGGCAATAGGCACCCCACTCACCGCTCAAGACTTGTGTCTCGACGAGCGTCTGGATGCTCTCCTCCAGAAAGAAGGGGTTCCCCTCAGTCAGCTCGATCAGGCGCTGTGTGAGTGGCATGACGCTGGTGTCATGCCCCAGGATGGAATTGGCGAGTTCTTGGGCGGATTCGGGGGGCAGCGGATCGAGCCGGAGCTGGGTGTAGTAGGTTTTGCTCGTCCAGCCGTGTTGATAGTCGGGACGGTAGCTGACGAGCAGGAGCATGCGGGCGGCCGGCAGACTCTCGACGAAGCTGTCCAGGAACCCCTGCGTCTCACCGTCGATCCAGTGGAGGTTCTCGACGACCAGAAAGAGGGGCTGGACCTGGCTCTCCCGCAGCAACAGATGCTTGAGGGCGTCCCTGATACGCTGCCGGCGTTGCGGTGGATCGAGGGCTTGCCACTGGGGGTCTTCGACCGGCACCTCTAGGAGCACTAGGAGGGCGGGCAGAATCGGTTGCAGGGTTGGCTCCAGCGCCAGAAGCCTGTCGGTGACCTTGTTCCGTATCGTCTGCAGATCATCGCTGGCTTCGAACAGAAAATAAGCCTTGAGCAGGTCGATGACCGGGAGATACGGGGAAGCCTGGCCGTACGAGACTGCGCTGGCTTCGAGGTGCAGCCATCCGTGAGTCAGGTGGGTGCGGGTGAACTCGTAGCACACGCGGGACTTGCCGATGCCGGGCTCCCCCATTATCCCTACCATCTGCCCCCGGCCCTCTTCCACCAGCACCAGGAGGTCGCCCAGGGCAGCTAGTTCCCGCTCCCGCCCCACGAATCGGCTCAGCGGACGCTGCGCATACATCTCCAGCGGGGAGTGGCGGGTCCTGAGCCCCAGCACGGCATATGCCCCGATTTGCTCGGCCGGCTCGACCCGGAACGGCCTCTCACAGGCCTGCAGCGCACACCAGTTCTCGATCACAGGTGCGACCTCAGGGGAGACCAGGATTTCCCCCGGCGCCGTGTGCCCGAGCAATCGCACCGGCCTGGCGAGCGTGTCCCCGATGGCGAGCAGCTGCCCTATGGAGTCACGAGCCTCGACATCCACCACGAGTGGTCCCCAATGCACCGCCTGTCGCAGCTGCGGACAGAGCCCTCCCGCGGGTGTGGCGTCAACCACCTGGCGCAGGGCCAGCGCCGCCTGCACCGCGCGCTGTGGCAACTGCTCCAGCGTGCGAGGCACCCCGAAAGCGACCAGGAACAGCGACGGCGAGCGCTGCAGGAGCACCCCATCGAACCCCTGCACCTTCTCCACGATGGTCTGCTCCCAACGCCGGGTTGCGGTCCAGGGTTCATAGCGCGGGGCCTCGCCCTCCGCGGGGACGGGCCAGGTCAGCTCGAGCGCCAGCACCGCCACGGGTTTCTGCTCCAAGCTCGGAACGGATGCCCGTGGCTCTCCAGGCGTCGACACAAACAGCTCTCCATCCCGAGGCAAAACTGGTGGATGTGGCCCGAAACTCCCACCAGCCTTTTCTCCACTTTGAGGAAGGAGGATGGGGGTGGATATGCTGAACCGCCCCAAGCGGTCGTCCGCGTCTGCATCATCTCCCGCCAGCGGTGACGATAGCTGCGGGAAGGGGAGTGCAATCCCATACTTTCGCATGCGATAGCGCACAGCATCACGGCTCATCCCCAGGAGGCGGGCGGCTCGCAGCACATTGCCTCCGGTCAGGCTGAGCGCCTGGGCGATGCGAGCGGCTTCGTCCGGCAACTCGCGATCGGCACTGGTCAGCGGGGACTTCGGTGGGGGTGGCGTCCGTGGCAAGCCCAGCCGCTCCAGCGTGTCCGGCCCAATGATAGCTTCGTCGCTTAACAAGGTGACCCGCTCCATCAAATGACTCAGCTCGCGCACATTACCCGGCCAGCGATGGTCCCGCAGCCAGGCCTCGGCGGCACCGCTTAGCCGCTTCGGGGGGAGTCCATGCCCCTCTGCATACTGCCGCAACCATTGCTGTGCTAGCAAGAGCACATCATCTCCCCGCTCGCGCAACGGGGGCAATGCCAGTACGATCACCGCCAACCGATGATAGAGATCGGCCCGGAACCGCCCTGCTGCTACATGGCTGCTCAGCTCGGCCTGGGTCGCCGCGATGAGCTTGACATCAACCGCCTGCGCCACCACCGCACCGACCCGACGCACCCGCTTCTCCTCAATGGCAGTGAGCAGCTTGCCTTGCAGCGGTAGGGGGAGCGCGTCAATTTCGTCCAGGAATAGGGTGCCTGTGAAAGCCGCTTCGAAGAGGCCCGGTTTGGCATGCCTGGCGTCGGTGAAGGCGCCGGTCTCGTAGCCAAAGAGTTCAGCTTCCAGCAGCGCCTCTGGAATGGCGGCACAGTTCACGTCGAGGAATGGTCCCTGAGAGCGTGGACTGCTGTCGTGGATGATCCGTGCCACCAGGCCCTTCCCCGTGCCGGTCTCGCCGTGGAGCAAAACAGTAGGGACCAAGGGATGGCCGACGGCGTCGAAAGGAGCCAAGTGGCGGATCTGCGCACGCAAGACATCGATGGCAGGGGAACTCCCTAGAATACGATTGGTCGGGTGGATTGGTGAGACTGGGCGTGCGCGGGCCATGAGAATCTCCTTTCGGCTCTACGGCTGGAGGGGTTCTCTGCGGGAGGTACCACTACCCATTTGTGGGGACAGGTCCCAAAAGTGGTGCCCATTATTGGGGATTCAACGCGGGGACGCAAGCAGAATCTCCTAAGAGCACAAGCGGTTCCGAGAAGTATAAGTTTTGGCATCGCTTTTGCCCCAGGCGTACACCGGTGCACACCAGCATCTCTAGCGACCGGTGGGGTGCTTGACATTCTGTTGTTGCTTCCGGCCCAACGGTTTGCGTGCTCATCGATGGGTACGTCAGAACCAGCGAAGGGCGTCAGCTCATCCCTGGAGTGTCTGTGGAGAGGGCGAATACTGTCGCATGTACAGTGACCCTGGAGGGATCATGACGTTTCGAAAAGTGGAGACAAACAACATGAAGACGCCGGTGATGCCGGATTCGTCGCTTGACAGCCAAGAGCACGCGGCGGAAGCTGAGCAAGCGGTCCGTGGAAGGGGGTCACCCATGGAACATCAAGGCGTTTCTCGACGCACCTTGTTGAAGGGTGGGGGTGCGGCGTTGGCGGGACTGAGGATGCTGCGGGTGGCAGGCCCGACGCACGCCTTCGGGCAGCCCAGCGAGGAGGTCATCCCGTGGCTCGACCAGCCGCCGGCGAACGGGGGCAATCAGCTGGTGTGGGAAGCGCTCGATTCCTGGCTGACACCTGCCGACAACTTTTTCTATGTCAGCCATTACGGTCACCCGGACGGTCTTGATGAGTCCACGTGGCGTGTGGACATCACGGGCCTAGTCGCCCGTCCCCAGTCCCTGACGTTAGCCGACCTGAAAGCCCGCGCGCGCCGCGAGGTGGACTTCACATTGGAGTGCTCGGGCAATCATGGCTTCCCCTCCTTCATCGGCGCCGTCGGCAATGCCCGCTGGGCGGGAACGCCGCTGGCCTCGCTGTTGGAAGAAGCGGGTGTCCTGGAGCAGGGCACCGAAGTGATCTTCTGGGGCACTGATAGCGGCATCGTAACAATCCGCGACAACGTGGGCATCCTCAGCGGCGGCCTTGATCTGACGATCACTGAGCAGTTCGCCCGCAGCATGTCTCTTGGCGAAGCGCTCAACCGCGACAACCTGCTCTGCTACGAAATGAACGGTGAGCCACTGCCCCCTGAGCACGGCTTCCCCGTGCGCCTGATCGCCCCGGGCTGGTACGGGGTGGCCAACGTCAAGTGGCTGACGCGCATAGAGGTGGTGGACCACCGCTACGCGGGTCGATTCATGGCGCGGGACTACGTCACCATCCGCGAGGAGCAGCGCGACGGCGAGACCGTCTGGACGTTCACCACCGTGAGCCACGAGCGGCTCAAGTCCGCGCCGGCCAAAGTCACGCGTCGGGGCGACCGATACACCATCCAGGGGGCCGCCTGGGGCGCGCCGATCGCGGCGGTGGAGGTCCAAATCGACGATGGGCCCTGGATGGCGGCGAGGCTCGATGACCCCCCGCCACGCAGAGGAAGGTCGCATGGCTACGCCTGGAGGTTCTGGGCGTTCGACTGGGGGAGGCCCACTCCGGGCGAGCACACAATCAGATCGCGGGCGTTCGACGTCGATGGCAACATCCAGCCAGCGCCGGACGACCCCTTCCTCGCCAGCAAACGAACCTTCTGGGAGAACAACGGCCACATAACCCGTCGGGTCATCATTCCTTGACGGCCTGCTACAGAGGCGGTGACACACAGTGGCGGCAATGCGCGGTGACTGTAGCGAGGAAAGGTAACTTTGACTGACCGCTTGCGAGCCGAGCGTCCAATTAGTGCGAGCCGCAACAGTTACTGGCCTCGGTTCAATTGCACACCCTGACGATGGTGGCTTCGCCTTCGGCCCCCACGACATCTCGTTCCAGGGCCGGGGTGGTGCCTATGTCGCGGTTGGGGGATGTGGTCTTGTACCCGGTGGCGGTTGCGGAGAGCTGATCCGTCTGACATCGAAAGGTGCGTGGGAAACCATCGCTGACCTCAACCCCTATGAAGCCAACAACAGTCCCGACGGTACTCCCCGTTTAGAGAGCGATCCCTTTGCCGTTCTGGCCCTGCCGGGCGAGCGCCTCGTGGTAGATGCGGCTGGGAATGACCTGCTCCGCGTCGCCCCTAATGGCGAGATCTCGACGCTCGCCGTGTTCCCGCAACGCTTAGTTGACGATCCATCGTCCACTGGCACACAGATCCTCATGGACGCCGTGCCCACATCGGTCGCTGTTGGCCCCAATGGAGCCCTGCACGTAAGCGAGTTGACCGGCTTTCCGCTCCCAGTGGGTGGCGCCCGTATCTACCGCCTTGTGCCCGGTGAAGAGCCTCAGGTCTATGCCAAAGGCTTCACAAATGTGGTTGATATCGCCTTTGAGGGCGACGGGAGCCTATTGGTGGTGGAGATCGCCAAGAATTCGTTGCTGTCTGGTGATCAGACAGGCGCCTTGATTCGTCTCAAGCCGGATCCCACCCGGGAGACCATCCTGAGTGAGGGCTTAACGGTGCCCACGGCTGTTACCATCGGGAAGGACCACGCCCTCTATATTTCCAACTGCGGGGTGTGCGCCTGTGATGGCCAGGTGAGTCGCATTAAAACTCGACGACGCCGCTGAGCTCCATTTGCCCGGCGACACGTCATCGTTGATGCCTTCTCCAAACCCACCCGCACTCGGCTGCCATTCTCCTCGGTGGGTGTCCACACGTATGCGTAGGGGCGGTTCGCGAACCGCCCTTGCAGCCCTGCACCTGCCATAACGCGGGAGCAAATCTCCCTCTACCCATGTCATATAGTTTCGATTAAGCAAGGAAGGGTGGGCCGTCAGGCTACACAGGGTATACTTTGCCCATGGTGAAGATAGCTGCAATTCCTGGGCGGCATCGCGCCAAGTTGCCACGTAAAAGACTGGTGCGAGCTGCTGAAGTTGTGCCCATGTTCCAGCGAATGGTTGCCATACCTCCAACCGACGGCCGCCACCTCGCCCGCCAGTTGCTGACGCCAGAAGATCCCAGCGCTGCGGCTCCTCCCTGGGTAACATTGTAGATGGGCCCAAGTTTACGCCGGTGGCTATCGCTGTTTTTAACATCCCCTGAGCGCAAAGCCTCGGCGGAGCCGGTCCGCGGCTCTGCATACACATTCCACTGCCGGTTGCACGCTCGCCACACTTTTACCCTACCCCGAAGCACTCCATCCAGTCCTTTTGTTCGGTCACGCACACCGCCTGCGAGGCCCTGCATAATGGGCTGTGATGCACCCCTGCGGGGGAGGTTGCGGAGGCTGCCGTTGGCCGCGGCACCTTTGGCACTAATGCCTGCATGACCAAGTTGATCGCCAAAGGCTGGGTATTCGTTCATTCCACCGACCTCAGCGGCCTTGCTTCCGGCTACAGCAACCGCATCGCCGTCGACGTGTTCGACGATGCTTCCGTAAGCCGCGTCACCAACTCCAACCGAGCGGCAGGAGACGTTGTCCGACAGAGCATGCTATTATGGCCAAAGAGTAGATTGGGCGAAGCCGGTGACGAATCGTCATAACAGGCAGATAATAGGCGATGATCGCCTGCATCAGGGGAATCGTGCAAGAAATGGCAAGAGCTCGCTGCCACATCACACTACCAAACCGCCGTCGCGGCCAAATAGGCCTTGCAAAGGGGCGATATGCATGAGGCTATCCTTGGCTTAGAGGAGCTAATCGACGCCTTGTCAGGAGCAGACCAACGGGCCTTGGAGCATCACCTCATCCGCCTCATGCAGCACATCATCAAGAGGAGGTATTTGAGGCAGCATACACTCTTGAGGCCAACTAAACTGGTATCCATGGAGGGCACCTAGGTCTACCATCATGTCATGCACTCTTGCCTATGGCAGTCCAGCAGTGCCCCCTGTAACCTGAGCAGGCTCAGCCTTAGCCTGGGGCTGCCAGAAGGTCATCCCCGTTGATCGGAACAGAGCGATGGCGGTGAACAGCCCGGTGCGGGCTTAGCCCAGGTGACCTGTCCGGTCCGCCATCCGCCTGTTTCCGACCGAGGGTGGCTCTACGGCATCAGGGTAGGTTTGCCACCCAGCAGACATGCATGGCATAGCTGCCATCCTGCAAGGCATTGAAGACTTTTTAATCGGCCGTTACCAGCCGGCAGCCAATGAGCACGGCTAACGCCAGATAGCAACAATCATATACTGTACGGTTGGTGTCGAACGCTACCTCCAAAGCGAGATCGAGGACTAGACGAGACGGAAAGGCGCTGATCGGCTGTTGCTCCAGACCGCCCCAGATGAGGCGTG
>JBKPCR010000082.1:0-4485 GCA_046727435.1 bacterium | reverse complement strand
CCGGCACGTAAGCACCAAGATCGAATTGGATGCTTTGTACGCCGGGTGGAATCGGCAGCTCCATGATGGCCTGATTGCCCACAGACCAGACACGTTCCGCCTCAACAAGAGACCAGCCACTTCTCAAGAGCAATTGCCGATAAAGATCCAAATGCGTCGACACCTTAATGTCACGGCCACTGGACATCGCGGCCAAATCCTCCGAGAAATTGATAACCGTATAAGGATCCGAGGTGGTGAGATTACCCGAGCCGGTCAGGTTACAGCCGAGGCCGATCAACTGCCCGCCTTTTCCATCCACTACATGTTTTAGCTCATTAATCGTCCTAGGCAAGAAATCGTCTACGTATTCCTCGCCCAATGCAACCGGCGACCCACCAAAATAGTTTAGAACTCCCACCTCAGAGCCAACAGCCCAAGAACTTGGGCATTTTTCAATCAACACGAAGGTTGGGCGCCGCTTAATGAGCGCCTTAAAAGCATCATCGTTAAATAACCTGGTGTTATAGCGAAGGGGGAACGCATGTATGCCAGTCAGAAGAACATCGGCGTTGTATATATACGCGCGATGCATTAACGCGAGCGAAACTGCCGCCAACAGCACGCCAGAGGCCGCGAACATAGGCTTAGCAGGAACCCGGAATACCCTCAGAAATCCCTGCGACAAAGTGGAGACCGAAGCCCCGACCCCAACAGCAATCGCTATGACAACAGGAAACGTGTGATGCGAATGAATGGCGAACAACCCGATGGGAATAACCAGAGTTACCAACACGCCAAGAAATGCGATTACGGACCAATGCTTCCGACCAAAGATCAGGATGGCGCCGGAAAGCGTGGTTGCGGCATACAGAATCATTCGTAGCGTACTGGCTACTGGATCATATCCACTTGTAACCCACCGCAGCCACGCACTGTCCGCAGAGGGGAAACTTATATTGAAAGACACGGCGACGAGTTGACGGATTCTTCCTAAACTCTCCGTTCCAGGGACGGAGGAATACCCCCCCACCGTGGTAAATGCTCCTTTTTGCAACAGGTAGGTCAAGTAGTAAAGAACAGACGCAGCCGCCAACGGGCCACAATATCGGGCCACCTTTTGAAATAGAGCCCAAGACGGCGTTTCCACGCCGTCGGTAATCCGACGAAGGAAGATTACTGGAACCGCTACGAATGGTGTAAGTACGCCCACTTCTTTCGTAGCTACCGCGAGAGCCCACGAGAGAAAAGCGGCGGCGTAAGTTGCTGATAAAAATGATCCTCCCTTAAGGTAGGCTCGTTCGAGCGCGACGATTGTTGCGATAGCGAAAATGATATAAAGCGAGTCAATCACTGGCAAATACAAGACGCTTTGAAGCGCAGGTGCCGACAGAATCAGGCTTGAAGTTAAGAGTCTCGGACCGAGACCCGCTTGAGGAAGAAAAACGATTGGCGCAAGCCAGGACGCAATCGCGAAGAAGACAATATTCATCGCGACTATGCTCGAAGGATTCAGAAAGTCGATCCCAAGCACGTACGGAGCAAGAACGTGACTTACCGGCCTATACCAGCCAAAGTAAAAACCAACAAAAGATTGCAACACATGCGAAAAACTTGGCTTCGCCGCGTTTCCAAAACCATAGTAAAATAAAGCATTTTCTGGCCATACCAAGCCAAGGATCGGCCCAAAAATAGCAAAACCGCCGACGACACAATATGCCAATAATAACCCATCGGGTTTCACGTCTGCCTCACCTCATACTTGCCAGTCCTCACAATGAGAAAACTGAACAACAGCTTTGCGGCCAGAGAACGAGCGATCCACTGTGTGATCCCAAGGGCTGCCCTGTGAAGTCTCATTTCCCTGAAGGGGCGTCGCCTAGACGCACTGGAGCTGGTTGCAGGCCTTGCTCACCGTTTAATGCCCATGACAGTCGAGCTATAGCCATGGCGGCGATAGATACGTACGTCGGCAATACCAGTGTCTTCCAGCAAAGCTTGAGTCTCTGATCCACTGTAATACTTTGCGTATGCCGGGTTCAGTTGGTCGTAAATGACGAGGAACCGTTTTTTCTAAGAGAACCTGCCGAGTGCATTGTTTATGTAACCCCTTAGACGATGTCTCAACTTCCTAGAGATGGACTTGTAAACCATTTTCCACGCATTCATTTAGTAATCGAAAGTGAAAAGCGGCGATCTCGACTTGTCACAAACCTTTTTAGAATCACGGATTTTAGAAAATCCAGAACAACTACTTTTTATAAAAACCTCTAAGGATAGATGTCTTCAAGGCGGACGAATCGTATAGTACCATGGCGGGCAGAGCGCACGGGATTTCACATACAGCGTCTTCAGACGGCAGATGTAGTGTTTCTCGGTAACAGTTGGAAGGGCGAATCCCTCTCAGAGTCAAGAATGCCATCGATTATGTAAAGGGGTCGTTGCTTGACCTCATCAAAGATCTGGGCGATATACTCGCCCAAAATTCCGATACTTAATAACTGAATTCCACCCAGTACTAGAATGGGAATCACTGTGGCCGTCCAACCAGGAATTGCCAGATCGGTAAACAGTTTCAAGTACAAAGCCAGGATGATACCCAGCAGAGAGCAAAAGGAAATCATAAAGCCAACTGCCGTGGCCATCCTCAGTGGTAGAGCAGAGAAGGACAGTAGGCCATTGACAGCTAGGTGCACGAGCTTAGACCAAGTATATTTGGGCACGCCCGCAAATCGCTTTTCTCGCTCGTATTCCACGGCGGCCTGTCGGAATCCGACCCAAGTCCTAAGGCCCCGAATGAAGCGACTCCGCTCGGGAAGGGCTTTCAGGCAATCGACCACGCGCCGATCCATGAGGGCAAAATCCCCGGCGTCGAGGGGGATGGAAACCATGGATAGTCTGCGCAGAAGCCGGTAGAAAGCCGCATAGCAGCCACGCTTGATGAAACCCTCCTTGCGTAACTTTCTCACCGCATAGACGACGTCATTCCCATCCCTCCACCGCGCCACGAGGGTGGGAATGATCTCTGGTGGATCTTGTACATCACCATCCATGCAGATCACTGTATCTCCCTTGGCGTAGTCAAGACCAGCAGTGAGAGCCGCTTGATGCCCGAAGTTGCGCGAGAGATTCACGACCTTCACCGCAGGATCGTCAGCATGCAATTCGCTGAGAATCTGTATGGACCCATCGGTGCTGCCGTCGTTCACGAACACGATCTCGTAGGCGAGTTCCGCAAGATTTTCGGAGAGCACACGCATCAAGCGCCGGTACAGCTCTGAAAGCGTTGCCTGCTCGTTGTAGATGGGAATCACGACAGAAAGCAGCGGCTCGCCTCTTTGCTTGACTGACATCATCCAGCCCTCCAGGGAGAAAGGTCACGGACCGGGCAAATTTCTAACTCAGACTTTCGTGGCGATGGCGAGAATCGATGCACCGAAGGGCAGGTCAACCCCTCTGAGGAGTGGAAGCTCCGCGGCGAAGGCCCTGGATAGTCCGGCGTTAAGGGCACGACTGGGAATACGCCATTCCGGACCTGGTTCTTCACCCCCACCTCTGCTAAAGAGCCGCCCCAACAGGATGAAGGGAAACAGAAAACTATTGAAATAACTGCACCTCAACACCTGGAAGCGAGCTGACCGAAGCTGCACCTCAAGCTGAGGTTTGTTATATCTTCGCTTGTGATGGTTCAGCTCATCATGAGAGCTCCAGAGGAATTGAAAAGCTGGGACTGTTAGGCAGAGATATCCCCCGGTCTTACAAATCCGGTACAACTCCTGAAGCGCAACCAAGTCCTCATCGAGATGTTCGATGACGTCGAGGCCGACGATGCAATCAAAGCTGTCCGCTCGGAACGGGGTTTTCAGGATTGAACTTTGGCAGATAGAATAGCCCCGAAGCTTGCAGAATTTTACGGCCTCCGCTGAAAAATCGGCCGCAACGACCTTGCCATATCGTTGCAGATCCTTTAACAGGCCGCCGGTGCCGCATCCCGCGTCAAGGACGACTCTCTGGGAACCCGCAGGCAAATAGCTATCTAGCAGGCCCAATACGATAGCCTTCCGGGCGACGAACCACCAGTGCCTATCTTCGATTTCAAAATATTGTCGGTAAAGAACTTTGTCCATGGTAGCCGTCCATCCATATACGCCTTAGCCTATCAATCGCTATCGCCGGGGCGGCCCCTGGGAGTCCCTCACCACCCGAGAATCTGATCTGAGGCTGACTTCCCTCTATACTCGCGTTGACTGAGGCTGGTTGTCAAGTAAAACGTGGCCCATCCACATTCTTGGTACTGAGGTGAACAGAACTGTTGCGCTGAAGTAATCGCATCGGCTGAGGGACTCCATGGTGTCACATGATGGGCCAAGCTTTCCACGGGGTGTGGCTCACTAAACTTGTCACTTTTGGGTAGGCGGGAGGCCTGAAAGGTGTAGGTCGAACCGCCCTCCCAATCTGCTCCGTAAATCCCATGATGCTATGCGAACAGCATGGGAGAAGCTTGCT
>JBKPCR010000081.1:0-13179 GCA_046727435.1 bacterium | reverse complement strand
CAAGGCTGCTGGCTGGTGCATCGGTCATCGGTAGCGCTGTATCAGTCGCTTCATTGATCCGTTGCATGGTTCCGTCCTCCGTCCATGAGTCCGGAACCAAGATACCAGCGTTCAGCTTTTGTTACCACTGTAGTATTAGGTCACGCGCATTCAGGTCTCTACGGATGCAAATTGGGCGTCACGGTACCACGTCTCTGAGGAAGCTGTCAATGAACGGGATGCGTCGGGGGACGAGCGGAATCATGACCGATGCGGAGGTATACCGGCCGGGGAGACCATATCCCCTGTCATCGAAGGCTGCCCATATGAACGATGCTCGACGATGGCCTGGCTATGAGGGGTAAAGCCGGTTAATGGCGCTGGAATGATCTGGGGAAAAGGAGCGAGTGGCGCTTAAGCTTTTCGATCAGAGTGGTGCGCTTAATGCCTAGAAGCTGAGCCGCCTTGTTCTTCACGCCCTCAGCTTTCTTGAGCGCCCGTGAAATCAACTCGCGCTCAAACTCCCGGACAGCCATGTCTAGACAAAAACCTTCGTCGGGAATTTCTACCGTTGCAGCTGGCTGGAAGGGCGTCCACATAGTGCGCATCTTCTCCGGTAAATCCTCCGGCTCGACAATGCCCTGGCCCCTTAACACGACCACACGATCCATCAAGTTCTCAAGCTCTCGGACATTGCCCGGCCAATGGTAATTCATGAGCATGTGCAGTACGCTTGGGGAGAACCCTTGCAACTTCCGGTCGCGCATCCGGTTGAACTGATCCATGAAGTGATGCAAAAGTAATGGGATGTCTTCCTTGCGCTCTCGCAGGGGAGGGAGATTCAGCGGGATGACACTGAGTCGGTAGTAGAGATCCTCGCGAAATTCACCGCGCGCGATCGCTTCTTCCAGGTTACGGTTGGTGGCGGCGATAATCCGTACGTCGATCCGTAGGCTCTTGGTGCCTCCGACGCGTTCAAAGCTCTGCTCTTGGAGGACGCGCAGCAATTTCACCTGGAGCGCTGGGCTCATGTCCCCCACTTCGTCTAAGAAAATTGTGCCACCATTAGCCAACTCGAAACGACCGATACGGGTGCGCGCCGCGCCTGTAAATGCTCCACGCTCATGGCCGAACAGCTCGCTTTCCAACAAACTCTCCGGGATAGCGCCGCAATTCACCGGGACCATCGGCTTCTCGGCGCGATGGCTATTGAAATGAATGGCCCGAGCGACCAGCTCTTTGCCGGTACCACTTTCGCCGAGGATGAGCACAGTGCTCTCCGCATCGACTACTTTTTCAATGAGTTGAAAGACCGGCTGCATGGCCGGGCTGCTACCTACCAGGTTTTCAAAACGATATTTGGTCTTAAGCTGATGCCGTAAAAGCCAATTCTCCTGCTGGAGCCGGCGCACGTCGAGAGCTTTCTTGATGACGATGCGAAGTTGATCAAACGCCACCGGCTTGGTGAGATAGTCAACAGCCCCTTTTTTCATCGCTTCTACGGCTGATTCGATTGAGCCATGGCCCGTCATCACGATGGCACTAGTGGAGGAACTCACGCGCTGTAGGTGGGCGAGGACCTGAAAACCGTCTGCCTTTGGCAGGTATAAATCGATCAGGGACAGAGCGTAGTTATTCTCACTAAGCATCTGAATAGCCATTTCACCATCACTAGCTGTACTGGTGTCAAAGCCTTCACTGGTCAGGATATCGACAAAGACTTGTCTGAGGTCGGGCTCATCCTCTACGATCAAGATACGTTCTTGCGGCATGCGTGCTACTCCTCTTGCTACCGATGCTTCCTCCATGGGCAGCATACTTAGCACAGTTGCTCAAGTGATTGCAAGAGGGTTTAGAAAAGTCTTGGATATCTGAATAGAATCTATTCAGCAGTTGTACTTGCTTGCGTCGTGAAGAGAGATGAAGCCGTCGGCCTTGGAGCAAGGTTGTGCTTCATTGTCGTTCACACTTCAGGTGAAGGCCGATTCCTTTCGCAGGATAGTTTATTGGTGGGGCCTCTGTAGGGCTGTGGGGGACTTGTCGTCAGCCCTATGGCAGACGGATATGTTGGAGAAATGCCGAGGCAGGTGAACCTTGCTGTGTGCAAACGAGACGCTGTCTTCTAGTGAGTAGTGAGGATAGGGGTGCCCAGCCGACCGATTGCCGGCCTCCTCAGGGTACTTGTCAGGGGGAATTCTTTCAAGCTGGTGCTGATGGTGGAAGGGTGATCAGCGCCTATGCCAGCATGCGCAAGAGGTAAAGCTCGCGGAGGCATGATGTCAGGCTTCCAGTGCTTGAGCAGGCCGCGGATAATGTTAGAGGCCCGCACTACCGCATGAGAGCGATGTGTGCGGGATCTCTTTCGATGACGTGTCGGAACGCACCAACAGTGTCCGCATCGAATTGGATGCCAGCCCAGCAATCCAACTCCTCAAGTGCCTCCCTGAAAGGACGCCCAGCCCTGTAGGGACGATTGCTGGTAATAGCGTCAAAGGCATCTGCCACCGTTAGGACTCTTGCCAGGAAAGGGATTTGGTGTTGCATCAATCCATCAGGGTAGCCCCGTCCATCCCACCATTCATGATGATGGCGGATAATCGACCTTTCCCTGGAGAAGTATCCCAGGTGTTGTACGATCTGCTCGCCGATTATAGGGTGTGTCTTGATAGTTTCATATTCTACAGGGGTAAGGGGGTCGGTCTTGAGCAAAATGGCATCACAAATGCCGACTTTACCGATATCATGAAGAAAGCCCGCTACTGTGACAATATCTTGCTCTTCCTTGCTACATCCCATCCTGGCTGCAAGGGCAGTAGCATAGCGGCTGACACGCTGCGAGTGCGCTCGTGTGTATGGATCTCTAGCTTCCAAGGTTGTCACGAGTGCCTTTAGCGTTTCGAGGAGGCTTTGATAGAGACTCTCGTAGAGAAACTGGTTTTCAAGGCTCAGGGCAGCTTTACGGCAAAGCGTCAGAAGCAGTAGCACCTCTTCCTCCGTGAACGGAAGATGCCCTTGTTTCTCCCAAACACTGAGGAGGCCTAACAACTCATTCTTGATGAACACAGGCATGACAATGCCCGACTGCACATCATTGAATAGGATGGGCTTACGCTCTTTGATTAACCGATCTAAAGTGCGGTCGTCGATGGCAGATTGTACTTCCGGGAGATACTCCTCATCACCGGCATTGACCGTTTTGACAGCCGTTCTGTAGGACTCGCCGTCGAGAATCGTGAAGGAGGAGGAATTTGCCCCTACGATCTCACGGGCTAATTGTACTAAGCGCTGAAAAGTCACTTCCGTGTCCGTGATGTCTTGAAAGGCTTCACTTATGGCGTACAGGATGGAAAGTTCCTTGATCTTGCCAGGAATGGCAGATAGGGGCGATGGACTCGAAATTGCCGAGGTGCAGGGGTTGGTGGCGATAGACTGAGAGGCGCAATGATTCCCGCTGATTCGGGCAACCGCCAACTGCAAAGCGTCCAGGCGGAGCGGTTTGGTGATGAAATCAACAGCTCCTTCCTTCATCGCTTCTACAGCGACTTCGACGCTCGGATACCCTGTCATCATGATCACCGGCAGCATTGGATAAGATAGCTTGATCAAACGCAGAAGTTCCATGCCTCCCATCTTAGCCATCTTTAGATCGACTAAAACTCCATCGAAAGCTTCTCTCTGGAGTAATCGGAGAGCCTGCTCCCCATCACCGACAAGTCGAACGGTATATCCCAAACTAGTAAGGAATTCTTCCAGGAGGAACTGAATCTGCAGCTCATCATCGACGACGAGAATCTTGAATAAGAGTTCCATGGGGTTTCCTTCTCCCATTCTCGCCAGAGAGGTCACTCATGATGTCTCCGGCAATCTTTTGCTTATTTTTTTCCCACACACACGTCGTAAAATGAACTATCGCCTCAGAAATTAGCTGATCCATCAATTGATTTTTTTTCCCGTTTGGTGATAGAATTTGATCATTATTAAAGAGATTTAAAGATATATTATAACTCTCTATATCTGCTGTATCGTGTTTGATCGCCGCTCTATAGCTTCTTATGAGCTGATTAATTCTATAGGTCTGAATATCTATGTCCATTCTATACCCCATTATACTTACTACTAGTTCCACCATACTTGAATTTCAGAGATCCCCATACAATATCACGATAGACCATATCAATTCTATAGAATGTCACTGCACGAATGTACTCTAGAATAGCTATCGGTTAACTTCTGTATGAACTTCATTGTACATCCCATGGAAATAATGAACCTCTTTTTAGTCTTCTATTCACCCATACGAACAGACATGCTAGACGCGTTAACTTCACCATCTAGTCTAGATCAATTTATAATGGTCTGGAAAATGGAACTGATTGACTTGTAGGGTTGTAGTTTCCAGAGCCTCTCGTTTTTGGGTGTCAATTGTAAGCATGGTAACAGTTTAATCGCGAAGATAATTCCTGGATCGCAGTCACCGGGGGTAACCTTACCATGCTTCATACGTTACCTTATAATCGAGGCTAGGGTGAGAGCCTATGCATACGTTACCTATTTGGGAATGAAGTTCTACCGCCCAAGGATCTGTGAAAAGGCGTCGCAAGCATGGCATACCACAGGGAAGGGCTTTGGCATTTCAGCGACCGACTCAGTAGCGGAGTAGATCCAGCAGGAGGTCTTTCATGATCTTCTCTGCAACCTGTTCGGCCTCGACGCTGTAGTGGCCGCTCTCGATATCGCTTCTCAGTGCAATAATCCTTGTCTCTCTAACCTCTACGGTTTGGCCTAGCACCTTTCCGGCCTGCTGAATTTCCCAGAGTCGGGGCGAGGAGGTCATCTGGTCAAGTTGGGTCAGTCGTCTTCGTGCGCCTGGCATCTCTTGTGCTGGCATCGTTTTCATCTGAGGCAAAGACGCGCCAACTGGGGAATGATGGGCCGTGTCACCATGACTTCTCATAATCTCCTCATTCTTCAGAGTGTTTGTAGTGTGATCCGTCCAGTTCGCTTCCGGGGACGGTTTCGCCATAATAGCTAAGGCGTTCGCCAGGGAATACGAATCATTGTTGATGCCGGTGTTATCGGAAAGGGCGAGGAAGAGCTTTAACGGAGGATCATGCCGGTGCTAATCGACCAGAGATCGTCCGGACAGCAGCGCAGATGTTTGAAAGGGAGGCCTAGAGGTCCAGCACACGAGCCCAGCAATAACACACAAGAGCACCTTGTGCAACGGTGCACTCGTTCTCGCAGAGCCTCCCCACGCCGGCTCTGTTCGATGGCTCTCGATCAGCGCATCTTGCCTGGGGCTATAATACCAACTCGGCTCGAGTGAACCTGTGAGTAGCTCGGATATTGAATGAATGCTAATGGGAGAGCTCATGGCCATCTATTCATGTAGCGCTGAACACTGCCCCAGACACATTCGGAGCGTAAGGTTTTCACCCCCGTGGAAGGCTCTGAAACGTTGATTTGTCATACACTTTTTTACCTTGCTCAGCGCCACTTGCCCATAATAGGCTTTACCCGGCGAGATAGGCTTTCAGTTTGCTGCGCAGCCGCAAGACGGTTTGGGTATGCAGCTGAGAGATACGTGATTCCGTCAAGTTCAAAACTTTACCGACCTCTTTCATGGTGAGCTCTTCAAAATAATAGAGCGAAAGCACCAGTCGCTCTTTTTCAGGTAATTCTGCAATTGCCAGGGATAAAGCTTTCTTGAGATCTTGCAGATTCAACACCTCCAGAGGATCCTGATCCTCGCGGGTCAAGAGTGCTTCCAGGAGGTTGGTTTTATCTTCAGAAGCTGGTCCTTGACCAAGTTCTTCCAGACTGACCAGAGAGGTTCCTTTGACGTCATCCAACATCTCTTCGAACTCGTCCATCTCGATGCCCAGTGAGTTGGCGACCTCTTCTGAGGAAGGCGGTCGGCCCAACTCCTGTTCAAGGCTCGCATAGGCATGCTCCAAGCGTTTCACCTTCTGGCGCATCGAACGCGAAGCCCAATCAAGTGATCGGAGTTCATCCTTCATAGCTCCCTGGATGCGGATCTGGGCATAGGTTTTAAATTGTACTTCTCGGGCAGGGTTGAACTTGTCCAGTGCGTCAATAAGGCCGATAATCCCTGCACTGATCAGATCGTCCGCCTGAATATGTGAAGGTAGTTTGGCGGCCATTCGCAAGGCGATGAATTTCACCCAAGGGGCATACTGTATGATGAGTTGATCTCGCTCGGTCGAAGATAATTTGCCCTGCCTGCTGCTCTGTTTTGTCGCTGTTGTCTCCATGATTCATCCTTTTACGAAGCGGCCGCTGCCAGACCAATTGAATCTGGCTGCTTGGCAAGATTATCGATGGCAATGCACAGATAGCGATGGCGATTTGTGCGAACGCACGGCTGGCTTGGCCATTGGTTCCGGATATGTAACCACGATGATCTACCGCAGGCTCTTAGACCCCAGGAACAGATGGTCAGTGGTATAAAAGCCGGCATAATATCGAGCTGTCCCAGGCTGAGGTCGGTCTTGATCGACAGCATGTTTTTTCGCAGTTTGGCAAGCGCAAACGCCGAGCTTGCGAGGATGTTGGTCTTGTCTACGCCGCCTCTACCGCTTGCAACGGCTAATACTCTGGTCGATCAGTGATGTTCGACTAATTGACCCCTCATGGGCAGCGTCGTGAGTAGCTCTAGGCTGAGTTAGGACCAATGTCCGTGCCTAGATTGCCAGCCTGATGTCCTGGCACATTCACCTTCTGACCTTCTCTCAAGGTGTGGCCTGTGGTCGCGCCATCTCCATCGAGGAACACTGCGAACCTCGCATTTTGACGGTGGCCCTATCGGCCTTGCGCCTATCGAGCGACGTTGCAAGGATAGTACGAGCAATATCCATACCACGGCTCTGTCCTGGGTGTTTGCTCCCTAGTAGCCGATGGGCCTTACGCTCCAGGCCAGTACTGGCCATTTC
This sequence comes from bacterium, assembly GCA_046727435.1. Classification (GTDB taxonomy): domain Bacteria; phylum Tectomicrobia; class Entotheonellia; order J063; family CAVPRW01; genus CAVPRW01. The sequence continues at coordinate 6,247 of JBKPCR010000081.1, read as the reverse complement.
ATCCCTTCATTCTCTGCCGCGTAGAAGGAGGCGACCTTTGGGGCAAGTTCACCGGTTGACGGCCCAGTGCGAGAGGCCACATCGTATGAGCGTACCGACGGCCGTTGAGCAGCGTGAAACCCGGTGGATAACATGATCCTCCCAAAGCCTTGTCATGTTCCTCGAGGTCCGTGAAGAGAGAGGGAGATCTGCAGCAATGGACATCACGGAATGATCTGGGTAGAAATTGCCTAGAAGAGTCGTGTTTGTACTGGGTCAGATGTTACCCATCCCGAACGCGGCAGAGGGCAAAGACAACGTATGCTATGGATGAGATCGACAGCTTCCACATCGCCAGGGACAGAAACGGCCCAGTTGGCTGTGCATGGGGAAGACTTGGGTCTTCGAAGGTGCTAGATAGATGCAGACCTTGCAAGCGGGCAAAGTGTTGCAGGAAATCATGAGAGATGGCTTTGCACCAACAAACCTCCCCCCTCAGTCAGGCTGCAAGTGTGGGTGCTCGGTGGTAGGAGGTTTGCTGGTAGATGAGTGCGATTGCCTAGGCACCTTGCTCATTCGTCGCCAGCCCTGATCCTGGACCCTCCCTGATACTCGCGCAGCTTGTTGCGCAGTGTCCGTAAGCTGATACCAAGCACCTTGGCGGCCTGGGTCCGGTTACCGTTCATCGCCTGCAGGGTCTCCATGATGAGAGCGCGCTCCATCTCCCGTACTGATACGGACGGCTTGCCCATAGATGCCGCAGGCAAGGCTGCAGCACCCTCATTCAGAAACAGATGGCTTGTTGCAAGGAATCCACCTTGATAGAGCACGAGCCAGCGCTCCACCATATTCTCCAGTTCGCGGATATTGCCTGGCCAATCATATTGGAGAAAGTGCTGGATAGTCTCCTGAGTCATGCGCGGAAGCGGTTGATTGCCGCCGCGACTATGCTTGCGGATGAAATGCTCGATCAGCGATGGAATATCGCCTTTGCGCTCACGCAGAGGGGGGATGTTTAGCGGAATGACGTTCAGGCGATAATAGAGATCTTCGCGAAACTTGCCAGCTGCCGTATGATCCTTCAAACGACGATTTGTTGTTGCGATGATCCTGAGGTCTACAGGTACTGGTTTGCGTGCGCCCACACGCTCGATCTCATGTTCCTGGAGGACTCTGAGCAGCTTAGCTTGTAGGGGCAGGGGCATCTCGCTGATCTCGTCGAGCAGAATAGTGCCACGATGGGCCCATTCGAACTTGCCAACTTGCTTGGTGATGGCTCCGGTAAAGGCACCCTTCTCATGGCCGAACAACTCACTCTCGAGCAATCCTTCGGGGATGGCGGCGCAGTTGACTGCGACAAACGGCTGCATATTCCGCGGGCTGTTGGTGTGAATATAGCGTGCCAGTACCTCCTTGCCGGTGCCACTTTCCCCCTGGATCAGGACGGTTGCTTTGCTAGAGGCTGCTTCCTTAGCCAGCTCGATGACCTGCAGCATCCGGGAGTCATCAGTGATGATGGGCCGCTCGATGTTCCCCCCTGCCTCCAGGTACTCCTGCTCCTCCTGTCGTGAGGGTTCGACCAGCGGTCTTACTGGGGTATGGGGGGGCGTCAAGGCTTTGGTGACCACCGCTTTCAAGTCTTCGAGTGAGAAGGGTTTGAGCAGATAATCGAAGGCTCCAGCTTTCATGGCTTCTACCGCGTCTTCAATGCGGCCGTAACCTGTCATCATGATCACGGGGATGGTGGGGGAGGTGCGCCTCAGCTCCTGCAACAGGGCCAGCCCCCCCATACGCGGCATTCGCACATCGGTAATGATCAAGTCAAACGACTGCCCTTGGACTTTTTCCAGCGCTTCAACGCCATTGGCAGCTGTGGAGATGCAGAGCCCCTCCCGTCGAAGAGCTGCTGTCAGCGCATCCCGCATATCTGGCTCATCATCCACCACGAGAATGTTTTCTCTTGCCATTACTGCCTCCCTTCACCTCTTCATCAGATCTATTCTATGTTGCAGTGCACGTCTTGAGGGATTTCTACCCCGGGGATCGCTTTGCAAGTGTTTGTGGCTAGATTTCCCGACCGCCTGGGGGCGATGTCTGGGCTCGATCGCCTGCGCGAGTTCTTCTGACCATGGCCATAGAGGCCGCGACAATTGCTTGCGCCGTGATACCCGTCGGTTCAATAGCCTGAAGTTTTGGGTCCGCTTGTTAGCCGTGATGCTGGCCTGCTGGCCTTTAGGGATTGGAACGGTCATGAGCAAGACCCTCAGAATTTATCGTATTATACTTTTATTATTGTTTTATTGTCTACTGATCATTTCCGACTCTTTGGTTTACGGGTGCCGACCAATCGTCGGTTGTAACCGGTATAGGGGAATAGGCCTACAAATGACTGGGGAAGGAGAGAAACGGCCGCACGTCTGGCGTCGACGTGGTTTTTCTTGGGACGTGTGGCCATCACGGGGAAGATTTATTTTCATGGGCGGGAAAACGCTTCGTCATGCCAAATGAGACGGCACGCGCGAAGCAAGCTGTGGAGAACAGCTCCGACGTGCATCTGGCAAAGAACAGGCTGGCGATGACGAACAGCACGATGGTCTTATGCTACCACCTGGGAGATCCGGGTCTCGGCTGCTTCCGACGAACAGGGGAGGGTAATGACGAAGGTCGTGCCACGGTCAGGTTCGCTATCCACGGTCAGCGTCCCGTCATGCCCTTTGATGATCGCTTGCGAGACACTGAGCCCCAATCCTGTTCCACGTGCACCTTTGGTCGTGAAGAAGGGATCAAACACTCGGCGTTGTACCTCTGCTGTCATCCCAACCCCCGTATCGCTTACTGCCACCTCCACAGCGTATGCTTCCGCCCAAGTCCGGAGGGTGATCTCGCCCCCCTTGGGCATCGCTTCAATGGCATTCAAGAGAAGATTGGTCAACACCTCGCGCAATTCGGCTGCCCGTCCGAGAAGGCGTGGTAGGGGAGCAAGCGCCAGGTGGACCTCCACCGGGCGTCCCTCCCGTCGCGTATGGTCGTGCCAGAGAGGCTGGGTCGTGTCGACTACTTCCTGCACGAGAACATTCAGATCGAGCCAGGCACGCTCGGGGGCGGCACTACCCCGGGCCAGGCGCTGGAGACGCCGCACCAGAGCTGCTCCGTCGGAGGCGGCCTGTTCAATCAAGGTTAAGCCACGTTGCAGCATGACCGTGTCTGTTACTTGCTGGGCTAACAATTGCGCCCGCGTCAAGATAGTCGTCAGAACATTGTTAAAATTGTGCGCAATGCCCGCCGCCATTTCTCCCACGGCGCGCAGCTTCTCGGCGTGCAGTACCTGTTCCCGCAATCGACGCTCTTCCGTCACATCTTTTAGGATAATCGACAGCCCGGCACTGATGTCATGGGGACCACGCAGCGGGGACAGCGTCAGCAGCATATCACGCGGCGAACCCTGGCACGGGGCGAGAGGGGTATCAATCTGCAGACTTTGGCCTCGCCGTTCAACCTCCTCGCGCCACCGGGCATATGGGTCGGCGGGTAACAGCGTCGCGATAGGTTGTTGCAGCATGGATGCGGCGGAGGCATGAAAAATACGCTCAGCACTGGCATTCCATGAGGTGATGCGGTCGGTGGTATCGACGGTAATGATGGCATCGCCAGCATCCTGGATAAGATTTTCGAGAAAGCTTTTGGTCGCGGTGATCTCGCCGTACAGGCGCGAGTTGTGCACCGCCAGAGCGATGGAGTCCAGCAACATGCGTAGCAGGTCGAGTTCTACCGGGGTCAGCGGACCATGCTGCGCATCGCGCACGACTTTGAGCACACCGACAGGAAGTTCCGACAAGAGAATAGGGGCAAGGATTACCTGAGCATCGGGGACTTCGACGACCTGCAAAACTGCGGGCGGCGGCGCGCCGTCGTGGGGCCTCCAGCCGAGGTTACGACCAGCTCCGTGGGCTTCCTGCAAATGACCGGAAGGGGAGGCGAGCCAGACATGGAAGCCGGCATAGCCAAGTCCTGTCTGCAACTGGTCGCCAATGGCCTGAAGTGTCGCTGAGAGTTCCAATTGACCAAGGATGACCTGCGAGATCGTGCGCAAGATGCCGAGTTGGGCGGCCCGTTGGGCGTGCTGCGCCGCCGCTTGCTGGGATGCTTGGTAGCGCTGCTGGGTGTGGATGGCAAACGCTAGAAGATCGGCGACCGTCTGCCCGAACGCCAATCCATGGGTGCGCAGTGCTCGGACAGTCGTGGTGAGAAACGTGAGGATGCCAGCGACATCCTGGCTGATGCTGATGCGACAGAGTAGCGCGCCAGTGTAACCTGCCTTGGTTAAGGGCAATGGGAGTAGCGGTGTTGGACCCTGCGATGCGAGGCGCCATGGGCCTGGTTCATTGGTGGTCATTAGCTGCCTGAGCAGGGCCTTCCACTCTGAACTTTCGAAGGCTTCCCGCGCCTGTAACGGCACGTCGAGTGCTACTTCACAGCGTAGCGCTGCGGTAGCCTCATCGCGGCAGTACAGGAGCACTGTTGAGGTCTCAAGGAGCTGCTGGACTTGGGCGAGGACAACAGCCGCCCGGGCATACACGTCAGATGTCGCGGTGGCAGTGGCAGACGAGTGCGCTAAGGTGCGAAGCTGGTCCAACAGCGTACGGACATCTTGCTGGGCCCCGCTGCGTTCCGCCCGTCGCTTCAGGGCCTTTTCAATAGCTTCCTCGACTTCCCTCTTGCTGAAAGGCTTGAGCAGATATTCTGAGGCACCGTGAGTCATGGCATCTCGAGCGGTTTGCAACGAGGCATGGGCGGTCATCATGATGACTTCGATACTCGCATCAGTCTCCTTGATCGCCCTTAGGACCTCGATGCCATTCATCTCACGCATCTTAATGTCAAGCAGGACGATGTCCGGCGGGGTATTGCTGAGTACCTGGAGGGCATCTGCGCCATTGACCGCAGTCAGCACGTGATATTTTGATTTTAAAATCATACGCAGGGCTTCACGCGGTCCGAGCTCATCGTCCACGACTAAGATCCGGTGCGCATCGTCCATCGTGTATTCACCTCCTCTGATTCACGCGACACGGGGAAGGTCATCACAAACGTCGCGTGGCCACTTTTATCTTGCTGGACCTCAAGGTGGCCACCATGCTCATCGATGATTTTCCGGGCAACACAGGGGCCAACGTCGATCAAGGTGCTTTGCTCGATGCTAAAGGGGTCAAATACTTGACGTAGCTCCTCGGTAGTTAATGCATGTATATTCCCAGCAATGCTCAAAGAGATAAATTCATGATCTCGCTCATGATCGAGTTTTGAATCGATCAGTATCTTATCATTGACTTTCATGTTATGCATCAGATACATTATAATATATGTTATAGCATTTTCTAATTGCTCTCGATCAAAGCGAAATAATGGTAGATTCTCATTGTTTGTAATTTGAATATTTAATACAGTTGGGTAAAATTCATCTGAACTGTTATGATCATTTTTTTGATATCGCTGTACAAATTTTTTATTCGATATAATTGCAGAAGTCGATCGATAAATTGCTGAATTGATATCCCCATATTCAAATCTGTAGGATCGTTTGTTAGCAAAATTAAAGAGTTTCTCCGTAATTCTATCGAGGCTTTGAACATCGTATTTAACGATATGGAAAAATTGGTCTCTCAGTTCAGGATCATCATATTGATATTCCAAGAGCTCTACAAATGTTTTAATTGACACCAGTGGGTTTTTGATTTCATGGGCCATGCGCCCAACGAACTTATTTAAGAAATCAAGTTGGTCTGCCCGGCGCCGTTCCTCATAGAGTTGCTTTTGTGCGGTCAAGTCTTCGAAGACCAACGCACTGCCGGCAACGCGTCGATGCTCGTCAAAGATTTGATAGGTGTTCACCTCCAGCAGACGCTTCCCTACCGATAATGTGACCTCGTGCTTTTGATACGCAACACCCTGAGCAAGCGTTTCATATAACAGGTCACCTAGGGGTGATGGTAAGTGACGGAGGTCTTCATCAATCACCTCAGCTGCCGGTTTTTCAAGGATTTCCGCAGCCCGATGATTATAAATACGGATTTTTTCATCTGTCCCAATCGTGATCACACCACTGCTCATGTGCGTCAGAATATTCTCAATGCACGTCTTCTGCGATTGGAACTCCTCTTGCAGATTGATGTCTTGGATGCTGATGGCCACCTGGCCAGCTAAGCTGAACAGGATCTCGAGCTCGTCATCGGTGTATGGCAGGCCGGTGACGCGTTCACCGAGATTGAGG
>JBKPCR010000080.1:0-8737 GCA_046727435.1 bacterium | reverse complement strand
GACTTTAGCCCGCTCGACATTGGCCTTAGCGCTGCCGATGTTGGCTTGCGCCGTTTCGATCGCTGCCTTGCTGTTATCGACGTTAGCCCGAGCGACCTGGACTGCCGCGCCCGCACTGGCCACATTCGCTCGCGCCTGACTGACCCGCGCTTCGAAGGAGCCAGGATCGATCTGCGCGATGATCTGGCCCTCCGTGACAGGAGAATTGTAATCGACAAGCAGCTTTTGAATGGTACCGGAGACCTGGCTCCCCACCTGCACGGTGATAACCGCATTCAGGGTGCCTGTAGCGTTGACAGTCGTGGCGATGCGGCCGCGCTCGACGCGGGCGGTCAAATAGTTCAGAGGGGCCTGGCGGCCATTATAGTAGAGATAGCCCGCTGTGGCCGACGCTCCAAGCAGTAGCAGAATCACCGTCAGCAGCAGCTTGCGGCGCATCTCTTTCTCCTGCAACTCCTATCCCAATTCTTCCCTAGCAGTCTTTTCTTTTCCCACCAGCATCCGATCCATCACCGAACGATCTTCAACCATCAAGCCATCCTTGAAGACGATAACCCGCTCTGCGTACCGCACGATGTCCGATTCATGTGTCACCAGCACAATGGTGATCTGTTGCTGGGCGTTGAGCCCTTGCAAGATCCCCATGATCTCCACGCTCGTTTCGCTGTCAAGGTTGCCCGTCGGCTCGTCGGCGAGGATGATCGCGGGACGATTCACCAGCGAGCGGGCGATAGCCACGCGCTGCTGTTGGCCACCCGATAACTGGCTGGGATAATGTTCCGCCCGTGCTTCCAGTCCCACCGCCTTGAGGGCGGCGAGGGCACGAGCATGGCGGTCACGGTAGGCGGTGCCGTCATACAACAACGGCACCTCGACGTTTTCGAGGGCGCTGGTGCGCGACAGCAGGTTGAAATTCTGGAACACGAAGCCGATCTTTTTGTTCCGCACCTCGGCTAGTTGATCGCTGGACATCTGTGAGACGTCCATGCCTTCGAGTCGGTAACGCCCGTTGGTGGGGCGATCCAGGCACCCCAGAATATTCATGAAGGTCGATTTGCCGGAACCCGAGGCTCCCATAATGGCGACGAATTCGCCACGGCGGATCTGCACATCGATCCCTCGCAAGGCATCGACCTTGACTTCACCCAGATCATAGGTCTTTTTGAGCTGCTCGATGACGATGATGGCATCCACGCGTGATCACATCCTCAAGGGGTACCACGGCGTCCCGTTGTCTCACCGATGCCTTTCCCTATCATACGCGAGGGTATAGAAGAGCTGACATCATGCCGATGAGCCCATCCATACTACAGCGCCGTACGACTACCCGCCCAAGTGAGATTGCGCTCAGTGTAGCACGACTGTCGAGCAGCGCAATATAGCCTTTCTTTCAAGGCTTTTGATTCAGCCGAGGCGCACCCCGGTCCCTCCAACGCGTGGACGTATGCACGGCGCTGCCGGATGCGCATTCTTATTGAAGTCAAAGACAATGAACTCCGCCAATACTTCTAACGAATCCGACGCCGCTCAGGTTGACATGCAATGGCCGCCTCCTGGCACTTGCGAGAAGACGTTTCCCCTGTTTTCCCATGATTATCTCAAGCAGCCCCGAAGGCCTTCACAAACGGCTTTAGCCCCATCCACGGCTCACCACCAGCAGTCATCTGGCGACAGGGGCGTCACAGCCGATTTTTTCGGCCGATCCCATTCCGGTCCTTATCTCCGACGTAGAGATGTTTGTTAACAGCAAATCAGCATCGTTGCTGCCCTCGTCCTTAACCTCTGCTCAGGCAACGGTTGGCGATTGCACGGGTTGTTTTACCACATCATGACCAGCACGTACGTCAGCGTTCCCAATGCATCGTGGGGACATTTTCAAACTCGGGAGGTCGGATCATGAAATCGCCAGGAGGTCACATCGCATTAAGGAGTTCACCAATGGTTCGAAAAGACTACTCAGCGAGGCAGAAACTGCGACATTGGGTGTTCATTGTCGCGTGTATCAGCCTGCTGGTCGGGCAGGCGTCGCTGCAGACGCAGGCTGCCGAGCAAAAGCATGGCCGCATCCATGTGTTTGGCAAGAAGCTGAGCGACGAGGAATTTTACAAACTGCTGAACAACGAGTTGGGCAACAACCGCGAGAGCCTTCAGGTGACTATTGCCGCCTGCAACGCCGGCGGATTTGCCCACAAGGATTTTGTCAAACCGCACCTCCAGGACACCTGGAGTGTGACCGCCGCTCGCGAGGTTGAGCGTGGCATGAGCGTCGAAGTCGAGGACAATGGCGAGGGCAACACTATGGATGTGCCGATTGCGCACGAGCAAATCAGCACGTGCGCCGGCGACCCCGACTACGACCCGGCGGCCGACCTCGGCGGCGATGGTTGCGTTACCGACCTGGACCTGAGTCTCGTGGGTATTCCTGTGAGACGCACGATCGATATCAACGTGCCATAGCAGCTCACATAACGGGCTGCGACCGGGGAGTACAGCAGCGATCAGCGTTCATTCCTGCAGATTGGGCCGGAAAGCGTTCTCCCGGCCCTGGCCTTTTTCTTGAGACCAACCCAGCCCTTGCTGGCGATCCTATCGCATCGTGCTGGGCAGCAGCAGGGCCATCCCTGGCCACAGGGTTAACAGGACCAGGAGCACGATCTGGGCCGCGAGGAACGGCAGGATGCCGCGGTAAATTGTGGCCAATGGCACATCCCGCGCCATGCCGCCGATGACGAAGACGTTTAGCCCCACCGGTGGCGCGATGAGCCCGATCTGCACTACCACCACGATGATCACCCCGAACCAGATTGGGTCATAGCCCACGGCCGCCACCACGGGGAAGAAAATAGGCACTGTCAATAAAATCATCGCCAACTCGTCCATCAGTGCCCCCAGCAGGATGTAGGTCGCAATGATCGCCCAGAGGATGAGCACTGGCGCCACGTGCAGCCCCGAGAGCCATGTTGCGAACCGCATGGGCATTTGCGATAAGGCCATGAAGTAGCCGAAGAGATCAGCGCCGATGACGATGAAGAAGACCATCGCCGTGGTACGCACCGTCTCATCGAGGGCGGCAAGGAGGCCCTGCCAGGTGAGCGTGCGTTTGCAGAGGCCGAAGAGCAGCGTGCCGACGGCGCCGAAGGCCGCCGATTCGACGGGCGTCGCCAACCCAGAATACAGGCCGCCGATGACAATCAGGAACAGGACGAGCACCTCCCAGACATCCTTAAGCACCAGGAGGCGCTGCCACCAAGTTGAGGGCGGACCAGCAGCGCCTAGTGCCGGATTGACGGCCGTGACGAGGGCGATGACTAGGATGAACAGTAGGGTGAGCACCAGGCCTGGGATGATACCCGCCAGCAAGAGCTTGCCGATGGATTGCTCGGTCATGATGCCATAGAGGACGGAAATGACGCTCGGCGGGATCAGGATACCCAGGGTACCCCCGGCTGCAATCGAGCCGGTTGACAGGCTGTCAGCATAGCGATAGCGCCGCATCTCGGGCAGGGCCACGGAGCACATCGTGGCCCCCGTGGCGACTGATGAACCGCAGATGGCCGCGAAGCCCGCGCAGGCCCCCACCGTTGCCATCGCCAGGCCACCCCGCCGATGGCCGAGCCAGACGTTGGCGGCATGGAACAGTTTCTGACTGAGCCCAGCCCGCGAGGCGAGGTAGCCCATCAGCAGGAAGAGCGGGACGACAACCAGCGTGTACGAGCTGGCACGCTCGAAAGGACCTTGCTTCAGCGTCGCGAGTGCGGCAGGCCACCCGGCCACCCACGCCGTGCCGCCCACGCCGACGATCGCCATCGCCGCGGCAATCGGCAAGCGGACCAGGATCAGCGCTAACAGCGCGACGAAGCCCAGGGCTGCAATCAGCAATTCGTTCATCGATGGGGCTACCGGTGAGGCGTTGGCAGGGGTGGCAGACTGAGTCGCCAGGCGCGCAGCGCAGCGCCGATCGCCTGGACGACAAATGCTAATGCCGCCAGACCTGCCGTGACAGTGACGGGGACGATACACGGAGAGATCGGGATGCGCATGGTGATGGTCGTGCGCTGCGTGGCGAGGAACTCCACAGCCAGGGCCGTCATCTGCAGCGTGATGACCCCGAACAGGCCGGCACAGATCAGGGCGTTGACGGCGATGATCGCGTGCTGAGTGCGTTGCCCCAGGCGGCCGGTCAGGAAGTCGACCGAGACGTGACTATCGGTAAGACTCGTATAGGGAAGCCCGAAGAAGATGATAGCTGCGAGCACGAGTTCAGTGGCTTCGAAGGTTCCAGGCAGCGGACGCCCCAGGAAATCCCGTAGCAGAGCATCGCTGGCGGTCACGATGGCAACTGCGAGCAACAGCCAGCCGCCGAACAGGGCGAGGTGTTGCGTCCAATGTGTGGCGACGCGCTCGATTGTAAGGAAGCTCACTCGGCTTCTCCGTACTTCAGCGATAACACTCGCGCCTCCTGTAGCAAAGCCTGTCCGGGCAAACCTTTGGCGTCGAGCTCAGCGGCCCATTTCGCATCGAGTCCTTTGACAGCCTCGCGCCAGCGCCGCCGTTCCTCGTCGGGCAGCATATAGATCTGGTTCTTGTGTGCCTCCACCACCTGGCGCGCCCCGACTTCGGCCTTGTCCCATGATTCTCCGACCTGTTTCCAGTACCACAGGCGCGAGGTGGTTTCCTCTAGTACCTGGCGCACATCCTCCGGCAACGCGGCATACTTGGCTTTGTTCATATACATAGCAAAGGCGGCGCTACCGGAGATCCATACCTCGGTGTGATACTTCGATACCTCATGCAGTCGAAAGGGGGGCAACGCTTCAAACGGCATGGTGAACCCATCCAGAACCTTCGTCGACATATTCTGGTAGATCTCGTTGGCCGGCATGCCCACCGGAGTAGCGCCCAGCGTCTCCAGGACGTTGCCCATGACAGCCGTGGGGATGCGGATCTTCATGCCTTTGAAATCATCTAACACGCGGATCGGTTTAGTATGCGTGTTAATGTGCACGGCCGGAGGCGTGTGGAGGTAGAGGACATGCACGTCATCAAATTCCCGTTGCAAATACGGCTCCCAGAGATCGGCAAGGATCTGGGCGCTTACCGCTGCAGAGCGCACCAGGAAGGGCAGCTCAATCACCGACGTCATCGGGAAGCGTCCTGGAGTCCAGCCCGTGACGCCCCATGCGAGGTCGGCAATGCCCGACTTCGCACAGTCATACTGCTGCGTCGGCTTGCAAAGCGAAGCGCCGGGGAACACCGTGATCTCCACGCGACCGTTGGTACGCTTCTTGACCTCCTCCACCCACGGTACAATGACGTTGGCATGGTGGTTATGCGCGGTGGGCGCAAAGTGGGAGAGCTTGAGCTTGATCTCCTGGGCAGTGACATCATGCGTGCGGCCCGCAAGCAGTATAATGAAAAGCGCGAGTGCAAGGCCAGCCAAGCGCCAGGGTGGGTGGGTCATGATCAGGTCTCCTTAGGAAGACTCTGGACAGGTAAGGGTCATGGTCTGATACGACCGCGGCTCCTACGGTACTGGGGAAACGGTATGGAGTCAAGAGGAGCTTGAACCGCGGGGCTTATAGGTTTGGCCGGTTAATTTCCTTCGAAACTAACGCCTCAACGTCGCCCAACGAAGGCGCGAGCCTCATCGAGCCAGGGCTGGACCTCTGTAACTTCAAAGTGCGTCAGGTCAGCGTAGTCCCCCTTTTGACGGCTATCAAAGAACTTGTCGTAAATCTGCCCCTGAGATATGCTCAACAAGCCCGGCTTCACGATGTGCTGATGGAAGAGCACCCTGACCCCACTATGTCCCGTCGCCGAAAGGCCCTTCGCGAGCAATACGGCTGAAGTCGCATAGAAACAGGCATAGTAGAGACGGTTAACAAAGGTATTTGTATGATCGCTCTCTAGCAGCAAGACTGCTTCTTCCAGGGCCGCTTTAGCGCGGCTTAATCGGTAGCGCACCAGCGTCCGCGTTTCTTCGGTCACAAGACGATCCCTTCTTTCTCGACGTTTTGATTGAAGGGCATAGCCCGGTACAACGGCGAGCACCAATCGGATTGGTTGTAGGCGATGATTGACAATGCGACCCCGCTCTCCAACTCCAGGCTGTAGAGCCGCTGGCGCATACGGTCTTCCAATTTGGAATCTACCGGTCCATCGATCAAAATCAGCAGGTCGTAATCGGATTCCAGCCCTGCATCGCCACGTGCGCGGGAACCATAAAGGATTAGCTCCGCAGCAGGGACGACTTCCCTGACAGCATCTCGGCAGTTCTCCAGCAATTCACGCTCAGCACGGCTGAGCACGGACGACTCCAGTATGCGTTTCATAGCCCACCGTTGCCACCACTGCAAATTCTCTTGAATTTGCCTTGGACCGCGATCCTTAGGGTATCCAGAGTGCAATGGGGTGTCAAGGGGACCGCTCCTTTCCACGGCAATCTTAGATGTCACCTCCCGGGGAACCAAGTCGGGCACAGAGAGGCATGACTGCTAAGGCGGGTATAGCCAGCAGCAGGGGTCTATGCGCAGGGGGAGCAATGAATTGCGCTTAAGGAGCAGCAGGAAAGTCAGGTTGAGTCTGGGAGAATTCGTGTGATGCCGGTTTGCTGGAAGGGCACTCACTTGTTAGGACGTTTGGGTGGACTTTTGACGTCTAAGCCATTGGCTTGCGCCCAGGTGACCATCTTCCAAAGCTTCCAGTCGAATTACTGATGACATTCTGGATCTTTTCTGCACTCTTTGCAGCCAGTATGCAGGCAATGACGTATATCCGGTACCGCACCTACTGGGGCGACCTTGTCATTGAAAACCATCGTCGGGAATGCTGACACACCGAACTGGGCACGGATCGTCACCGCGATCTTCCTACCAACATACTCGTTTGACTAGGTTGTGTACCCTCGCGTCCCAACTTTTTCGCTTGCTCACCTGTCACCAGGCTATACCTCTGTCGCCATAGTGGAACATGGGCCACATATCACGCCTTGCGCTGGAATCGGAATTTCCGCCTGCATCTACAGGGCTTCCTGTGATATAGTAGGGGGTCTCGTACCCTGTCAGTGTGGCTGCCGCCCGACACAGAGCTGCGATGAGCGGTGGAGGCGCTTGGTCGAGAAGGTACACTGGTGGGTCGCTGAATAGGCAACAGTGTCGGCGGCACGTTGATGCATGAAAGTTGTACAGGTGTCGGCAGTGTCGTGTGGCGTAGTGGCAATATACAGAGACGAAAGGAGGGTTCGCATGTCGATTTACGAAGTCCGCACCTATACGCTGAAACCTGGCTCGGTAGCTGAGGCGGAAAAGCGCTTTGGCGAAGCGATCCCGGCCCGCGAAAAGCACTCCAAACTCGGGGCCTTCTGGCACACTGAGGTCGGGCCGCTGAATCAGATCATTCATGTGTGGCCGTATGAAAACCTCCAGCACCGGACGGAAATCCGTGCCGCGGCTGCGAAGGAGACCGGGTGGCCGCCGAAGATCCAAGAGTTTATCGAGACCATGGAGTCGGAGATCTTCATCCAGGCGCCGTTTATGCGCCCGCTGGGCAACCAGACGCTGGGTGGCATCTATGAGATGCGCACCTACACCTATCAACCTGGTGCCATGACTGAAGTCCTGAAGCGCTGGGCCGAGGCCATTGGTGATCGTGAGAAGCTCTCACCATTGGCCGCCTGTTGGTATAGCGAGATCGGTGGACTGAATAAGTTCGTCCACACCTGGGCCTACAAGGACCTAGCGGAACGCGCGAAGATTCGAACAGAATCGCAGAAACTGACCAACTGGCCACCCCAGACGCGAGAATTTTTGGTAAGTCAGCAGAACAAGATCCTGATCCCTGCCGCCTTTTCGCCGATGAAGTAAGCGTTCTCCCTGCGGGAGAGGACTAGGGCAGGGCTGTCATATTTTCCCTCCCCTGAACCTCTCCCCGATGCGAGCGCACGTAACGCCATGATCATCACCTATGAGCCGTGGCCCCCCTCCCCTGAAAGGTCGCACAGAGGCCATACCCACAGTGCTTCAGGCCCTTCCACCTAGCCATCGCCACCAAGCACCGAAGATTTGTCCTGCCTCATGCATTCTCCTCCGCTTAGGATAGCTGCATCTCATGGCGCATCACATGAACGATTTCGATGATTCATAGTGAAAACTTTCATTTTCTTTTTCGCCTGCCGATTGCTATATTACCAAACGAACGGTTGAAAGAGCACTCCAATATCGCATGTCCCTCCAAACATTTTGAGTGGTATGCTCTAAGTTGGCTGATAGGGATAAGAATGGACGCTCTGCCGTGAATGTGGTGGGAAGGGCTCACCACTCTATATCGAGGTGAGGCTGGAGGCAATTCCAGTCCATGAGGAAGGGGAGTACACATGAAAAAGTTTTTTGCTGCATTGACTCTTGGTGCAATGTTGATAGTCCCCCTCGTCGCCGTTGCGGCTAGCAGCTCGGGTGGGAGTCTCCCTGCGGCGGTCGATCAGCTGCTGGCGCGAGATATGATCCAGCAGGCGCAATTGCAGCTGAAAATGGCGGGATATGACCCTGGACGTGCTGATGGCATTTTCGATGAGAATACGTCCAGTGCGGTCCGCAAATTCCAGGCGGCGAAGGGCCTGCCGGTGTCAGGTCTGCTCGATGAATCAACCCGCCGTGTGATGTTTGTTGGACTCCATGATTCTAGTGATGATTAAAAAGGGCGTGGTGCCTGTCCGGACATAACCCGCAGGTACCTTATATCA
>JBKPCR010000079.1:0-9180 GCA_046727435.1 bacterium | reverse complement strand
CTCCTGCATCTGGCGCTGCGCTTCGTAGATCGCCTCACGCAACTGTTCTTGCAGCGGCTCGAAGTCGCGCCGCTGTTGCTCATTGATCCGCTGACGCAGGCTCTTATCGATGCCGGTAGTGTCGCGCAGAATTTCGGATTGCTCGCGCATGATCTGGTCGAGCTCGCTTTGGGCGCGCTCCATGCCGCTCTGCTGTTGCCCAAACGGCATGGACTGGGCAAACCGCTGTGCACTCTGTAGCGCCGCCAGCATCTGGTTCAACGAGCGCAGCAAGTCCTCCGCTAGCCGTTTGGCGTCCGCCAGATTTCCCTGCTGCAATTGCTCGCGCAGTTGCTGAAGCGTTTGCATCATGTCGCTCAGCTCGAGATTTTGCAGGGCTTCGCTATTGAGAAACTCATCGGGGAGTTCCGATGGCAGCTTCGACAAGGCTTCCATCAAGGCTTGCATGGCTTTTTCCAGCTCATTGAGCTCACGCTCTAGCGCCTCTCGCGTCGCCGCATCCATCTCCTTGCCGAGCTTATCGAGATCAGTCAACGCATCCAGCAGGTTTTTTTGCGTGCGTGCCATACGCTGAGCCAGGTTTTCCACATCGCGCATCTTGGCGCGCTTGCCGATGTCCTGGGCAAACAACGCCATGCGCTCCAGCTCGGATTGGGCCGCCTCCTGCTTGGCTAGCGCCCGGTCGACCGATGGTGCGTTGGCGTCGGGCGGCTGACGATCTGACCGTTGCGGACTGCGCGACGAGGGGCTTGGCGACTGCGGCTGGCCTGACGGCGGGGAGAGCTGGCGTCGCGCATCCCCCATCAGAGTATCCTGTGTGAAGTTCAGATTCTCGCGTAATGTCCGGGTATCTTCGTAGCGTGTGTAATCGCTCAGGTAGTCCCGTTCGAGCAACTGTAACATCTGATCCAGCTGTGATACCAGATCCTGGGCCTGCTGTTGCAGCTCGGCCTGTCGGGCTGCCAGTTCCTGGGCTGCAGTGGGGTCGCGTGGCGTGGGCTCTTGCGCCAGATCAGTGGTGCGCGCATTGAGCTCAAGCTGGTCGGCCAGGAGATCGACGAACTTCTCGGCCACTTGCTGCTGCATCTCATCGAGCTGACGATGCTCCTCCTCTCGGCTCTTGATGCGCAGGACGTGGGTTGCGGAGACGCCGCGTTTGGGTCCGGACACCGTGTCGTTATCCCAGACCTCGACATAATAGGTCACCGATTCACCCGCAGCGCCGAAGAGGTCGGTCACATCCCAGAAATATCGTCCTTCGTAGCGTCTGGCCGCTTCATCGACCCGGTCGATGACGACGCGTTTTTCCCCAAAGGGCCCGGCGCGATAGACCAAAGCGAGTTCCCTCACACCAAAATCGTCGCGCGCCTCGTACTCCAAGATAATGACCCGGCCCTCCTCGATCTCCATGTCGGGTTCGGGCGCCAGGAGGTCAATCTGCGGCACCGCGTCGGGGATGACATCGATGCGATAGGAGAGCTGATCCTGATTGGTGAAGCCCAGAGCGTCCTGCACCTCGACGCGATACCCGCCAGGCTTGGTGATGATCGCTGTCGCTTGAAGAAGACCGTCAGACCGGACGAGCAGAGGCAGCTGCGTGTTGTCGTCAAACACCAGTTGCCCGCGCGCGATGGGTTTATTGGCGGCCATCTGGATGCGGACTTCGGAGCCGGCCAGAGCCTCGATGTGCCCGCTCCCCTCCTCGGTTTTGGCGGGGAGCCCGGTGTAATCCGGATACTGATAACGGATGTGGAAATTCCCCACCGCTGGGGCCTCGACGACCTCGACCTCCCCCACGTCCGAGGCAGCCGATCCGGCGATCGCCTGGAATTTCATCGGTTCACGCAGGTTGGCGACGGTATGGCGAAATGTGCCCTGACCCGCTGCGGCCATCTTCTCCTCGCGTTCTTTGCCAGCCTGCCAGATGCGCAGCTGGACCGTGGCGGGAATCTGTCCGCTCGCCAGCGCCTGTAGGGTCAGGGGCTGACCGACGAGAAGATGACGCGGATAGTCGCTTAGGGCGAGGTCTGTTGGTTGCGTGCCCAAGAGACTGAACGGATGCAGGAGCTGCACCACTGAGGCCGTGAGCAATTGGGGAGCGAGCCAGGCCACTCCCAGCATGGCCACCAGCAGCGGCGCTGCCACTCGCACCTGACGCCACACGCCACTCCAGTCGATCAACGGCTGACGGCTCAAAGCATCGATCTGGTGATGAGTCACTTCCAGCAGGCCTTCGACAAGCTCGGAGGAGATACCGCTTTCGGGGTGTTTCTGCAGGGATTCGGGGAGCTGCAGGGCACTGATTAGATGATTATGCAGTGCAGGATGTCGGGCTTCAATATAGAGTGCGGCGGACTCGATGGAGCGTCGCTGCAGGCACGCGCTCCCCAGCCAGATCAGTGCCACTGCCGTGGCAACCCAGGCCAGCACGATGAAGGAGGTCACGAGCAGCGGCTGCGTCGAGGCCAATGGCAGCAAGCCAGCGCCTAACAGGACCGCGGTCAGCCACGCGGTCAGGACCACCAAGACGCGTTCGAGCAGTGTGGCACCACGCAAGCGCCGCGCCATACGCTTGATAAAGGTGTAAATCACGCGTTGATGTGTCGATTTCATCGGGACTTATCCTTATCGGGCGCGCCATCGTTACCTCCCACCGGGCTGCAGCGACGATCATTGGCCCTCCTCTAGCTGCCGTAGGAGCCGCAGCACTTTCTCATCGTCCTCGGGCTCCAGCCTCGCCTTAGCTTCCAGCCCTTCGCGAACCAGGCGCGCGACACCTCCCCCACCCTCCTCCAGGATCAAATCGACCAAGTAGCCGCCGATGATGCCTCGCAGCTTGATGAACAGCGGGTCTTGTAGGTCAGCCATGGCCTGTTCCTTAAAGGACCTGGAATTCCTAGTATAAGGCCCATTATGGAAAGGGCTTCTGGCGATGTCAAGCACAAAACCGGTGCCTCCCGAGCCCCTCGAAACCTCTGTAGCACAAGGCAAAAGCGTTAGTGGATAGGGCGATTGACACCTTCCCAGGGGACGCGTATGATAGCGCTGCTAATGTCTGATGCTGCATTCCATGCCTGACAGGTGCAACCATGCTGAAGCCAGACATCATCGAAGCACTGCAACGCCTTGTAGGGACCGCCAATGTCCTTACCGAGCCGGAAGAAACGCTCGTCTATGAGTGCGATGGACTGACCATGTTCAAGGCCACGCCGGAGGTGGTGGTTTTTCCCACCTCGACGCCGCTGGTGGCGGAGGTCGTCTGCCTGGCCAATCATGCCCAGATCCCTTTTGTCGCCCGTGGTGGAGGGACCGGCCTGAGCGGCGGGGCACTGGCGGTCGAGGGCGGCATGATGATCGCCCTGACGAAGCTCAATCGCATCCTGGAAATCGATCTCGACAACCAGCGGGCGATCGTCCAACCGGGCGTCGTCAATCTCTGGATCACCCAGGCTGTGTCGCCACAGGGGTACTATTACGCTCCTGATCCTTCCAGCCAACAAGCCTGCACGATCGGCGGCAATGTGGCGGAGAACTCCGGCGGTCCTCATACCCTCAAATATGGCGTGACCACCAATCATGTACTCGGCCTCGAGGTCGTCTTACCCGACGGGCACATCATCGACACCGGCGGGCCGGCGGAAGATTATCCCGGTTATGACCTCACCGGCACCCTGGTCGGCTCGGAAGGCACGCTCGGCATCGTCACCAAAATCATCGTCCGCCTGATGCGCAAAACCGAAGCAGTCAAGACCCTGATGGCCGTATTCGAAAGCATGGACGACGCTAGTAATACTGTATCAGACGTGATCGGTCAGGGAATTGTTCCCGCCGCCATCGAGATGATGGATCAGCTGGCGCTGCAGGCCGTGGAGGCATACATCCACGCGGGGTATCCGACGGATGCCGGTGGGGTGCTGCTGATCGAACTCGATGGCCTGCGCGATGGTATGGAAGAAATCGCCGCACAGATCGCCGACATCGCTCGTCAACATCACGCTCGTGAAGTGCGCGTCGCTCGCGATGACCGCGAGCGCGAGTTGCTCTGGCTCGGTCGCAAACGGGCCTTCGGCGCCATGGGGCGGATCAGCCCCAGTTACTACGTCCAGGACGGTGTCATCCCGCGCACACGATTGCCGGAAGTGCTACAGCACATCCGGGACATCTCCGCACGCTATGGCATACGTATCGCCAACGTGTTCCACGCCGGCGATGGTAATCTGCACCCCTTGCTGCTGTTCGATGAACGCGACCCCGACCAGCGCGAACGAGTGCTGCAGGCCAGTGAAGAGATCCTCCGCGTCTGCGCCGCCGTGGGGGGGAGTCTCAGCGGCGAGCATGGCATCGGCATCGAGAAGCGGGAAGATATGCCACTGGTCTTCACTGAGCTGGATCTGGCCGCCATGCAGAAAGTGCGGGCGGTGTTCAACCCCCAGAATCTCTGTAATCCCGGCAAGGTCTTCCCGACACCCGGGCGCTGTGTCGAACTCGGCCCACCGGTCACCGAAAAGGTCATCAACGGGGTGCGGATCGAGCGCTTTTAGGCCGGCTGTCTATGCGGTCATGTGCTAAGCTGTAATGGCGAACGATGGTGGCGGCCTCGATGGTTGATGCTTCCAAGGTCATCGAAGAACTACAGGCTATCGTTGGCATCGAGTTCGTCCAAGCGATGACCTCACTGGATGCCTACCACGTCGACGGGCGGGAGCCCTGGGCCGTTATCATCCCCGGCGACATCAATCAGGTAGCGGCAGCGCTGGCGTTGGCCCATCGTGAAGAACTGGCGGTCGTCCCCTGGGGTGGGGGGACGACGATGGCCATGGGTCACCCGCCAGAGCGGCTCGATCTCGTCCTGTCGTTAGCGCGGCTCGATCGTGTCCTGGAGCACGAACCAGCAGACTTGACCGCCAGTGTGCAGGCCGGCATCACCATGGCTGCGTTGCAGGCTCAACTGGGAAGCCGTCGGCAATGGTGGCCCGTCGACCCGCCTCTACCCGCTACAGCAACGATCGGTGGAGTGCTGGCCACCAATGCCAGCGGGCCCAAGCGCTTGCTGTACGGCACGGCGCGCGATCTGCTCATCGGCATCACCGTGGTGCACGCCGATGGCGGGATCTCGAAAGCTGGGGGGAAGGTCACCAAGAACGTCACCGGCTATGATATGATGAAGTTGTACATTGGTTCTCTTGGCACCCTTGCGGTCATCGCCGAGGCAACCCTCAAGCTTCGTCCTGTGCCTCCAAACCAGGAACTCGTCTGGTCGACATTCGCCAGTCGGGAGGCTGCCGTAGAAACGGCTCAACGATTGCTCGCTGACGGATTGCTGCCGAACGCGGTGGAGTTGGTCAACCCGCCTGTCACGGCGTGGCTGGGCCAGAGGCTCGATGGCCCGGAAGGGCTTGGAGGATGGTCGCTTATCGTCGGCATCGATGGTGCTGAACCGGCCGTCGTCCGGCAACGTCGCGAGATCGACACCATCAGCCATGCGGGCGGAGCCACCACCAGCTGGACAGGCTCAGACGACGGACGCCTGTGGCAGGCATTGCAGAGTCGATTCCGTCCCAATGGTCCTGCGCGGACGGAGCGCATAGTCTTTCGGGTCGGTACCGTCCGCACAGACATCGGGGCGATCCTCGGCAGGCTTACGGAGTTGGGGTCACGCCTGAACGCTCCCGCTGAACTTTGTGCCCGTTTCGGCAATGGCCTCGTCTACGGCGGCTTTCCACTGCATGAGGATGGCAAGGAACCAGAGGATTTGATCCAGACGCTGACGGAGGTACGCGGGGATCTCGCCTCCAAGCGTGGGTATCTGGTCGTCGAAAGCGCGCCCCCCTCGTTCAAGGCGTGGTTTGATTGCTGGGGAGATGTGGGCCCACAAGTCAGGGTCATGGCGGGCCTGAAGCGTGCCTTCGATCCACGGCGGGTGCTTAATCCAGGGCGGTTCGTGCATCATCTCTAAAAGAAGGGTTCCCATGGCTGAGACGGGATGGCAACTCCCTGCGACAACCGATGCCCCCGATGACCGAAAGCTGATGGAATGTGTCCATTGTGGACTGTGCCTTCCAACCTGTCCGACCTATGCCGAGTTAGGGGTGGAGATGGACTCGCCGCGTGGGCGGATCTACCTCATGCGGGCGGTCGTCGAGGGCAAGTTGTCGCTCTCCGCTTCCTATCAGCAGCACATCTCCCAGTGCCTGGGTTGCCGGGCATGCGAAACCGCCTGTCCTTCAGGAGTGCAATTTGGTCAGCTGCTCGAAGGAGCGCGCGCACAGATCGAGCAAGCCGACGCCCCACACTATCCACCTCTCGCCAGGTGGCTGCGCGCGCTGGCGTTTCAGGGCATTTTACCGCGTCCGCTGGTCCTGCGCGCCCTGGGAAATCTTCTCCTCCTGTACCAAGCCTCCGGTCTGCGAGCATTGATGAATTACCCATCGGTCAGGCGGTGGCTGCCCGAGCGCCTGGCGGGGTTGGATCAGCTCCTGCCCATGCTGCCGAAGCGGGCCTATCGCGCACGCTTGCGAGAGGTGACGCCAGCACAAGGAGAACAACGCGGGCGAGTGGGATTTGTCTCCGGTTGTGTGATGCCGATTTTCTTCGCCCAGGTCAATGACGCCACTGTGCGGTTGATGGCCGCCAACGGCTTTGAGGTGATTACCCCACGCGCCCAACGCTGCTGTGGGGCGCTGCATGCGCATGCCGGTGAGCGGGAGGAGGCACGGTGGCTGGCACGGCAGAATCTCGAAGCCTTCGCCCAGGCACGCGTCGACTGGATCGTCATCAACGCTGCGGGCTGTGGCGCCGTGCTGAAGGAGTATCACGAGCTACTGCACCATGACCCCTTGTGGCGAGGGGTCGCACAGCAGTTCAGCGAGCGCGTGCTGGATGTGAGCCAATTTTTTGATCGTTTTCCGTTCCATGGTCGGCTGGGTGAGCTCAAATTACGCGTGGCTTATGACGACCCCTGCCATCTGCTCCATGGCCAGCGGGTGAAAGAGGAGCCGCGTCGCCTGTTGCGCTCCATCCCAGGCTTGGAGTTGCTGGAGGTGCCAGAGTCGGATTGGTGTTGCGGCAGCGCAGGCATTTATAATCTCGTGCATCCTGACCTGTCACGCCAGATTTTGGAACGCAAGATGAAACACCTTGCGGCAGTGAACCCCGATGTCATCACCACCGGGAACCCCGGATGTCTGATCCAGATCGGCATTGGGGTGAGACAGCACGGTTTGACCGCTGCGGTCGTCCATCCCATCGAGTTGCTGCACTGGGCATACCTGGCCGCAACGGGCAAGCATGTACCTTTCCGCTGACCCTAGACAACTTGCCATGAGAGCGCTTGCATGATTCCGTTGCGCGATGCTATCCCGGCTCAGAGCTTTCCCGCCGCGACGGCGCTGTTAATCGCGCTGAATGTCCTGGCTTTTCTCTATGAGCTGTCACTCGGTAGGGCGTTGGATGTGTTCATTATGCAGTACGGGGCAGTGCCGTTACGCTTCGTCCTGGCAGGACAGATGGAGCAGGTGTCGACGGTTGAGCGCTTTCTCCCCTTAATTACCTCCATGTTTCTCCATGGCGGCTGGCTCCATCTGGGGGGCAATATGCTCTACCTGTGGATTTTTGGGGATAATGTCGAGGACCGTCTGGGCCATGGTCGCTTTCTCGCCTTCTACTTAGCGTGTGGCCTGGCGGCGGCGCTCACCCAGATCTACATTGATCCCACTTCGAAGATTCCCATGGTGGGGGCGAGTGGAGCTGTGGCGGGGGTGTTGGGAGCATATTTGCTTCTGTTTCCGTATGCGCATGTGCTGGCATTGATTCCAATTCTCTTCTTTTTTCAGATTGTTGAACTGCCGGCTGCGCTGTTTCTGGTGTTTTGGTTTCTAATGCAATTTCTCAACGGCGCGGTTGCGATCACGGGCTCCCCCTACTTGACTGGGGGGGTGGCGTGGTGGGCGCACATCGGCGGGTTTGTCGGCGGCGTGGCTCTGGGGTTCTTGTTCCCAAAGCGTAAGCGATTAAGAGATAACCATGGATATGACAGATGATCTCTTGACACCACAAGCCTTGGTCGTGGCCAAGGACTCGGATGACGTCAAGGAGTTGCTGGCAGCGCTGGACTCCTGGGGATTTAAGACCGTCTGGGCCAAAGATGGTGAGGCGGGCTATAACGTCTTGGACGGCCCCGAGGTGCTGGATGCGCTGATCACCGAGCTCAATGTCCAGCGCATCGATGGCATGCGCCTGCTGTCGGTGGCCAAACAGCGCAACCCCGAGATCTGCGTCATTATGATCGCCAGCGATGCCGATATCGAGCTCGCCACCGAGGCCATGCGCCAGGGGGCCTACGATTTCCAGACCAAGCCGCTCAATCTGAAAAAGATAAAGGTCGTGCTCGATCGGGGCCTGTCGCTGCAACGCCTCGCCTTCGAGGTCACTGACCTGCACCGCCGGCTGGATCAACGCTATGGCTTTCATAATCTGATCGGTAACTCACGGGGGATGGTGGCCGTCTACAACATGATCCGGCAGATTGCCCCCACGCGCGCCACCGTGCTCATCATGGGCGAAACGGGGACTGGCAAGGGCGTGGCGGCGCAAACGATCCATCAGAACAGCTCGCGCCGGGACGCCCCCTTCGTGACGCTGAACTGCGCCTCCCTGGCGGAAGGGGTGATCGAGAGTGAGCTCTTCGGTCACGAACGCGGTGCCTTTACGGGAGCGATCCAAACCCATAAGGGGCGCTTCGAGATCGCCGACGGCGGCACCCTGTTTCTGGACGAAGTTAGCGAGATGTCGCTGGCTACTCAGGCCAAACTGTTGCACGTGATCGAGGATCGTGAGTTTGAACGCGTCGGGGGGACGCGTCCGATCAAAGTCGATGTACGCCTGCTCGCCGCCACGAATCGAGATCTGGAGCAACAGGTCAAAGAGGGCAAATTCCGCGAGGACCTGTTCTTCCGCCTGAATGTGGTGAGCATCAAGCTGCCACCGTTGCGGGAGCGCAAGCAAGATATCCCACGTTTGGTAGAGGCGTTTCTCCGTGAGTTCAATATCGAGCATGAGAAGTACATCACGGGGATTTCGCGGGGGGCGATGGATTTGCTCATGCAGTATCATTGGCCGGGAAATGTGCGCGAACTGAAAAATACCATCGAAGGCATGATGGTGCTCTCAGCCAGCGGCCGG
>JBKPCR010000078.1:0-33242 GCA_046727435.1 bacterium | reverse complement strand
GCACCAGACATCGACCCGCAGCGACTCGGCTGGACGGAGACGTAGGCGTGCTCCCATCAACCCCTCCCCGCCCATAACGAGTAGGGCCAGCGTCGGTGAACGCGTGGCAAACACGTGACGGGCCATGAGTGCTGCCTGGAGATGGGAGAGCGTCAATGCTGGCGCCAGAATGCCGGCACGCGGAAAGGTAGGATTGCCCCAGTCGTCGCCGTGGTGATCAGAAACGCCGATGGCACCGACGTGCCAACCACGATCGAGGGCGTGGAAATAAGCATCGCCGTAGTCATCGCCGCGGTTGAAACACTCCAGAGCGACGATGCGCTCGTCGAGGGGCGGCACGAAGAGGCAGCCATCGAAGCACACCACTTCACGGCCGGGGTGATTGAAACTCGCCAGTACCTCGGCGCCAGGCACAGGCTGAGCCTTGGTCAGCCATTCGTAGAAGGCCTGCATGGACTGATCGCCGGTCTCGTGGTAGCCGGTATACCCGGCTGAGCACCATACGTTGCTGTGCCCCTGACGTGGTGAAGACCACTCGAAGCCACGGATGGCGAGAAATCCATCGCCGGTCAGCGCGACCACCTGCTGCGCTGTCGCCTCCCATTTGCGAGCCTCGCGGATGGTCGTCTCGCGATCGAAAAATTCCCCATGGTCAGTGATGGCAGCGAAGTGTAACCCGCGTGCACGCATCTGCCGCAGCGCCTCCTCGGGTCGTCCGAGACCATCGGAGTAGCCGGTGTGGTTATGCAGATCGCCGTAGAACAGGCGTAGCTGGTAGGTTTGCAGTAGAGAGGGCAGGGTGAGGGCCTGGGGTGAGGCGTCGACTAGCAAGTGCTCGGCGCTAACATCTCCATGTTGATGGTCTGTCATGAAGCCTCCATCACGTCTGCAATGGGTACATCGGTTCGTAACAGCATGCCGCCGTGAAACAGCCCAACGATCATAAGCCTACACAGGCAAAAATGGTGCGTTTCGACACACTGGGCACCGTTATCAAGGGATACGGACGCACGATCGTGCACGCATCCATAGTCTACCAGTCAAACGCATGATACACCACATGGGTATGGTGAAAGTTTCAACAGTATGGTCCCAAGGGATGGGTGAATAGGCATGTCTTTCATGCTGTTACGGAAGTGCGAGGGGTACTCGCCGCCTATTGTCGGCATGCTGATGAGGAGCGTCCACAGAGTCGCCTCAGATATGTTACCCCGCACCGAGTTCAAGCATGTTTGGTTCACATATCAGTCGCAACCTAGCAGACTCTAACCTCTCTACTAGCCCATATCATTAGGGGTACATCAGACGCCAAAGAATCCCCAAAGTCAAATTATCAAATTCTATCGAAAATTGTCCTTGATTTCGGTGTACGATCGATTATTATATGCTTTCTGTGCCCGACCGAACAACATGCGCGCCCGGTTTTCTATCCTACCGATGCCTTTCAGGTAGGGTGCAGGATAGCCACCAGCTTCCATGGCCGGAGCGCTTACAGCAACCGGAGAAGGCTTGTGAGACATGGGGATACAGGACAAACTCTTTCGTCAGTGGCGTATTTGTACCACGGGACTTGCCTTCATAACTTTCATGGCGGGCAGTGTTTTTTTAACTTTCGCAGCTGTTCCCATGATCAAACTCTTACCAGGCTCCGTAGAAAGCAAACGCCAGAAGATACTTCAATTGATTCATTGGTCTTTCAAACTGTTTATAAAATACTCGGTATTCTTAGGAATAATAGAGACATTTGAAGTCAATGGATTGGAAGATATCAAGTATTATAATAACTACATACTCATAGCTAACCATCCCACTCTAATTGATGTAGTTGCTATTATGAGTTGTATTCCATTCTGTAATTGTATCATCAAAAAATCTCTTTTGAAGCATATCTATTTTAATAGTATCGTACGTGCAGCGGGTTATATTGTGAACGATCGTGCTACTCAGATTTTAAAAGATTGTGAGAAAAACTTCCAAGCCGGACGCTCCCTGATTGTCTTCCCAGAAGGGACCCGTTCACCTGCGTCTGGTTTGCGCACTTTCAAACGCGGTGCTGCGCAGATTGCTCTACGTACGGGTACCCCTATCGTTTTGGTCGTCATAACGTGTGACCCCCCTACCCTATCAAAAGGGCAACCCTGGTACAAAGTCCCTGAACGCCCACTGCGTTTCAAGCTGCACTTTCATTTCCTCTCCACGCTCCCTGAAGAAATCCGACAAAAGCATAATTTCCGCCTAAAGGTGAGGGTCTTAAACCAGTATTTCGAAGATTTCTTTCGCGAACAACTTCATGTACCTACTCAAGTTGACTGACATTTTGCGATTTTCGGCACCGTGACGTCGCTTTAATTCTGGGGGTATAGAATCATCAAGTTCCTTCGCCCTGAGGGAGACGAATAGGTGATTCCAGATTAGCCGCTGGAGTCTTTCTTGAGTCCCCGCAACAGCGGTGCCCGCGCATCCTTCGCACGGTCCTCCGGCCTTAGTTGGAGCCTGCAATCCAGTCCCGAAAGTGGCTCCCGCGCGGGCTCCAATGGGGCCAAAAGCCAACGGGGTGCAAAGGGCATATGGCCGTCGATACCTTGGGCCACTTGCTGGCCTTGCATGTCACCCCCGCAAACGAACAAGATCGCGCGCAGGTGGCGCTGTTGGCCGAGCAGGAGCAAGACGTCACGGACACCTCGGTGGGAGTCGGCTCTGTGGATCAAGCCGATACCGGCGACCGAAGGATGCAACTCAAAGTGGTCAAACGGCCGCAAGCGAAGAAAGGCTTCGTGCGGCTGCCACGGCGCTAGGTGGTCGAGCGGCGTTTCGGCTGGGCCGCGCGCTTTCGCGGCCTCGCACAAGGTTATGAACGATTGCCGGGAACGCTGGCGGGGTGGCATGTTGTCGCCTTTACTATCCTGATGCTCGCGCGCTTCGTGGCGCTCATGGTGCAAAGTGCCTAACACGCTCTAGCCATCTGTAAGGTTAACCAGATTTCCGGGGATGAGTGGTTCGTGACAGAGAACATATGACCTCTCCCCCATATCATCAGCATTGCCTCCGGTCTAAATGATTACCTGGGCGAGCGAGCGAAGCGGCGGCAGGCAGGACTTCTTTGAGTTGGGCAGGGATTGGTAGCAAGGATGGCGCCTTCTCGCTGTGCACAGTCGCTCTGTCGCGGGTGGTCAGCTAATCGAGGAGGTGCGATGACGAGGTTTGAGCGCGGCCACGAGGATCATCATCGCTGCCAGACACCGGGGACCCTCCAGGCTATGCGTTCCAAAATCACCATGGTACCTGGACACGTCTGGGCGCATGGAAGGGGAAACATTTCTAGCGATACACGTGACGTCGTGCCCTGGATGCCGCGAGAGGAACATTGCGGAGGCGCGTGCCAGCGACCCCTCCCCTATGCGACCCCCGCAGTTAATCATAACTACAATGTTGCGTCGCAGATGCGTCTAGCTGAGCTGTTGCCGCCAGCGAGCGCACCAGGTATAATCACTTCTTCAGAGATTTGTTACCCAATACTTCCAGCAACGCTCGCCCATGAGTTCCTGTGCTACTCTGACTCTGCACGACAACCGCGCGGCAACAATGCTGTCCAAGCGGCTCATCCGATGCAACTGAGACCCCATCATGACCGGTCGTACCGACGGGATTTCGAGCAGTTAATGGCGCAAGAGCGGTTTAGAGTTCACCCTCCGACGATTAACAGAGGGTAGGAGAGCAAAGGTGCACCATGAAGCCGTCAGACTCTTTAGAGAACGAATTGAAACAGCTCATCGTGACAACCCTCAGACTGGAGGATATTCATCCACAAGATATAGACAGCGAGCAGCCTCTTTTTAACGAGGGTTTGGGGCTTGATTCTATCGATGGTTTAGAATTAGGAATAGCAATTTCCAAAATATATAAAATTGATCTGAGTCATGATCCTGAGGAAAACAAGCATTACTTTGCAAATGTCAGAAACCTTGGATCTTTCATCAGTCAGAAAATGATTGAAAAGCAGGAGTAGTGGCATTGGATATCGACAGAAAATGTTTGGGTTTATGGCTAACTAGAGTACAGAGAGGCCGTGACCACACATCCGCTGAATCAGCGTGGGTGTGACCCGTTTCGTATTGACCATGGCTTCATACGTCGCCACGGAGAGATGCAGGTCTAGAGTATGGACCCCATGGAAGGCACGCAGATCGGTCCGAAGCTCCGCGCCGGCCCCTGAACAGGTACGGCCGTGCACTTCATGTCGGCCCTCTTCGTCGTCATTGCGCGCCCACTCGTGCCCGCCGTGGCGGACGGTGGCATGGCACGGATGGCTCCCCCGATAGCGCTACCCCTCATCGATAGAGAGCCGCGTGCTGCCCGCAGCAAGGTGCTCTACGATCAGGGATGCGCAAGTGCGCGTGTGGCCATAGTCGCAGATCCACACGCGCTGCTCCCCCGTCTCGCGTGAGATCACACGGATGATGGGGGACGATTATTGGCAGAGGTACCGTGCCCTGTCCATCTAGTGCTGCGCCGCCGGAGGGTCGGGAACTGTTGACGTGCGAGCCCCAACTCGCGTGTGAGGCGGGCAGTGGGTTCGCCCTTGGCCATCGCGTGCCGTAACAGCACCGAGGTGGCTGGATGTTGTCGCGTGTTCGCGAAGACCGTCCACGTTCGGAGGGTGTCATAGCCCTGGCAGGCCCGACAGCGGCAAGCCGGAAAATGGCCTTGGACGCGGAACAGGCGCCGCTCGGGTGCCCACAAGGTAGGCATATCAGTCCATTCGGGTGGAGATACCGTTCGAGCCAAAGCGTGCAGATGCGGTCATCCAGTCACGCGTCGATGAAAGTTTTCGAATTTGAGGCAAGTCTCATTTGCTCTCAATGTCAATCTTTATCAAGATCAATATTTAGATAGTCTTAGATTCTATGGATCCGGCTGTTAATTTGAGGCTAATATTAGTGTGAAATTTACGGAGGGAGATTTGCGTTCAATCCTGACGATTTCTGGTATCGTCGAAGTCGTCTACTAAGAACTCAATATAGGTATATTGCTTGAAATTTCGAGCGATCTTTCGGACGGTTTTGACCTTCATAGTATTATTTTATCCATTTCTAGTTTACTTTGGGATGACAGTATATTCATCTCGTATCATTGCGTCTTTGATCGGAATGTCTTTGATTGGTAATTTCCTTATGCAAAACCATCATATATATCAGACGCGTCTTATAGTGCCATTTTTCGCAATCATTGTCTCATATATGATAGGTATACTTCTGAATACCTTGACATATATGTTATATCTTCCATTGCTAGTCTCCACAATTCTTCTTATTTCATTCAGTTACAGTCTTTTATCTCCGCCAAATACTATTGAAGTATTCGCAAGGGGTCTTGTCTTAGATCTCTCGATCGAGGAAATCGCATACTGTCGCCGCGTCGCGCTGATATGGGTATGTTTCTTAGGCGTTAATGGGGTGGCGGCATATTACACGGCTTGTTGTACGTCCCTGAAGATATGGAGTCTGTACAACGGATTTATTACCTACATTATGATGGGCCTGCTTTTTGCGGTCGAGTTGAGCTATCGTTCCTGGCGCTTCAGGCGCTATGCTGGGCTTCCTACGGACTTCATTTTCAAGAAGCTGTTTCCTCCGAAGGCGTGAGATGATGAGCACCATTATTCCACTCTATAAACTTCTGACTGCGGATTATCCCTCTGAGCATACGGTATGTTGGCATCCCCGCAAAACGTGGGCTGAACTACAGGGCATGGCTGCCGGGATTGTGTCTCAACTCTCCGACCCTGCCGACAAACCGTGGCTGTTAGCGCTTGACTCCGCCTTCCATTTCGCTGCGGCATTGCTAGCCTGTTGGCAAAAGGGTATTACCCCGATCGTCGCTCCTGACACTCAGCCAGGCACCGTACAACAATTGCAATCGGTGATTGCAGGGATCCTTACTGACCGCCGGATTACCGGGGTAGACATACACATCGTGTCTCCGATCGCAACAGATAGCCTTCTTGCCTGGGTAGCACGTGCACCGCAGGACCGCGCGCTGGAGCTCTTCACATCGGGCAGTACTGGCATACGTAAACGCATCCCCAAAACTTTTGCGCAATTAGCCGACGAAATAGCGATGTTACATCAGCAGTGGGGGAGCAAGCTTCAAGGCGCTCCACACTTTGCGACGGTTTCTCACCTCCATATCTATGGGCTCTTGTTCAGACTGCTCTGGCCTTTGTGCGGTGGGGATGTCTTTCTTGACCGTAGTGCTTTGTATTGGGAAGAAATTCTCAGTCAGCTCCCCGCTGGTCCTGCATCGATTGTTTCTTCTCCAGCACATCTCATCCATCTCCCACAAGTAGCCAGGCAATACAGTCACGATTGGCGGAACATCGTGATTTTTTCATCAGGGGGCCCATTAGGCAGAGAAACAGCCCTGCATATTGCTGAGGTCTGCAGCCAGGCCCCTATAGAGGTTTTAGGTTCGACAGAAACCGGCGGGATCGCTTTTCGGCAACAAACCCGTAGCCTGGATTGGCCTTGGCACCCGCTTCCAGGCGTTACGATCCGTGTGCAAAACGGTTTATTAGAAGTGCGTTCCCCATTTTTGCCCGAGCCAAGAGCCTGGTTGCGCACTGGTGATCGTGCCGAACTCGTCGATGGGCAGCGATTCCATTTGCGAGGGCGTGCTGACCAGATTGTGAAACTGTCAGAGAAACGCCTTTCGCTGACAGCCATGGAGAGCAAACTCTTACAGCACGAAGCCGTGGAAGAAGCCAGAATGATTCTTCTCCCGCCTCAGTCCCACATGGAACGCTCTCATCTCGCTGCAGTTGTAGTGCTCACCCGGCAGGGACGACGCTTGTTGGAAGGAGTTGGGACCTTCTCGTTGATTGGCACGTTGCGGGACCACTTAATGCACGACTTTGAACCTGTCACTTTACCCCGCGTGTGGCGCTTCCCCGAAGCGCTGCCGTATAACACCCAAGGGAAAGTGGCAGCGGAAGACCTTCTATCACTCTTTCAAGAACCTCCACGGGACCAACCCACAGATCCTCTTCTGTTGGCCAAGGAAGACACCAAGGCTGGGTACGTGCTACATTGCAAAGTTCCGGAAAACCTGTATTACCTGCGAGGACACTTTCCACAAGTCTCGGTTGTCCCTGGAGTTTGCCAATTGCGTTGGGTGATTCAAAGCATCGAGACCTACTCGGGAGGGACATTGCATCTTACAGCTATGGAAGCAGTGAAATTTCACCACATGCTTTTTCCGGGACAGGCTTTCTTTCTAGAAGTTCGATTAGACTGCGAAGCCAGCAAATGGGTATACCGTATTTTTTCGGACGAGCAGACCTTTGCGTCCGGGCGTCTGATAGTAACACCATGATTAACCCATGTCTTGTCATTCCCATCTATAATCATAAGGCCACTATCGCAAGTGTGCTCGATCAGGTGGCTCAGTTCGGATTACCCTGCATCATCGTTGATGATGGCTCTGACATCGCGACCCGGCATGTGCTTGAGGAACAAGACAAACATCGCCCATGGGTACAAGTCCTACATCTCCCGCGTCGCAGTGGGAAGGGAGAGGCGGTGAAAACAGGCCTCCAGCGCGCCCACGAGATAGGTTACTCGCATGCCCTCCAGCTTGATGCTGATGGCCAACACGATGCTCGGGACATTCCACGCTTTCTTGCTGAAGCTGAGGCCTATCCC
The DNA here is from genome assembly GCA_046727435.1 of bacterium. GTDB lineage: Bacteria > Tectomicrobia > Entotheonellia > J063 > CAVPRW01 > CAVPRW01. Next base: position 25,542 of record JBKPCR010000078.1, on the reverse strand, counting down.
CAGGCGCTGGTGCTTGGGAAACCAACCTTCAGGGAAGATGCTCCCTTGTCGAGACGCCTCGGCAGAAGAATCTCGCAATTTTGGGTGTGGGTAGAAACCCTTTCACCGGCCATTGCTGATCCGTTGCTGGGTTTCCGCGTCTATCCTGTGCGGACGGTAGTGGCTCTCATGCAGAAACAACGTCTCGGCTCCCATATGGATTTTGACCCAGAAATTGCTGTACGACTCTATTGGAGAGGCGTACCGATTCGAAACGTGGTGACAGCTGTGATATACCCCCAGGACGGAAGCTCTCACTTTCGCGTTGTGCGAGATAATGTTCGACTGAGCTGGCTCTATACTCGTTTGTTCTTCGGCATGTTGTGTCGTGTGCCATGTTTACTCCGGATGAAGAGAAGCCCATGAAGCCACCGTTATGGGCCAAGATACCAGAGCGTGGGTCACAATGGGGTATCCGTCTCGTGTTGTTCCTGCTGAATACCGTGGGCTATGGCGTCGCCATGCTGACGCTTCTGCCGATCGCGGGCTATTTTTTTCTCACCGGGCGCGCGGCGCGAGGGGCCTCGCTTGCCTATTTGCAGCGCTTACACCGACTCCATCCTGACGTCAGCGGCCCGCCATCTCTGTGGAAAAGTTATCTCCACCACCTCCACTTTGCGCTCACGCTTCTTGACCGTCTGTGGCTCTGGCAGGGGAAGCTGGAGAAATTTCACTTTCAGGAGCACGGACGGCAGTACTTACAACGCCAAGACGGCAAAGGCATGCTTCTATTGGGTGCCCATCTAGGAAGCTTTGATGCTCTGCGCACCTTTGCCTTGGCAGAAGGTTTCAAGATCCACATCGTCATGCATCGCGGACATGCTCAAAAAATCAACGCTGTGATCAATGCTTTGCACCCTAATACCAATCTCAGAGTCATTGAACTCAAGCCTGGCGACATGGAAATGGTTTTTGCACTGAAAGACTCCGTCGAGCGTGGAGAGATGATCGCCATGGTAGGGGATCGGATTCCGCCTTATGCCAAACAACGTGTCACATGGCTGCCATTTCTCGGGGAGAAAGCGCCTTTTCCACAACACGCATGGCTGTTGGCTAGTCTCCTGGAATGTCCGGTCTGCTTAACCATTGGGCTGAGAACAGGGCATCGCCAATACTCTGTATTTGCCGAACCCCTTGCCGAGCGCGTAGAGCTCCCCCACCTGGAGCGCGAACAGCGTTTGCAATACTACATCATACAATACGTGCGGCGTTTAGAAGAGCTCTGTTGTACTTACCCTTACCAATGGTTTAATTTCTACGATTTTTGGAGCTCCCCCGATTAATTATTGTCTTGGGCAGATATATATCACCTGGCGCTTCGCACTCGGGGTTTTTTTGCTATGTGCCTTTTCATCCGTAGCTCTCGGCGCTGGGGAGCTTTCTTGCCCACCATGGGAGAACTTCGCACAGGAAGCGATTAGACCGACGGAGATTCCTGCGCAATTAACCCAGATCTTGCTGTATCACAGAGGCAATGGGTTCTTTGCGAAATTTCAAGAAGAAAAAAAAGTTCGCATCTTACAGCGTCCCTTGCGATCCACCGGTCAACTCATCTTTTTGCCGCAGAAGGGGCTTTATCGTCAGCTTGTCACCCCTTTTCAGCAAGAATTGCTGATCACCACCACAGCCGTACACCAGCGCGATTACCAGGGCAGAGTTGAGACCATGGCGTTGGATAAATTACCTTACGCCAAGGCCTTAGTGGAAGGATTGCTGACAGTGTTCTCCGGAGCGTGGGAATCCATCCATAGCCTTTTTCAGGTGTATTTCTTCTCAGCAGATCCTCAATGGAGATTAGGTCTTCTGCCCAAACACACGATAATGTTGCAGATAATCTCTTGTATCATCCTTGAGGGCGAAAAACAGCAAGTGCTTAGTCTGTGGGTTCATGAGACTAATGGCGATATAACTCATGATCGCTTCACAAATTCGCAAATCCTTACCCCTGAACAATGGGGCGACTATCAATCGCATTTCGAGTGGGGGCATTGATACGAGGCCCTAAATAGTTATGCTTAGCAAGCAAAGCGCGATCGCTTGGCTCGTTATCCTCATTGTGTTGTGTAGTCTTTCCACCTATCAAATTAAAAAACACTGGCGCATTCAAACGGATATCCTCGCCTTACTGCCGCAGGGCGACGACGAGCCTCTGGTACAGATCATCAGGCGCATGGTGTCGGGAGAGCTCGGGCGGACCGCCTTATTCCTGGTAAGTCACCCTCAGTCTCAGATTGCCCGTAACGCCACCCGCCAACTCGGGCAACACATGGACGCGAGTCATTTATTTGCCGCTGTTCAATGGGATTATAGCAAACAGCAAAAGGCATTCTTTGAGTTCTACTTCCCCTTCCGCTATCAATTCATTAGCCCTACTATTCGTCCATACTTGAATAACGACGATGGTTATCAATACTTCATTGACCGTCTGGCTAAAGAGCTGTACCAGCCATTTTCATCTTTGTCGATGAGGCTCTTGGAAGAGGATCCTTTTCTATTCTTTCCAGAGTTACTGAAAGATTTTAGTAAAAATATCATGCAACTAAACCATACAGAGACAATCAATGGGAGGAATCCAGATAAACATATTCCCCTCAACGATGACAGCCGCGAAGGAGGTACTGAGAGAAGTCTTAAGATCGAAGATGGACTGATTGGCACTAGCTATCATAATCGTCATTACTATTTTATTACTGCGCAGCTCGCTTCCAGTCCCTTTGAGGAAAACACTCAGGTTCAACTGGAGGAGAGTTGGCAGAAATGGTCAAATCAACTCGTGCAAACCACTCCCGGACTTGAGCTGACCTATACAGCAGTTGCGCGCTTTGCATCCTCAATGCGGAATGAGATGCAAAAAGATATGTTTCTAATCAGTTTTGGTTCAACACTCGGAATCATTTTCTTAATCATCTTTATCTTTCGTTCCGTGAAACACCTTGTCGTGGCATTTATCCCACTTTTGGTAGGTCTCTGGAATGCATTGGGATTGTCTCTGCTTGTTTTTGAAGATCTCCATGCGTTCACTCTTGTATTCGGATCTAGCCTTATTGGCGTGTGCATTGATTATAGCATGCATTACTTTGCTCACCATCGTGTTGCCCAACAGTGGGAACCGATCGTGACCATGCAGAATATTTCTCCTGCAGTGGGTCTAGGGGCACTTACTACTATTTTAAGCTATATTGCTCTGGGTTTCACACCGTTGGTAGGCCTTCAACAAATTTCATTTTTTGCCTCTTGTGGTATTATTGTGTCTTTTTTCTCTGTTGTTTTTTGGTTCCCTTTCTTCTTGCGAGGGACTCACCCTCTTGCTTTTCATACGCCGGTAGTTTATCACTGGTTAAAGTGTTTCTTGACCTTTTGGAAGCGTCATAAGAAACTTATATTTGTTTTGTTAATCATTGTCGTATCATTTAGTATAAAAGGTCTTTTTGGTCTTCGAATAAGTGATAGTCCATTAGTTCTGAAGACGTTTCCACCGGATTTATCTGAACAAGACCGTATCGTACATGATATAATGGGTATATCAGAAGCGCAACAATATCTTCTCATAGTTGGAAAAAACCCGGAAGAAACTTTACAACGACTCGAAAACTTTCAAGACCATATATACGATGAAACGGGACAACTAGGAGCAGAATTAGGACCAGTAGTCACCTCATTTCTTCCAAGCGAGAGACGCCAGCGAGAAAATTTATGGGCGCTGAAGAAGCTACTAGCACATGAAAATGAAATCTCGAGTAAGCTCGAGTCACTCGGCTTGTCTGAGAGAACCATTCAGAAGTTTTTTCAAGAGGTGGCAGGAGAGCCTGGAACATTCATGACACCGGAATTGTGGTTGAAGAACGATGTATCCGTTGGGCTAAGAAGTCTTTGGATCGGTAATATACCTGAGGGGACAGGCATAGTGGTAAAGGTTCGCAATGTCACAGATGAGAAGAAGATTAAAGAAGTGATCAGATCTTTTGAAGGAATACGCTATGTTGATAACGTTAGCGACTTTGCGCGGATCTTAGAGACGTATAGGAAAGATATTATGGTTTTTGTCATAGGGGCTTACATAGTTATTCTTGTCCTGCTTATCTGGAGATATCGGCTGCAGGGTTTCGTCGTTATGCTGCCACCGTTTTTGTCAGCCTGCATTACGGTCGGTTTTCTAGGGCTGCTGGGGTACACATTTCATCTGCTACATTGTCTGTCCTTGCTCCTCGTCCTTGGTATGGGGGTCGACTATGCGATTTTTTTGGCGGAAAGCGATCCATCCTCGGAGCCTACGACATTTTTGGCATTGACCTTGGCCACCGTGACAACGATACTGTCCTTCGGCCTATTGAGTTTTAGCAGTCAGGCATCCCTCAAGGCCATTGGATTCACCACATTCGTGGGTATCTTTTGGGTGTGGCTACTTTCACCCCTGGCCATGTGCGGACGCGCGAGATGATGATGTGGCTCTTGGTGGTCGCAATGCTGCTTATGGGATGTGCTGGTCCTCATCGTACTGGAGCCCAACAGGAATCTTTGCGCTATTACCCATTGCTCCTCCCAAGCAGCTATGGAGGCACATTGGTCATAGAACAGTTCTTAGATGGATGGGCCAAGGAGGAACGCTTCCAATTGCACTCTCAGCTAGAAATCGATGCTCATCAGATACTGGTGATGGGCTTTACGGCCTTCCAGACGAGGGCGTTTGCTTTGCGGTACGATGGGAAATCCGTGAAATTTGAGAACTTTACCGATCGCAGGATGCCATTCCCTCCTGAGATGATCATTTCAGACATTCAAAAAATATTGTGGCCTGCTTTACCTAATCAACGTGGTTGGAGCATTGTCGACGACGCGGTAGCAAGGGTACGACTCGTGTTCTTTGAAGGGCAAGTGGTGACCCGTATTCAGTATCAGGGGACATCTCCCCTCAATGGGGACGTCGAACTCGTAGACTTGCTATACGGGTACCAGTTTCGAATCCGTACCCTGTCTGTCTGGAGCGGGTGATGCAACCATTTTCCCTCACGGCACTGGGGATGGTCAATGCGTTGGGGACGAATTTGAGCGACATCTCGGCCGGCGTATTCAATGCTGATACGACCCGACTCAGTCCGCATATCTTGCGCACGACCGGGGCCATGGTTTCCGTGGGGAGGGTGCCTGACCCTCTCCCAGACTTACCCGCGGGTTTCGAAGCCTTTCAATGTCGAAACCATCGGTTGGCGCATGTCGCCTTTCGACAAATTGCAGATGAGGTGACCGTGTTGCGAGACACATTCAGCCCAGACCGGATTGGGGTGGTCATCGGTTCGAGTACTTCTGGCCTTGATGTGAGCGAGGAGGCTTTTTTCCACTGGCAAGCCACCGGGGCATTGCCCGGGTATTACCGCTATGATACGCAACACGAGATGGGGAGTATAGCCCAATTCATCGCGCATCTCGGAGGGCTTCACGGGCCAGCGTACACGGTATCCACAGCCTGTTCCGCGAGCGCCAAGGCATTCGCTTCCGCCCAAAGCCTCCTGGCTTCAGGGTTTTGCGATGCGGTCGTTACCGGCGGGGTGGATGCGCTGTGCGAGCTCACGTTGAACGGATTCGAAGCCTTGAGTTCGCTGTCCCGAACGATCAGTAAGCCGATGAGCAAAAATCGCGATGGGCTCAACATCGGCGAGGGTGCAGCTCTGTTCATTTTGACGCGAGATCAAGGCCCCATGCAACTCTGTGGCGTTGGCGAGAGCTGTGACGCGTATCATATGTCGGCGCCTCAGCCTGAGGGCATTGGAGCCGAAGCGGCTATGCGCCATGCGCTGCAGGAGGCACATTTGCAGCCAGCAGATATCCATTACCTCAACTTGCATGGCACAGGGACACTATTGAATGATGCCATGGAGGCCAAAGCGATCCGACGGCTCCTTGGTCATTTGCCCTGCAGCTCCACCAAGCCGACCATCGGCCACTGTCTCGGCGCCGCTGGTGCCATGGAAATAGGATTTTGTTGGTTGGCGTTACAACAAGGACGAAACGGTCTATACCCACTCCTCCCACATGCGTGGGATGGAGAGCCAGACGAGACCCTCCCCGAGCTTCATCTGGTGTGCCGCGGTGACACGCTTGAGCAGCGCGGGCCAGTATATTTTATGAGCAATTCCTTTGCGTTTGGTGGTAATAATTGCGCAGTCATTATTGGGCGGTTCGTCTAACCAGGAACGTGCTACAGGATGTCTTCATCGTCGCACATCATGACGACGGCCTCTCTACAGTGTTGGACAGCCTGGGCTCCTAGCCTGCCTGATCGGGTAAGCTGGGAGCAATGGCTGAGACATGTCACACTCCATTTGCCCCACCATGATACTCCCGCTTGTGCGCATATTCCCCCGTTGTTGAGAAGACGATGCAGCTTTTTGGCGAGAATGGTCTTGGAGGTTGCTTTCCGCGTGTGTGAGGAAACGCAGACGCCCCCACACCAAGTTCATACCATCTACTGCTCTCGCCACGGGGAGATGCAAACGCTGCGCACGCTGTTTGATGATCTTGCTGCGGCATCTCCTCTTTCGCCTACCTTCTTCGGCAATGCGGTGCATCACACGCCTACAGGGTATTGGAGTATCACCGCTCAGAACCCATTGATTTCTAGGACGATCAGTGGTGGAGAGCAGAGTTTCGCCTATGGCTATCTCGAAGCGTCGTGCTTACTGAGCCAATACCCCAAACAGCCAGTTTTACTTGTCGTTGCGGACGAAATCCTCCCCGAACCTTTTGCCATCGCCCAACACTCACCACCACTCTCATATGCCGTCGCGTTGCTCCTGCGTGCGGGTGGAAACGAAGGGAGTATCTCACTGCAATTCGGCCGGTCTGCTCCAGGTACCACCAAAGCACCGGTGTATTACAGCGAGCCCGTATATGACTTTCTGCATTGGCTGGTATGCGATCAGGAGCGAGCTCAGTTCATCACTTCCGCAGGAGGTTGGCAATGGCAGCGGTGCAATATCCTCCCATCGAGCAGCTCTTGCCCCATACGGCGCCGATGATCTTGATTGATCGGATGATCGACGCCACGGATACGGGAAGTATGTGCGAAGTCACGATCGGGCCCCAGACACTTTTTATCGGACCAGGGGGAGTGCCAGCTTTCGTCGGTCTTGAGTATATGGCCCAGGCCGTGGCGGCTTACGGCGGGTACAAATCATACCTTGCTGGAGAACACATGGCGATAGGGTTTCTACTAGGCACTCCTCAGTTGAAGACCTCTTGCCAGTTCTTTGACTGTGGACAAACGTTGCAGATTCAGGTGACCCATGTCTGGGGTGAGAATGAGCTCATGCAGTTTCATTGCACGATCCAGGATCCCCTTACAGGGAAGATCCTCCAGCAGGCTGAACTCACTATCTTCAAACCCCAAAACTTACAATCATATCTGCACGAGATCGGCAGATGAGCAAGAGGGTACTGGTCTCGGGAGGTAGTCGCGGTATTGGTCGCGCCATCGCCATGGTGCTGTCTGCCCAAGGCTATGAGGTCGCTATTAATTATCTTCGCAATCATGACGCGGCGACAGACACCCTGGGAACCATCGAAGCTGCAGGAGGCTCTGCCTACCTTCTGCCCTTTGATGTTGCCGATCGAGAAGCTGCGAAGGCAGCCATTACCCACGATATAGAAACGCGCGGACTTTACTGGGGTGTCGTCTCTAACGCTGGGATTGCCGCTGATGCACCCTTTCCCTTGCTTTCCGGCGCCGATTGGGATCGTGTCATACACACCAACCTTGACGCCTTCTATAATATGCTCCAGCCCATAGTGTTGCCCATGATCCGGGCACATCAGGGGGGCCGAATCGTCACGCTTTCGTCCGCAGCTGGGCTTGTGGGCAATCGCGGTCAAACGAACTATGCCGCCTCGAAAGCTGGGATTGTCGGTGCGACGAAAGCCCTCGCCCAAGAACTGGCCAAACGGCAGATCACGGTCAACAGTGTCGCTCCAGGACTCATTGACACGGACATGATTGCGGCTCTGCCCAAGGACGAACTACGACGCATGATCCCCATGCAGCGCTTTGGGAAACCGGAAGAAGTGGCTGCGCTGGTCGCATTTCTCTTTTCAGAAGCGGCGGCTTATATCACCGGCCAGGTTATTTCCGTCAACGGTGGGCTGGTATGACACGCCGTGTGGTAGTGATGGATATGGCCTCGTAGACCGCGCGAGATCGAGTTTGGCAACACCCCTCAGCCCTATGTTATCAGAAGGAGATGGCTCTTGAACAGGAATGTATTGCTGCTTGGCTGTGTCATCAGTCTACTGCTCTGTGTCCCTAGCCTGAGTTTTGGCGCAAGAGCAGAACCCATCTACGATACAACAATCCGCGTGCCAGCCACGGTAAAAATGGCGGATATTGCCAATGCGATTAAGAGTGCACTGGTTGCACGGGAATGGACGTTCCAGAGGGAAGAGAACGGTGTGATCGAGGCCAAACTTTTTGTGCGGTCTCACACCGCCGAAATTCGCATACCTTTCGAGACAGAATACGTCAATATTCAATATGTTTCTAGCACGAACCTTCTCTATGATGAGAAACACGGCATAAAATACATTCATCGGAATTACAATAAATGGATCAAACTCCTCGAACGGGATATCGCCAACAGATTGGCTGTGCTCAAGTAGGTGCAAGGGAGACATGCCTGTGCCACACACGCCCGCGTTGGGAAATAGCTGCGAGGTGTTGATCATTGGTGGCGGCCCGGCTGGATCTACGGCAGCGGCCCTATTGGCCAAGCGCGGTCGGCGGGTCGTGGTGATTGAAAAAGACAGGCATCCCCGATTTCACATCGGCGAATCGCTCCTGCCATTGAATCTGGCGTTGTTCGAGCGGCTTGGCGTGCACGAGCAAATCGAGGCGATCGGCATGGTCAAACGCGGCGCCGAATTCGTTTCGACCGATTACGATCGAACCATCACATTCAATTTTGCCGATGCCTGGAACAAGACCTGGACGTCGGCATACCAGGTGCGACGCTCGGAGTTCGATCACATCTTGTTGAAGAATGCCTCAGCTCGTGGCGCGGAGGTATACGAAGCACACCGTGTGACCGACATTCAATTCGACAGCGGTGGAGCGGACATCGTTGTCACCGCCGCCGACGGCACCGCACAGAAGTGGCGTGCCGCATACGTAGTCGATGCATCGGGCCGCGACACGTTTCTCGCCAGCCGCATGAAAATCAAGCGGCGCAATACAAAGCACGCGAGCGCCGCCCTGTATGGCCACTTCACGAATGTCCGACGGCTGCCCGGTGAAGCCGAAGGCAACATCAGCATCTTCTGGTTTGACCATGGCTGGTTCTGGTTCATCCCGCTGCGCGATGGCACCACCAGTGTAGGCGCGGTTTGTTGGCCTCATTACCTGAAATCCCGCCGTTCGTCGCCAACGGCATTTCTGCATGAAACGATCGCCCAGTGTCTCCCGCTGGCGGATCGCCTCAAGGATGCGCAGCTGACCGGCCCTGCGACCGCTACAGGTAACTACTCGTACACCTCAGACCGCATGTACGGACCGCGTTACATACTGATCGGAGACGCATTCGCATTCGTCGATCCCGTCTTTTCGAGTGGCGTCTATCTCGCGATGAATAGCGCCTCGGTAGCTGCCGAAGCAGTCCATTACAGTCTGGACAATCCCGCCTCGGCGCGGGTGCGCTTTGCTGCTGTCGATCGACGTGTGCGTCGGGGTCTTAGGACGTTCCAATGGCTGATCTACCGTATGACGTCACCGGCAATGCGTCATTTGTTCATGAACCCCAACGACCAGTGGGGTATTCAGTCCGCCGTCATTTCGCTATTGGCGGGCGACGTATACGGTACACGCGAAGTGGACCTCCGCCTGCGGCTATTCCGCGGGATTTACTATCTCGTCTGTTTTCGTTTCCTGCCACAGAGTTTCAACCAATGGCGACGGCGGCGCGCTGCCATCGCGCATCCGCCCGATCTGGTGGAGGCACGGGGGTGAAACCTATGCTCCGCATCCCGGTCGAGCAAGGAGTCAGCGCCCTATCGACGAGCCAGCCGAAGGAACATCTCGAGGCGGTAGAGCGTACCCATGACGTCGACTGGGCAAACTTCACGCTGCCAGACACCTGGCCAGACCAGCTCAATTTTCGAAACCCGGTCTCTATTGCCCGTTTGCTGACTCATCTGTTCCGCAAACGGCAAAAGGTGGTGATTCCCAGGGATTTGCCAGGCGTGGAGGGGATCCCAGAATACGTACTGCAGGAATTCCATAATGTCCCTAATGGCAATTATTCCGATGTGCTGACACGTGGCTATATCACCGGCTTTGATGCGTCTATGCTTGGTCAGATGAGAAGGGTGCGTGATCATATTGCTGAGCGCTTGGTGTCCTGTCACTCGGTTTTGGATCTCGGATGTGCCAGTGGCAAAACTGCTGCCGCGATCCACGCCAACGGTGTCACTGACGTCTGGGGATTAGACCCCTCCCCATATTTGTTACGACACGCGGCCCGGGATTATCCGCACATCCGATTTGTCCAAGGTGTGATGGAAAAACTACCTTTTCCAAATCAGCGGTTCGACGGGGTGTCTGCCTGCTTTGTGTTCCACGAAGTACCTCCGTTCTACATTCGGCAGGCATTCGGAGAAATCTCTCGCGTGTTAAAACCAGGCGGCATATTGGTGATCGCGGAGCCCTCCCCCATACAGTTACGACACTCCTTTTTCTCCATGCTAAAAACATACGGGTGGAAAGGCGGGTATTTTCATCTCCTGGCACGCGTGGTACACGAACCGTTTGTCGAGGCATGGCATAAATTCGCCTTGGCGGATGAGGCAGCTAAAAGAACGCTCATTATGCTGGAGGAAGATGATGGGATGCCGGTGAAATGTTGGCTACTACAGCGTTGCCCGCTAACAAAAGTCAATTGCACCAGCGGGAAGGCCAGCCCGTGATGGTGAACCCCTGTGGAATGCGATGGCGAGCTAACTGATACTCATCCCTTCCAGGGCTTGTGCTGCTTGGCGTACTTCCGTCGCCAATGCTCTATCGTGATGCAGGGGATGAAAGTTCGTCGCAAGGTCGGCCCATATCGTTCCCACCTCAATGCTTCGTCGGTCGAGGTAAGTCCATTGGGTGACTGCAAGTGCCAGTGAACCGATGATGAGCCATGCAAACTGGACTATGTCAGCCACTGTGTTTGCCCCGTTCAGTGCCATCGGGACATGATCCTGATTGCCCAGGTTGGTAGGCAAGGCAGTTAGTGTCGCCGGGTATGCGAGTTGGCGAATTTTGGCCACGAACGAGGTGGCGGCGATTTGAACGCCTGCCAATCCACTTGCGGGACCTGGATCAGGCGTGAGCATGGGAGGTTTCCCCCCGTTATGGTGAGGATCGAGCAAGAGCGCCAGCTGTCGTTCCGCGAGAAACGCCAATTGGTGGACACCAAGCGCCTGTTGGTCGGAGCACAGTGCCACAGGCAGAGCATGAAAATTGCCTCCATGGAGGACGTTCCCCTGCCATGTAATAGGGTTATCCGTACAACCCAACGCCTCGCGCATGAGGATACCCTCTTGCATGCTTAACTGGTCAATCACCGCGCCGATCACCTGGGGTGCGCACCGCAAACTATACGGTTCCTGCAGCGGACGCCCGGATTTTACCGGCGCTCCTGGCGTAAGCTCTGAGCGAATCCACTTCGCCGCATCAATATGGCCTCCTTGTCCCCTCACCTCCGCAACGCCTGGGGAATAAGGCACGGGGTCCACGCCCAGAAGATAGGCTATACGGCCTGTGAGAGCCGCCAACGCATGCGCTAAGCGCATGATTGCCCGATGATTGTGGCATACAAGCGCCAAACTGGCGCTTGTCCCATTGACGAAGGCGAGTGCCTCGCGTGCGCTCCAGCTACACCCCTCTGCTCCAATCGCAGCGAGAGCTCTTTGTGCCGAGACTCTTGTCCATCCGGCTGCAGGTGAACCATCCCACGCTTCACCGACCCCAGCAAAGGCAAAGGCGGCGTGCGCAAGCGGTACGAGGTCACCACTAGCACTCACACTCCCCTCGCGCGGCACGACCGGCGTAAAGCCACGGTTCCACAGGGCGGCCAGTTTTAACCAGAATTCAACTGGCACTGCGGAATACCCGTGCTTCATGCCCGAGAGCCGCAACCACAGCATTAGTCGCGTTACTCCCGGGGAAAGTGGCGCACCCTGGCCCACGGCGAGATGTGAGATGAGCCCGAGCCCTTGGGCTGTCAATGAGTTGTCAGCGTTGTAGTCCACGAGTGGCCCGAAGCCCTGGGTGACCCCGTACACTTTGCGCCCTTGTGATAGAGCATGCGAGAGCGTGTGCACACTCTCTTCCATCTTCAACCGCTCTTTGTCCGATAACGCCAGCGTTGCCTCCCAACTTGCGGCGGTGAGAAGAGCGGCGATTCCAGCGTTATCCATTTCCAGACTCTCCTTTGGTACGACGTGCACTATCGACTCGAGTTGGCTGATTCTTGTCGTTTCAGATGACTCGAAGCCGCGCAAGTCCTGTGATCACGGCTACGCCACGGCCCTTCTCTTTGAAGTACGGGTAGGTCATGAGACCCCGACAGCCTGCATGATGGCCTCTGAACTACCTTTCCCGTCATGCTGCCATTGTGATTACCGAGGCTAAAGGCCAGAACGGCCTAGTGGGCCAAAATCGCGGAGCTCCTACTCAAGTAGAGAGCGGCTTTCTAGCAACGACGTTCACTAGAGTTTCTTCACGCTTTTGAGGTACAGGAAAACCAAGCCATTCGGCCATGCCAATGCCGGGTCTGCTCCACCAGAGATAAGGGAAAGATACATTCTCGGAGCCAAATTCAAACCCTTGGTTCCGAATCATCGCGAGATATTCTTCAGCGCTCCGTTGAACCTCCATCGGATGCCTGAATAGGAGGCGGATAATCCAAGAGTAAATGTAAGCACGCGTGGACTCAGCAAACAACAACAATCCGCCTGGTTGTAACACACGATAAAACTCACTTAACGCCTCTTGTTGCCGCACTAAATGATGAAACGTTTGATGACAAAACAGCATAGAAACGCTGCCATCAGGTAATTCAAGAGTGGCCCCATCACTCTGGAGTAACTCGACTTGTAAGTGATCATGAACAACTTGAGATCGGGCGAGTCGCAAACTCCTCTCGTCAATATCGACACCGATTAATCGTTGAGGCAAAAATTTATCGTGCAAAAGACGAAAAGAATTGCCTCGACCACAGCCTATATCAAGGATCGAGGAATAGGTGACTTGCCGATCAGGAATCAGTCGTTCAAGATCATTAAGCGCGACCGTCAGAACATATTGAACCCATACCTCTGTTCCCAGGAACCAAAAGCCAAAACGAGTTTCTGGGACAAATGAAATTGCGGAGGCTACGCTATTTTCCATATTCAGCTTTCAGTTATAAACTTCTCCCGACTTTTTTCAACCAAGGCAAAAGCGTGCACCTAGAAGAGAGGTCTAAGCAGCGCGGTGTATCAGCTCACAGAGCAGATCATGCGTCGAACCAGGCGCCGTGTGATGTCGCCGCGCTGCCGTTCGCGCCACTCCAGTTCATTGACGTACACCGCGGATTTGGCCTGCAAATAGGCCTATCCCTTGACGATTAGCTTGATCCAGGCTTGTCTCGTTGCCTGCTTCGGATTCCTCATGTCCTCCACCCCATCGGTATACCGGACAGATAGCCCAGATGCCATAGCAGCCTGGCCAGACAGGCATGATGACGGGCGTACGCCTGCGTCTCCAGTAGGGGCTCGTGGTGCATAGGGCGGAATTATAGGCGACCACAGCGTTACCTGGCAAGAAGTTCAACCACGACGTGACGGTTCCCGTATCTCTTTCGTTGGTACTGCTTTGTGATCTGAAGGTTATCATCTACATGCAATCTCTGGCGGAAACGCCGCCATCAACATTTAGAGCTTTTCCACGCAAAACGAGTACGAATCCCATACAGGTGGCTTTCTCGCCGGTGCAACGTTGAAGGGCGCGGTGGTCAAGCTCGCCAAATGACCCTTCTAGCTATTGCTCGCCGATCTCAGTGCGTCCGTCTCTCGGGCAACACCCTTGGAAGTCCGTGGGATCACCCTCCCGCCGGCCCTAGCTCCCACCCAGCACTCTACCTTATACATCCCTTCTACCCTCCCAGGCCCCTGAGCCCTCCCCTGCCGCTCCCACGAAAACTCTTCTTAAGAAGGTCAGATTGTATTAAGATTCCACAATGAAATAGACCAGCGGTTCAGTTCAACAACGTTTTTGTGTCGGCTTTGCACGCCAAAAACTCTCATCTGTTAGACCGCGATGACGAGCGTCGGACACTCTTTGATGGGTATAGCAATTGGCATCTTCTGTGTGCCCCAACGGACATCGGCACGCTGGAAGGTGGGCTATTTTGCGGCTTTCGTGGTGTTGCCCAATATTCCAGACTTGCCTTTCCCCCACTGGGGACATGACCGCTACGACATTAGCCATAGTCTGCTCGTCAATCTGCTCCTGTGTCTCGTCATGGTAGCCCTGCTGGGATGGCACCCAAACATCCGCCACTCCATCGGGGATGGGAAAGTCCTCGGCGGTGGTGTGGCCACTTGGTTGAGCCATTTAGTGTTGGATTCCTTTTACAACCACGGGAGAGGCGTCGCTATCTTCTGGCCTTTATCCGATGCGCACCTGGCCTTGCCCATTCCTTGGTTTTCGGTGGCACCGTTTCCACCGCTCAGGCTCGCACTACTGCAAGAGTGCGCCATCGAATTCGCCAGCTACCTTCCTTTGGTACTACTGGCATACAGCCTGAGACGGTCCGGGTTATTTCAACGAGCGGCATATTCAGCTTCAGAACAGCGCCATGATTGAGTGATTTTCTTGCCAACGGGCCTGCCCGAGCACCGCATGCATCAAGATTTTTCCACCGGCCACTTGGTCATCAGCCTACTGGTCATCGGGTGGCATGGAGGCTCTTTATCTGGTTGAACTAGAGTGCGGAGGCGTTGGAGCCCGAAGCCATGAAGCAAGTCAAGCAGGAAGATACCAAAGGGGAGTAAACTGAACGGGTGAGGCCTAACATGGGCATCAGGCGTGCCACCTTGAGGGGAGCAAACGGTCTTGTCTTCCAGGGAGATGCTTCGCCTGCATCTCAGTGTGACAAGATGGACGGTCGTTGGCCGCGCGTATGAATGTCGTGTGGTTCAATTGAGAGAGGAGAGGGTATGCATGCTCTGGTGTTGGAGGAGTTCAACGGTCCGTTCATCCCAAAGGAAGTCGCAATCCCACGGATAAGCTCTCACGAGGCACTGGTACGGGTGCGCAACGTTGGCGTATGCGGCACCGACCTGAAAATACGTGCCGGACGGATGGGGTTGAATGTCTTGCCACTCATCATGGGTCATGAGGTGGCGGGTCAGGTGGAGGAGGTGGGGAACGAGGTCCGGGGAGTGACACCGGGCGATCGGGTGACGGTCAACTTTTACGTGACCTGTGGTCATTGTCAATTCTGCCACGAAGGCCGTGACACCCTGTGTCAGCATGTCCGTCAACATGGCTTCAGCCTGGACGGGGGTTTCGCCGAGTACGTGAAAACACCCGGTGTCAATTTGTGTAAGGTGCCGGACCATGTGCCATTGGAGCGCGCTTGTATCCTCGCCGATGCAGTGGCCACGTCGTATCATGCCGTCACCAAGCGGGCACAGGTTCGCCCCGGGAAAACAGTGGCGTTGGTGGGGGTCGGTGGAGTAGGGTTGCATGCCTTGCAGATGGCCAAGCTAGCGGGTGGGTGGGTGATCGCGGTGGATGTGAACGAGGCGAGACTGGATCTGGCCCAAAAATTCGGCGCTGATGCCGTGGTGGACGCCCGCCAGAGTCCGTTTGACCAGGCTGTGCGCCAGCTCACCGGTGGTCAGGGAGTGGACGTAGTGATGGAGTTTGTCGCCAACGCACAGACCTTGCCGTTGAGTTATCGCAGCTTGAAGCGGGCTGGCCGGTTGGTCTTTGTGGGTTATACCCCCGAATTGCCCATTTCCGTCATGCCTCACGAGTTAGTCCGCAACGAATGGGAGATTGTGGGCGCCCGCGCGACCACTAAGCAGGAGCTGCAGGAGACCATGGACCTGGTGGCGCAGGGGCGCATCCAACCCATTATCGATCGCATCTTCCCCCTCGAGGATATCGAGCTGGCCTTTGAGGCGCTCCGGCAGGGCAATTCCCTGGGACGTAACGTTGTCGCCGTGTAATCGATGGATGCAGAGATGAGCAAGTTCGGCGTCAGCCCAGAAAAAGAGCGCGCGCTTGAGGCGCGCCTGCGGGCTCTCCAAATCCACGAGGAGGATCTGGAGGAAACCTTCATCCGTTCATCAGGCCCAGGCGGGCAGCATGTGAACAAGACCTCGACCTGTGTGCGCCTCGTGCATCGGCCGTCGGGGCTCTCTGTGAAGGTCCAGAGCAGCCGCTCGCAAGGGCTCAACCGCTTCCTGGCCCGGCGTCTCTTGGCCGATCGCCTGGAGCAACAGCTCTATGGAGCAGAATCCCCGCAAGAGCAACAGCGTGACAAAATCCGTCGACAAAAGCAACGCCGCGCCCGCCGCACCAAGCAGAAGCGGCTGGAGAAGGGAGGCAAGGCACCCGAGGTGAGTTCATGAGCTTATCGGCTGCGCTGCGCTCCCCTCTCATGATCCCTCTACCGGCTTATTTGGCTTGGAAGAATGAAGCAGGGCGAGGGTCATAACCCCTGCCCGCGCGATTATTTCTTGTGCGCTTGGTGGTTTCCTCCTAGCGGACAGGAGATGTCGAGGACTGTTACACCATTACACGTGATAGTGATCTCAAAAGAATCATCGCCGCCCGGCTCGCCATCATCCGTGAAGACCCATTCCGCGGACGCGTCGCATTGGCCGTCGTAGAGGCCTGTGCCCGTCCCAGTATATGTGTCGAAGCCGGCTTTAGGCGGCGCCTCTGTCAGTCCTGTGTCTTCGCAGAAAGCGCTCTCAAGCTCCTCAAGATGGAAACGATGGCTGCCTGTCTGGCCATCGATGATCCAGTTCACCTCGAGGTTGTTGGGTTCATCGTTGGCATTGCAATGAAGTTCAAATCCATGTTTCGCGTGTATCGCACCGACGGTGCAACCACCGCCGCCGGTCATCCGGCCCTCCTCGTAATAGCCTTCCTCGGCTAGCGCCTCGCGCCATTGGGGCCATAGGGCGATCATCGCAACACATGCTGCAGCTAGTGCCAGCGTCATCAGAGTTTGTATATGGGAACGGACGAAAGTCATCATTCGCATACCCTCCCTTCTGTCGATCGGGACGACGTCAGATATGCGCTAATCCCCAAGAACGTGAACAGCATCACAACCACCCACTCACGCAGCAGGGTCAACTCGACCGCGGCTGCGCCACACAGGCCGATGAGCCCGCCGAAGACCCCCGCCCCCAACAGACGTGCCTCCGCAGAGGCCGCACGTTGGGTGCGCCAGGCCATGGAGAGCCCACGCGCCAGCAGTACCCCGAGCGCCGTGAACCCGATGATGCCCTGTTCGGCCAGCACTTCGAGGTAAAGATTGTGCGCCCATGGGATAATCACGGACGAGCTGGGAAGCCCCAGATCGCTTAAGTACGCTTGGTAGCGCAGGACGAAGGTATGCGGTCCGTGCCCCAACCAGGGAGCATCCAGAAACATCGCCCAGGTAGCCAGCCATAGGGCAATTCGCCCGCTGCCGTACCACTGGCGGATGAATTTGCTCATCAGCGGAAACGCGAAGAACCAATCAACCAACAGGGCTAGGAACAGGCTTGTCAAGCCGCATGCCAGGCCAAAGGCCAGTCGCCGGCGGGGTTGGATGAGGGCCGAGGTGCACGCCAGGGAAATGACCATGGCCAGCATTGCCGTGCGGCTTCGCAGCATGACTACTATACATACACTGGCCAAGAGGGAGAGTGCGGCCAGCCCCCCAGTCGGGCTCCAGGGCTTGCCGACAAGGAGCACCAGCGACAGCGGACCGATCACGGCCAGGAACGTCGCATCATTCGGTACCAGGAGGATGGGACTTCCCACCTCTTGCATCAGCGCTCTCATGTCCAGCTGCTGTATCCCATCCAGCCACGTGTGACGCTGCCCCACATGCCACAGCAACAGGACAGCCAGCCCCAACGCCACCGCAGTAAAGGTCAAGTACAGGCGCCTGACCTCGCGAACAGCCTGGAAATGGTCCGCGATGACGAGAAAAAGGAGGGCTGCTGGGAGGAGGGCAGCGCTCAGTCGCATGCTACGCCCGACGTCCTCGGACACCAGGATAGATAATCCGGTCGCAGTCAGAAACCCGAGCACAGGCACGCCGAGTGACGTCCAAGAAGGTCGCAGGCCATCCCGGGTACCTAATACCGCAGCGCATCCCCCCATGAGCACGAGCCCCAACAGGGGAATGTTCCCCTGCACGGGAAGCGTAAAGCCGACAATATAGGCATAGGCGCCGATGGGGCCGAACGGTGGGACATAGTGTGAATGTAGCACGGAGCGTTTTCTAGGGTTCACGGGCGTATACCCGCAGCTTAGCTAAACATGACCGTTAGGCTTTCAGATACACGCCAAACGACCCTATATCGCGTGCGCAACGCTCTGCTGAAGAACAACAATAATATATTCTTGCTATAAATTAGGATAACATTTGTGGCGGATTTATAAATATTGTAGCCACCAGTCGAGTCGAGTGTGCTTTTTCTAGAAATCGAAGAAGAACATTCTCTAGTGGAATTGTCAAGAAGATTGTGCCTGCTACGTTGCTACGCCCGTTTCGCGCCTATGGATTGCAGGGTCGAATGTTGGGTTTAGCGAGGTATTCGCGCCATGTGTGCGCGCGCCGTGCCTGCCTGCTGCCGCAGCTTGCAGAGCAAACCGCGGGTTGACCAAGGCACACGCCATCGCCTGGCGGCGGTCGCGGATGAGATGAATGCGAGCCACGACCTGCGGTTCTGGGATGTGCAGCCCTGGAGCCGCTGGCATGATCACGTGATATTGATGAGCTATGAGGCCCATTCAGGCGATTACCCATCTTCCCCGGCGGCAGCAACACCAGCCACCCGCCCGACGATGGCCTGCGCTTCGGGGGTACCCCACCCGTAGGTAATCGCAAAATATATCAGCCCGTAGGGGATGAGGATTGCCACTGCCGCGAGAACCGGATGCTGCGGAGCTAGCGCAAACTTCACGCCCCAGGCCGCGGCGGCTGCGGCTACAGCAGCGGTCCAGAGTTTGGCAACAAATGATGATCCTAGTCCTGTACGTCCGATGCGGTGGTTGAGGGTTCTCTGCAAGAGCGCGAACTCCACCCACCCGGCAAGGCTTGACGCGACCGCCAGCCCTACTACCCCCCAGCGCGGATCGATCCCCAACAGCAATGGCAAGGGCATAGCACCCAGGTAGCCAAGTCCAGTGCCCATGGCAATCCGCACTATAGCGAAATACAGGGGTGTGCGTGTATCACGGAGGGCATAGAACGCCGAGGCATAGAGGCGCCCGAGGGTGGAGGCAAGTAATCCCAGCGCCGCACCAGCGAGGATCCCCCACACATAGACAGCATCATCGTAGGTAAAGCGGCCCGACTGATAAATGGCGGCAGCAATGACATCGCCGAGGGCTAGGAAGGCCATGGCTGATGGGATGACGAAAAATGCCACCCGTCGCAGACCAGCATCGAGCCGCTGGCGCAGATAGGCAGCCATCTCCTGCTCATTGCCGCCGGCGCTCGACATCGCTGGCAACTCGGCGGCAGATACCGACATCCCGAAGAGGCTCACCGGCAGGATGTACAGAGCTTGGGCATAACTGAGTGCGGCGACGGCGCCGGTCGGCAAGAAACTGGCGAGCAGCGCATCCACATAGGCGCTGATCTGCACGGCACCGCGACTGAAGAACACGGGCACGAAGTTGCGCACGACCGTCCGCACATCCGGCGCTGCCACGTGTAACGACAGACGCAAATGCTTGACTAGCCGTAGAACCGATGGCAACTGGAGACCAACTTGCAGGGCGCTGCCGGCTACTGATCCCCACGCTAGGGTTTCGGCCAGCGGCAATTGGTTCATGCGGCTTCCGAAGCCGATGAGGGTGGCGATCATGGCGGCGTTCCAGAGCACCGGCGCCGCGTAGGACATGAAGAAGCGGCCGTGGCTGTTGAGGATGCCGAGGCACCAAGCCGACAACACCAGCAAGCCAGCGCCAGGGAACAGGATTTTGACCAGGCGGATGGTGAGCTCTCGCTTCTCGCCGGTGAATCCGGGCACGATCGCATCCAGCAGGTATGGGGTGGTGAGGACGCCGATTAGCACCAGTAGGGAGACAATGAAGGCCAACAGGGTGACGACGGCTCCAGCCACCCGGCCAGCCTCGGGTTCATCCCCGTGCGACAGGAGCCTCGCGTAGACGGGAATGAATGAGGCCGAGAGCACCCCTTCGCCGAAGAGGTTTTGTAAGACGTTGGGGATTCGGAAAGCGGCCCTGAAAGCGTCGGCGGCAGCGGAGCTGCCAAAGTAATGGGCGAACACACGGTCGCGGATGAGCCCAGCGGTGCGGCTCAGCAGGATGCCGGCCGCGACCAGCAAGGTGGAGCGCCCAGTGCCAGGCGTGTTCACCACTGTCCTGTGCGAGGACATTGTTGGCAAGGACAGACCCGAGAAAGGGCTGCGGACTTCTGCATGCCGTTCAACTCCACTCCCCTTTCAGGAGAGCAACCTGCCTGGACTAACCTACCTTCTTCCCACCGCACTTATGCCTTGACGATGGTCCAGATGCCAACGGCGATGAAGCCGACGCCCGCCACCCAGGCCAGGTATTTAGGATTGAGATAGTGGGAGAGCATAGTACCCACCAGCACCCCCAGGGCAGAGGTCAGGATGAGTGCTAGAGAGGCCCCGAGGAAGACGGTGAGGTTACTGACCTCGGCGCCAGAGGCATAGAGCAGGGTCGCAAGCTGGGTTTTATCCCCAACTTCCGCGACAAAGATGGTAGCGAACACCGTGAACAACAGTTTCCAGTCCATGATCGACCTCTATGACCGCAACGTCGCCACCAACCGCAGCGGGTATATCAGGAGATCTAGGGCTGTCAGGATATCAGGTGAGAGTACATCCGCTGCCAGTACTGTCTGCACAGCTGCACCTTCGGCTTGCACCACGACTATGCCGAGCCCAGCTTGCTGCAGCATGAGCCGATCGTTACGTCCATTGCCAACACACACCGTCGCCTCTGGCCCGAGACGCTGAATATACTCGAGCTTGCGCCGATCCTGATCCACCGCCGGCAGAATAGACAAGTCACAAGGCACGCCAACCAATTGGGCGCGTGCTTTGCCGAAGGTATCCGCGGTCAAGATGTGGATCTGTAACATGCTCGCCAGGGCAGCTAAGCGGTGCCTGACGCCGTCGACAAGTGCTCCGTCGCAGGCCAGCGTGCCATTGTAATCGAGCACCAGATGCACCAATCGTAAGGCTCGGTAGCCCGGGATATCGATCTCAAGCATGGCACTACATCTGGCCTCACGCCGGGGTCGGAGCTGATGTTTTCTGCTTGCCGATGACGCCTGCCCGACGTAGCTCGGCAATCTCGGCCTGGTTCATCTGCAGATACGTCTGCAGGACCTCATCGGTATGCTGTCCCAACAGCGGCGCTGGCTCTCGGACGGAGCCGGGCGTCTCCGAGAGTTTGACCGGAATCCCAATGAGCTCGACCTTACCCGCAACCGGGTGCTCGCTCTCGACAATCATCCCACGCGCTTTGACCTGCGGGTGCTCGACGACTTGATCGATGGTATTGATCGCCCCCACCGGGATACCATGATCGAGCAACAGTTCCTCCCACTCCTCGTAGGACCTGGTCAGGAACACCTCCTGGAGCCTGGCGATGAGCTCAGCCCGGTGCTGCACACGGACGGCGTTGGTGGCGAAGCGGGGATCGTCCATCATCGCTTCAAGCCCCATGATGGGGCAGAAGATGCGCCAGAGGCGGTCGCTGCCCACCGCCAGGGCCAGGTCTTTAGTTTTAGTCCGGAAGGTTTGATAGGGAAGCAGCGCCTTATAGGCTGTGCCCATCGGCTCAGGCACCACCCCATCGGCTAGATAGCCGCCGATGGTGCCCTGCAGCAGTCCCAATTGCCCTTCGAGCATGGAGACATCGACGTATTGGCCTTTCCCAGTCTTCTCCTTCACGCGCAGGGCGTTCATAATGCCGAAGGCCGCATAGAGCCCCGCCGTCATGTCGGCGATCGACACGCCAGCGCGCACACCACGTCCGCCGGGCTCACCGGTAACGCTGATCATGCCGCTCTCCGCCTGGACGATGAGGTCCAGCGCCGCACGGTCACGGTACGGCCCAGTTTGCCCGAACCCCGATACCGAGCAGTAGACGATGCCTGGGTTGCGGGCGCGGGCCTTCTCATAGTCGATGCCCAGCTTCTGCAGCGTTCCGACGCGAAAGTTCTCCAACACCACGTCGAAAACCTCGACCAGTCGAAAGAACAGCTCCTTGCCAGCATCCTGCTTGAGGTCGATCTCGATGCTCTTCTTGTTGCGATGCAGGCTGACGAAGTAGGCGGTTTCGGTGTTGTAGAACGGTGGCCCCCACGCTCTGGCGATGTCGCCGACCTCCGGAACCTCGATTTTGACGACCTGTGCTCCGAAGTCTCCCAGCAACGTGGAACAAAATGGCCCGGCCAAGGCATGGGAGAGATCGAGAATTTTCACGTCCTCTAACGGCAGCTTCATCGCGGCCATATCTCCTGTTGCTGCACGGCTTGAAGCCCTGCGCATCAGCTCAATGTAACAGGACTCGACGGACCTCCACGCCACGGCTTTCAGGGTCGAGGATGGCGTACGACCCCCGTCGATCCTGGTCGCGCGGCTGGGAGCACGAGCCGGGATTAATCACGGTCACGCCGTTGGCCCGATGCACCATGGGCACGTGCGTATGGCCGAAAATCACCACATCATATGGGAGCTGGGCGAAGCGCGCAAGCTGGGGGCTATGAAGATAAATGTACTCGTTTAATGGCTCCCATGGGCTGGCATGGACCATGAGCACTTTCGCGCCGACGGCTTCGAGCTCCAGGGATAGGGGGGCTGAGGCGAGGAAATCGAGCACCTCTGGCCCAAACTCGCGCTGGCATTTGCGCAGATAATCGGGGTTGCAACCTCCGAAAAAACCGGTCTCATGATTGCCCTGGATGCACTGCACCCGCGCCCGTCGCAAAATATCCACGGTTTCGGCGCAGAATCGATAATCGCTGATCACATCCCCAGCGCACAGCACCAGGTCCACTGAGGGCATATCTGCCAGCGTGCGCCGCAGTGCTTCGGGCTGTGCATGAATATCCGACACAATGCCGATCTTCATCGCTTGTTCCACCCCACGTGCTGTTAGTCCACAACCGCAATCGCTTCGATCTCCACCATATAGTCGGGGCTGGCCAGGCCAGCGACCACGAGCAGCGTGCTGGTGGGCGGGTCCACCGACTGAAATAATTCCTCGCGGACCTTGCGCACCGCCGCGGCATACTGAATGTTGGTGACATAAGTGGTGGTCTTCATGACGTTTTGCAGCGTGCCACCCGCCACCTTGACCGCTGCTTCGATATTGCGCCAGACCTGTCGGACCTGAGCTTCGGGGTCGCCTTTGCCGACGACGTTGCCATCCGCCCCGGCACTCACCTGGCCAGCGATGTAGACCGTGTTCCCGACCTTGACCACTTGGGAGTAACCACGGGAACGCGAGAGCGTATCAGGATTGATGTGTTGGCTGGGCATGGTTTCTCCTTTCCTTTATCCTCAAGATAGCAGCGCCTTCACCCGCCTGGCTTGCCACATACGCGGGTGCTGTCGCGAAGCCACTACTTTACTCCACGTAGGGTGCGCTGACAAGATAGGCTGCCTTTGTCCCCCCCTCCCGGCGGCGCCTCCCCCTCCGGGACGAACACGGTGGAGTTGCGGCGTGCCAGGGCGGCATCGTGCATCCTCCTGGTCAAGACATCCACCCGGTCTGACCCATATAGAGGCATGGGAGAACCCCGCCATCGGGCTGCTATTAAGGCAATTAATCCGATGAGAAGTCAAGTAATTTGGAAAGCTGGGGAGCCAAAGATCCACCATAACTATATAGAGACGCCAGCACAAAGCCCTGACGCGTACCTGCTCGCCGTTTCAGGCTTGCTTTTTCAAGCTCCCCCCGATAGCATAGTGCACGATGAAAGTTTCCATAATATCAGGGATAGTTTTTGGAAGCAGCTCGGGATAGGTGCATACGCCATACAGGTGAGGCTGCCATGCGGATCATCGTGCTCCCGAAGGGCGAAGAAAAGGAATTTCCTGGACGACGGCGGGTGGCTGACGTGCTGAAGGCCCTCGACATCATCCCGGAGACGGTCTTGGTGGCCCGGGGAAGCATGCTGGTGACCGCGGATGAGACGGTCGAGGCGGATGCCGTGTTGCGGATTATCCCGGTGATCTCAGGAGGGTGCAGCGGTGAAGTGTGTCAAGTGTCGTGACAAGGCAGCTGTACACATCCGACGCCATAACTCCGCCTTCTGTCAGGCTTGCTTCCAGGAGTACTTCACCAATCAGGTCGCCCGCGCCATCAAAGAAGACCATATGTTCACCCGCCAGGATCGCGTTCTGGTGGCCGTGTCCGGGGGCAAGGATAGTCTGGCGCTGTGGGATGTCCTGATCAATCTAGGATATGAAACCGCAGGGTTGCACATCCATCAGGGGATTTTCGAATACTCCGCCAGTTCGTTCGAGAAAACCACGCGCTTCGCCGAAGACCGCGGCCTCACCCTCATCACCATCGATCTTGCCGCTGAGGGCGACCTTGATATCCCTGGTGTCGCGAGCTCGACCCGACGGACGCAGTGCTCAGCCTGTGGCGTCATCAAGCGCCACTACTTCAATAAAGCGGCTGTCGAAGGCGGGTATACCATCATGGCCACCGGCCATAACCTGGATGATGAGGCGGCCCGCTTGCTCGGCAATGTGCTGCACTGGCAAACCCCTTATCTCGCGGTGCAGAGTCCGGTGCTCGAAGCCACACACCCGCGTCTGGTCAAAAAGGTCAAACCGCTCTACCGTCTCAGCGAATATGAAACCGCCGCGTACACCTTCCTACGCGGCATCGACTACATCGTCGAGGAGTGCCCGTTTAGCCACGATGCGATCCAGCTCCAATACAAGGAAGCTCTCAATCAGTTGGAGCATCGTTCACCCGGGACCAAGCACGGCTTCGTACTAGGGTTCATGCGCGAGGGGCGCAAGGCATTTGCGGAAACGACTTCGGTCCATCTGAAGGAATGCCCCTCCTGTGGGTATCCCACCACAGGCGATGTCTGCGGCTTTTGCCGACTGCAGCAGGAAGTCCACAAGAACAACTCCGGGCGGAGGAACTAGCCGTGCCACCGGGACGCGGCGCGTTTGTCGCGGGTGAGACAGTGATCATGATCGATAGCAAACAGCGTCTCT
>JBKPCR010000077.1:0-18028 GCA_046727435.1 bacterium | reverse complement strand
TGCGCCTCGAGGACCTGCTGAACTGGCTGGGGTCCCTGCCCTGCCGACGGCACCACCTTCCGCCACCTCAGGCCCCGATATGGCCACGCGATCACGGGGCCGACATCGCCGTGCGTCGCGACTTCGCACACCTGGCGACATGATGTCGCCAGGCGCAGCATGTCACGCGTGGTTGGAGGCGGACTGACCCAGAGGCGAGAGAAGAGCATGTCGCCATGTGGGGACGAAAGGCGACACAGAACGCGACAGATGGGACTCCTGGGATACCTGGCGGCTCAGGAGAGCGCCTCCAGCAGCGCCTTGGCCTCCTGCAGGTCAGCGGTGTCGAATCCCTCGGTGAACCAGCCGTGCATCTCTGCCAATAATTGTCGGGCTTCATCCGGTTTGCCCTGCTGCTGCCAGAGCCGGCTCAGGCTCATGGCGGCCCGCAGCTCCCAGGACTTGGCCTGCTGCTGGCGGGCAATGGCCAGGGCCTGCTGGAAATAGGCGGCCGCCTCCCCCTGCTGCTCCTGCGAGCACAACAGCAGGAATTCCCCCTTGAGGCGATAGATCTCCGCTGCATACCAGCGCTCTCCCGTTTTCTCGACCAGGGCCAACGCTTCAGCGAGCTCGTGCAATCCTCCTGCGGGATCATCGCCTGCCGCATACGCCTCTGCTAAGAGAGCTAACCAAAAAGGGCGTAAGACCTCGGCCCACGCCGCCCACCAGGCGGCCAAGCCTTGGTGGATCTGCGCGATGCGCTTTGCCGCCTGCCCCTGGGCCGCAACTGCCCAGCCCCGCAGGATCGCCCCGCCAGCGAACCATTGCGCGATGCCGTGCTCCGCGGCAAGGAGCGTGGCCGCGTCGGCCCGCGCGTAGGCGGCCTGCACCTCCCCGCAGAGGCGGTGGAGTATGGCCGCAAAGACCAAGACGAACACCAGGCTGTGGGGGTGGGAGAGCGCCTGCGCCAGCGTGAGGGCCTCCTCCATCCTCCAGCGGGCCTGCTGCGGATAGCCCCGTGACCAT
Organism: bacterium; assembly: GCA_046727435.1. Lineage (GTDB taxonomy): Bacteria > Tectomicrobia > Entotheonellia > J063 > CAVPRW01 > CAVPRW01. Next base: position 17,023 of record JBKPCR010000077.1, on the reverse strand, counting down.
AGGACCACGGCGGCATAGAACCGGCACACGACGCCAGGGTCTGCCCCATAGCGAAACGCCAGGGTCCGATGCTGGTGCGGCTCGTAGAGCGCGAGGCCCCGCTCCAGATGCTCGTGGGCGAGTGGCAACTCGCCTCGGTTCCACAAGACCGTCCCCAGGACCCGATGGGCCTCGACGAGGCTTGCCGGGTCATAGAGACTGTGGGCCAGGCTGAGGAGCTGCTCCCCCAGCTCTCGCGCCTGCTGATGCTCCGCGCGCATGAGATACCGATTCCACAGGCCGCGCAGCACGGGGAAAAGTTGCGCGGGGTCGTCCACCTGCTGACACAGCTCGCGGGCCCTGACGTAGGTGTGTTCTACGTCTGGGGCGCCATAGCCTTTGATTACGATCAAGGCTGCACCCAAAGCCGTGTGCAGGGCGAGCTCCTGCTGGACCCGCGCTCCGGTGTCCGGCAGCGTGGCGAGGACCTCCAGCCCCTTGGTGAAATGACTAATCGCCTCGAGGTTGGCCGAGCGCTCGAGGGCGCGCTGGCCGGCCCGCTGCCAGTAGACAACAGCCTGCGCACTGGGGCCCGCTTCCGTCGCGTGATGGGCCAGCAATTCGGGCTGTGTTGCGGCGGTCTTGGGAAACCGCTGCTCCAAGACCTGGGCAATGCGCTGGTGGTACTGCTGCCGGGTACTCTTCAATAACGCCTGATAGGCCGCGTCCTGGATCAGGGCATGCTTGAAGAGATAGGTGGCGTGCGGCGGCAGCCCCTGCTGGTACAGGAACTCTGTCTCCACCAACTGGTGGAGCCTCTGTTGCAACGTCGCCTCGTCCCACGGCGAGACGGCCTGCAGCAGGGCATAGGAGAACTCGCGTCCCAGCGTCGCCCCCAGTTGCGCCAGGCCTTTCACGGTGGCTAAGCGATCCAGCCGCGCCATGAGCGAATCGTGCAGCGTGGCGGGAATCGCGAGAGGCGGCAGTGGACCTGTGAGGGTGTAGTGCTCCTCACCTTCGTGCAGCAGCCCTGACTCCAGCACCATCTTGGTCAACTCCTCCACAAATAGCGGCACCCCATCGGTCTTGACGACGATCTGCTCGACCACCTCGGGGGGCAGGGCCTTCCCGTGGGCCACCTGGCGGATCACCTCCACGGCCTGGCGGCGGGGCAAGCGGTGCACCGTTAGGTGGGTGAGGTGTGCACGCCCGGTCCACGGTGGGCTGAAGTCCGGGCGACACGTGCACAGCGCCAGGATGCGGGCGGTCGGGCCTTGATCGACGACGAGACTGAGCAGCTCCAGGGTGGACGGATCCACCCAGTGCAGGTCTTCCATTACCAAGAGCACAGGCTGCTGGGCAGCGATCCGCAGCAGGATCGTCAACAGGGCGTGGAGCGTCATCTGCTTCTGCTGCTCAGGCGCTACCCCTAGGGGAGCATAGTCGGTGGGCAGCGGGAGGGAGAGGAGGGCGGCAAAGAGGGGCACGGTCTCGGCCAGCGGCAGGCCATACTGCACCAAGAAGCCCTCCAGTTTGCGAAGCTTTTGCGACGGGGACTCCTCCCGCTCGAAGCGGAGCACCACCCGCTCCAGCAGATCGATCCACGGATACAAGGCACTATGCTGGTGATAGGGCGAACACTGGCACGGCGTCAGCCACGCCTGGGGCTCTGCCGCCACCTGTTCTTTCAGCACCTGGACCAGGCGCGATTTGCCGATGCCGGCTTCGCCGCTGAGCAGCACCACCTGCCCGAGGCCGTCCTTCACCTGCGCCCAGCGCTCCCGGAGCAGCCCGATTTCCTGCTCCCGGCCCACTAGCGGGGTCAGGCCAGCGCTCCCAGCCGCTTCCAGGCGACTGCGGGCCACACTCTCATACAGCACGCGATAGACCGCCAGCGGCTGGGCCTGGCCTTTCAGGAGCGGGGTCCCTAACGGCTGGCAGGCACAGAACCCCCCGAGTAGCTGAAGGATGGCGGCACTGATGACGAGGGTATTGGGCGCCGCGACCTCTTGCAGGCGGGCGGCCAGGTTGGGCGTCTCGCCGAGCGCCAGCTGTTCCTGCCGGGGGCCGCCTCCCACCTCACCCACCACCACCAGCCCGGTATGGACCCCCAGGCGCACGGCCAACTGCACTCCGCGTTCCTGTATCAGGCGGGTATGCAGTTGCCCCATGGTCTCCACGATGCCCAGCCCGGTCCGCACGGCCCGCTGGGCGTCATCTTCGTGCGCCAAGGGATACCCAAAGTAGACGAGCAGGCCATCGCCGAGGTACTGCGCGATACGCCTCTCGAAGCGGGCGATCACCTTGGCGCAGGTGTCTTGATAGGTCTGGACGACCTCGCGCAGCTCTTCCAGGTCAAGGTGGCGGGCGAGCGCGGTCGAGTCGACGAGATCACAGAACAGCACGGTGAGCTGACGACGCTCGGCCTCAGGAGGATGATGGTTGGCGGGTCGAGACCCCACCTGTGTCGTCTGAGTAACTGGCTGATCGTCCTGACGCACTTGCGAGGTAGGGCTTGGAAGTACAGCTGGCTCTGGAAGGCGTGCACCACATTTGCCGCAGAACAGATAGTCCGCTGGATTCGCGAATCCACATGCGGGGCATGGCTGAGAAAGCTTTATCCCGCATCGACCACAGAAGTTCATCCCCCCGGCGTTGGTAAAGCCGCAGCTCGCGCAGCGCATGTGCGCCCCTTCCTAGAGATCGGTGAGCACCGCCGAATCCCGTGCGAGCACAGGATTATCCGACAGACTTCTCGGAAACACGGGTGGAGCATGGCTTCTCAGTACCCGGTAGCTGGCCCTGTGTCAAGCAAAATTGCTCACAAACTGACATGGTTTTGGTGAGCGCAAGGTCGCTTTTTCAGGCAAAACCCAACAATCTGCAGTTCCTCCCGTGAGCGGTGGAGAAGGGGCCGCACACCCGTACGCATGAGCAGCAGATACGCCGCTCAACGAGCACGCCTGCCCGATTCACCCCGCGATCAGCCCCTCGCGTACCACGTCAGGGTCCGCCAGGCGATGGGGGCGACCATAGACCTCACACGAGCGTCACCCGGTTCCCTGGGCGACGTCATCGTGCTCGGACGGTCACGCCTGCCCCTTCCGGGGGGTGCCGCGCATCGGGGTCGAACCGTGCTCATGCGTGCGTGTGCTGGTGTGCGCGGGCCCGCGGCCCCTACCGACCTCCACACGTCAGGTAGACCATGAGAGCCACCCACGCCGTGCTCCACACCATCATGAAGAGCATCCACTGGCGCTCGAGACGATCGAGCCTCGCATAGAGGCGGTCGAATGCGGCCTCCAGTCGATCCACGCGGGCCTCGAGCCGATCCGGCCGGGCCTCAAGGCGCGGCCTCATCCAGATCAACGGGCGTGTCATCGCGATCACACGGGGTGTCACAGGCGTCTGGCATAGCCGCTCTCTCTCACACCAGGCTTCTCCCACGCCTCACCGCCTCCCACCGGTGCAAGGCCGCCTCCTCCTCAGGCGTCCGCGGGTCGGTGGACCTCGTCATGGCACGAGGCCTCCGGATCACCGTCTCCCTCGTCCTCGTCCGCATCGAAGAGCGGCAGCTGTACCCCTAGCGGGCCTTGGCGTGATCGCGGTAGGTCTGGGCCTTGAAGAGGTGATGGCGCGCCATATGGTAGTGGTAGGCCACGACCTGGCGGTACTCCTCCGGGCCGAACAGCTCCTCCTGCATGAACACGCGCTCGGGCCGGCCATTCGGGTCCACCCGCACGATGTTGGCCAGGATCGGCCAGCCGCGCCCGTCAGTCACCTGTCGCAACATGCGCCGGGTATGGATACGCTCCATGTGCGCCGTGGCCTTCCGGTAGAAGGCCGGGGTGAAATACCCCTGCGTGCGGCAGAGGTCGACGTACTCCTGGATGGTGCCCCAACGCTGGAGCTGCGTCACCTGTGGGAAGTGTTCCCGTGTCCCCCATGGGAGATCCCGCGCATCTGTGACCATTGGGTTCCTCCTTGACTAGGTGGCCCTTCGTGCTTCATAGCAGGAAATAGTCTCTAAGCTTCCGGCATTCCCGCATAAGAGCTATGACAGATACCGCAGTTTGACCAGTTCATTGAGTTTGACCCGAATTATGAGATCCTTCCCGAATTTCAAACTTGGACTTTCCTGTTCGACGAGGCACTTTGCTTCTTGGTAAAGCCCCTCGAGGGTTTCCGGTGGGAGTAGGGCTTTCGCTTCCTCGATTTGTTGGCGTTCCTCATCCATCCGTTGTTGCTCGGCACGCTGGTGCTCTGCTAAGCGAACCTGTTCTTCCTTGGCCTCCTGGGTGTATTGCTCGGTTTGCCGCTCCTTAATTGCTTGGTCAATGAAGTGTGACAGTCGAGAAAAGGAGCCGGTGGCCGGATGATGCTGGATAAGCCAGGTGATGGTATAGTCAACTTCTTCAACAGTGAAGCCCTCTACAAGTAGATTCAGGCATTCCGCGAGGCTTTTCTCCCGCTTGGTCCTGGATGGTCGCTGTCCCAGGGAGGAATAGAACTTGTCGACAAGCTCTCTTGCAAAAAGGATCAAAGAGTTGAGGGCTATGTTTTGACCCTCAGCAATTGACCCTCTCTCACGCGTTAGTGGAGTGAGAGAGTTGTTAGTTAAAGCATTAAGTAATGGGGTCAATTCATGACCCTCAAAATCGGACCATCTAGTGTATATATTTGATTCAATGGTGCTTTTTGCCGGTCTGTTCTTGAGGGTCAGATTTTGGAGGTCCAAATTTTGACCCTCTTGACGGTTATCTTCTGACCCTCTAACTTTTTGGCTCATATCATGAGCGTCACTTTCTGAGGGTCTATTTATGACGGTCCAATTTTGACGGGCAAAAATTGCCCTACCGCTTTGGCTCCCTGTCCTCTTCTCTCGCGGTAGAACCACCTGGTATGTCGTTGACACACGGTTTCCCGCCTCTGCGATACTTATCCGGCCCTTTTGGACAAGAGATTGACGACTTGTCCGGATCGTATTGCAACTAAAGCCTGTCCGCTCGATAAGGAGTGATTGACTTACTGTGCAATAGTTTCGGTTAAAACCATAGGATAGGCGGAAAAGTCGGATGTAGAGGACCTGCTCGTTGGGGTCCAGCGTCGGAAGTAAATCATCTACCATTTCGTTGAAGAAGCTGAAGAATAATGACTTATCTAGGTGGTCTTTTAATCTGAGATCCTGCAGCGGTAGTGAAGATTGAGGACTCTGGACCTGTGGGCTTTGCGCCGGGACGCGAGTTTGTTGGGCAGATGATTGTTTAAGCGTCAAATTCTGAGGATCAAATTCTGAGGGTCTGTGACTGACGGTCATTTCATGACCCTCATGCGACCGTTCTTGTCGATTGGAGGGGCGGGAGACCTCCTTGGACGGCAGAGCCTCGTCCACTGGGGACTCGAGCTCTCTTGGCTCAGGTGCCTCCAGACGTTGGAAGATCGGGTTGTCTTTCAGGCTGAACCTTCTCGGCACGCCCGCTCTCTCTACTCGATCTTTTTGATAAGTTCGTTGGCTAAGGCAAGGTGATCCTTCGCCCCTGGACAGACAGGGTCGTACTCGTAGATCGATTGACGGTAGGACGGGGCCTCCTTCAGCCGGACGTTCACCCGGACTACCGTCTCGAACAGTAAGGTGTTGAACCGCTGCTTGAGAGCGTTGAGAACCTGGGCCGAGACCTTCTCGCGGCGGTCGTAGCGCTTCGCCACGAGTCCAAGGATCCGCACGTGGCTCCCCAGCTGCTCCTGGCAGAGGCGGATCGTGTCGAAAAGGAGCGTCAGGCCCACCAGTGAGAGAAAGTCGCAGCTCACCGGAATTAAGGCATAATCGGCCGCGTTGAGCGCGTTGATAGTGAGGAGGCCCAATGAGGGGGAGGTATCCATCACGAAGAGAAGACACCGAAACTCCTGGGACCTACGAGAGGGAAGCTGTCGTGTCTGGTTTCTGTGAACGTAACTTTCGAGCGGTTTTGTTGCGTCCGCTTTGCCGGGTTCCACGATCGATCTCTCTGTCTTATGGGGCGACTTAATCTCCCTATGCAACGGGCCTTGGATCGAAGAGCCCGCGGAGGAATTCCTTCACTGGGCTAAATGCCTCATGTCCCCAAGGCCAGTATCCCGCCTCGGCGGCTTCCCCAAGACGCAAGCCAGGGCGAGCCCTTGATGCGAGGAAGGTCTGAACTCGGGCTTTCGCCCCGGCATTGGATACTGAAAGCCTTGTCGTCTGCAGACAGTCAAAGTAGCTCTCTATACAGTGCATTGCAGGATCCTCACTCACCGCTTGAAGACAGAGGTCTTCGAGCATTCCAGGGGTGTTATAGTTGGGGAGAATGAGGACGCCTACCTGAGGATTCCGGCCCGCGGGAATGAGAGGCTGTTGGGGGGCAGTCAAGTTCACAGCCGTTAAGGCATTACATACGCTCAGAAATGCCGCATGAGGATCGGTGTCTGCATCGCGCACGATGCCCAAAGACTGCACATTGGCGAACCCGGGTGTGCTGATAAGAGCTTTGAGTTTGGCCCGCAATTGATATTTTCTCCCCAACGACAATAGTTGTATCCCCCCGACTATCCGGCTTCCCCCGGTCAACTCCTGCTGCGGTTCAATCCCCATATATTTGAGTAACGCGGCAAAGAAGCGCACCTCCTCAATCCCCTCTCCTGCAAGGACTTTGGGCTGATATAGCTGAAGCAGTGGTATCGCTCGCGCCTGAGGTTCTGGCGCCTCTTCGGTCATCAGCGCACCTCCAGGCCGATTTCCAGGGCTGCTGCGAGGGTCTCTTGATCGTAGGTAACGGCTTGAATCTTCTCGGCAATACGCTCCAGCCGATGCAATCGAAAATCGTAGTGCTCACTTTCTTCAAAAGCTTGATGGGCTGCCTGAATGCATTCAAAGCTATGCGTCGTAGCCAAAACCTGCGTATCGAACCGACGAGCTGCATCGCCAATCGCCCTCCAAATCTTGGTTAGAACCGAGTGATGTAGCCCATTTTCAATCTCATCTATGAGGACGACTCCATGCGGAGCATTGGCAATGGCCAGAATGAGGGACATTAAGCGTCCTAACCCATCTCCCATAAGTGGTAGAGGGATCAGCCGTCCTAGTCGTATGTCACCGTAGATGACAGGCAGGCCCGCCTTGAAAATTGTGGTGAGCCGCTTTAACCGAGGTTCGATAAGCCTCAGTGTCTCTAAGAGGATGGAAGACTCTTCCGCCACCTCCAGTCGCCCAAACCGCTCAGCTTCCTCCTTGAGAGATAAGGGCCTCCGCGCGGCGAGAAAAAACCCAGGAAAGGGAAGAGGTAAGGGTGCTGGCTCAACGCGCACGCCTCTCTCATCCACAAACATTTTGGCCGAGTGGCTTGTTCCCGCGGGGTCTGTGTATCGGAGTTGCAGTACTTGATTGAGTGGTGCAGTTGTCCCTGGCTCAGTTTGTGGAGCGGAGTCTTTGCTAAGAGACAACTGTGTAACGGGCTCGATGATGACTTGCAATTCCACGCTGCGTTGCCCGCCGCTCCGGAGCATGCCGCTAATTTTGATTACGCGCTGGCTGTCGAATTTTGTAAATAGAGGGTCCCAAAGTAGCTCTCGCAGTGCTGTCGCATCGCCTTGGAACTCTGCAAAACCTCGTAAGGCGCTAATATTTGCGACAAGAGCAATATTCGTCGCGCCAATGAGCAGAAACATGCCCTCTAACAAGGCCGTCTTAGCGAGGTTGTTTTTTCCCGTAATCAAATTCACTCGGTCCAATGCTTCAATGGAAAACTCCTCAAAGCTACGGAAGTGACTGAAAGATATGAATGTGAACATCGGCTTCATCCTCTCCCTCATGATGGCTGCAGGCCCCAACACTCGTTCTATGGGAAAGTGCTGTTGGGCTGTGCTTGCGCAAGCAGATTACCAATGGTACCTTTCTGCCAGCGTCCCTTACCGCTGAGCGTCGGCACGCCCTCCGCATTGAGCTGGTTCGCTATGGCCTGCAGGGACAGGCATTCCGCCTGCATGGCTCGCAATCGTTTGAGCATCGCGTCCTTCGGCGCGGCGAGCGCCGGTCTAGAACGTTCCGCACGTTCGGGACGTTCCGAACGTTCACTATGAATGGCTGGCGATGCGCTGAAACGTTCCGTGATACGTTCCATCACCTGATCGACCACACGCTCCAGCACACGTTCGACGAGGTGGGAGAGCTCCTCTCGAACAAACGTCTCGATATAATCACTCTGTCGCGCCATGATTTGGGCGAGATACTGCCCCGTCAGGGTCTCCAGGGCCTGCAGAGCGCGCGTGTCATCATTAGGGGTGGTGGAACGTTCGGCATGTTCAGAACGTCTCGCACGTGCAGGACGTTCTGCACGTGCGAGACGTTCTGAACGTTCTGATATCTCGGCCTCATCAGGAACCCGCAGACCTTCGCTTTGGCAGAACGTCTGCAGCGCCTCCAGGCTGACCAGCGTCGGCTTGCCGGGCCCTCCACCGAGCGCCGCCATGAGCCGGCCATCGGCGATGGCGCGATACAGCCGACCAGGTGAGACGCTGATTAAACACGCGGCTTGTCGGAGCTTCAGCAATTCCGCCATCGAGCGGGGCTCTCTCTCCTCGTGGAACGTTCCTAACGTTCCGAACGTTCGAGACGTTCAGCAGTTCGAGGAGCAGCGTCGGTCAGCCGTTCATACGAACGCATGACTGCTCCAATCTTCACTATGCGGGCAAGTATTCGGTATCCGCCTTCAGGTCACGGAGTAGTCGCTGAAACGCCACCTGATATGCATTGTAGTTCTTCCAGTTGCTGAAGTCGGGGATAAAGAACTCGCGAATCTCACGGGCAGAGTCTTTTCCTGTATCTGCGTCAAAGCATTGCCAATCACGCACAGCTTCAAATGAGACCAGACGCATTGGGAAGAGCACCTGTCGTTTTTCCCGGACCTCGCGTTGCCTGGCCTTGGCAATTTCAGTTTTCACCCACTCGCTAGCCATGCTGTGGGGTGAGAGGATCAGCAGCAGACGCTCATGGACGCGGATAGCTTGATCGATCTGCTCGTGGAGTTTTCGACCGCCTTGGACGTCATGAGGTGCAAACCAGCAGCGTACTCTATTGTTTTGCAAATCGGAATAGAGGCGTTCGGCGAATTCTTGGTCCTTGCTCGAATAGCTGATAAAGCAAGAATAGAACTCGAAGGGGCGCCCAACCAGCGCTTTAATGTAGGTGATGAAGTCCTCGGGGACACCAGCTTCCCGGAGAAAGACCTCGGGGATATTGCCTTGCGAGCGATAGAGCGTGTCGATGCCAATAACTGATGGTCCATAGTGCCTAATAGTTTTCAGCCCATGGACGTTGCGCAGGTCGACTGCTCCGAAATTGGTCCATCCGATCCTAGCTCTGGTGAGGTCCGTATCAGCGAGCATTGCCCCTGTAAGGTTTGCCTCAGCGAGGTCCGCATTGCAAAGGATAGCTCTATGAAGGAATACCCTGGAGAGAATTGCCCCACTAAGATCCGCCCCACTGAGATCCGCCTCAATTTCCGCCCCGCTGAGATCCGTTTTAGAGAGGTTTGCTTCGCTGAGGTTTGCCCCATCAAGGTTTGCCCCAGAGAAGTCCACTTCTTCAAGATTATCCCTGCTAAAGTTCGCCCCGGTGAGAATTGCTCCACTAAGATCTGGTCTCACCTTAGGATTGGCTGCTCGCCATCGATCCCACGCATCGGTCCCTTGCTTCAGCCGTGCGAGATGTTCCTCGTTCGCCATCACTCATATCTCCTCCGCATGGCTATGAGTATTGAGGTTAATCTGCCAGATATAGTGGTCGGTTCAATCAGCCTTACGGATAGTTAGCGACGATTGACGATTCTCTCTCCCCTACCATGCCTCTGGGCATCTGTCGGGATCACTAGTGATCAAGGCGATGCGCTCGCCATGAAACCAGTAGACGGATTGCCGCAGCCCTGTGTATCCCCCATAGGCGTTCTTGGCGTTGTACTGCACCTTGACGCGCCAGCCATAAAAGGTCCCGCCTCCTGGAGGAATCGTGCACCACGTCCGCTCGGGCGTCGTGACGCGGAAATCCTGCACGTTGTGGGGGGGTCGAGCAGGGTGACGCGCAGGTGCTCACGAATGGTCTGCTCATACTGCTCGGGCTTGTTGCCCTCGGCGCCGCTGACATTGGCCAACCGCGGCGTCATGGCACAGCCGACGAGGACGACCGAAAACCCGATGATGAGGCCGTGCATATGTGACGCTCCTCTCCATTGGTCTCATTGGTGACGATCATCGACAGTGCCCCCCCCACTAGCGGGTCTTCGGGTTGAGCTGCTCGGTGCAGCGTTGCCCCGGCGGCGGCGTGACGGTACTCTCGCAGCGCCCCAGGGTCCGGTTCCAGGTCGACACCGCCCGCGTGCCGTCGTCACACAGGGTCTGCAAGCGGCCGGGCGTCTTTTCCTCGTAGGTGGTGCAGCGCACGGGGCCGGCCAGGGCGGGGCTCGCCAGGGCCAGGAGCAGGAGGGCCAGAGCCGCCAACAGTCGCGGCCGGAGGAGGTTCATGACGGCGGCGTCCGGGTTGGCATCGCGTCGGGCGTCGGTTGTACGAGCGCCCAGACCAGCGCCACGACCTAACCCACCAACGTCCAGCCGAGCAGCAGGTTCAGGGCGGTGATCGCTTGCCGCTGGCGGTGCCACCGTGTCCAGGCCACCAGGGTCGTAAACAGATAGGGCAAGGCCAGGGCCACCAGCCAGCCCAGGCGATCCAGGTGCGCCTCGACCACCGACAAGATGGCTCCCAGCCCGACCAGCGCCAGCAAAATGCCGGCATGATGCCAATTGATCTTCAGCATGTCCCTTGTCATCCTCGCGCCATGATCGCCAGCGGGGCCCGTCGCGCTTATATCTCGCACGCATCGGCTCAGGCCTCCGGGGGAAAGTCCGCCGCCAGCACCTGCTCGGGCCGCCAGGGATACGCCGCGGGGAACGTCGCCAGGGGCAAGTCGGTCTCCGCCGCCGCGAGCTCCCGAGCATCGGCATAGGCCAAGGGATCAGGTCAGGCAGCTCCGCCCGCTGCGTGTGGTGGTCCCGCAGGAGCCGGGCCAGCCGTTGCCGGGAGACCATCAGGGTGCGTCGCCAGCTCCCACTCCGGCGCGCGGGCTGGTAGACCCACTTCAAGCCATGGCGCAACCGCACCTCCAGGTCACTCTCCACGGCCCGCCGATCGCGCTTGCCCATGCTGTCGATCTCCTCGGCCACGTGCTCGACATCGACGGCAGCCCAGTCCTTGGCCCGCAGCGCCGCGGCTTGGGCCTGCGTCCAGGCGTAGAAATCGGTGTCATAGGTGCTCATGGCTCAGGCTCCCTTCACGGCTTTCTGGCCCTGCTCCCGGAGAAAGCGCTGCAGGGCGCTCTTCTGCACGCGCCAGTGACGCCCGGCGCGGAGGCCGGGGAGCTGGCCGCTTTTCAGCCACTTGCGTAACGTTTTCGGGGCGATCTTGGCATACGCCGCCCCCTCTTCGACGGTGAAAATTTCATCGGTCTGCATGGGGTCCTCCAGGTGTGTGAGCCGCCCGCCACCAGGCATGGCGGACATCTCGGTCCCTTGATAACCCCCATGATACCCCAAGAACCCAGAGCTATGCGGGACCTTTGAGGTACCTTGGTGGCCGTCAAGGGGCATGGCTGGGGCAGGGGTGCCAGCCGTGATGCACCGTGATCGAGACAGGAGAAGGCGAGTTGACCGAAGTGCTGTTATGGGATCCTGCCCAGAGGATCCCTGTGATGCTGAGGGGTTGCGAGTCGACAGAACGGGACACGCGGCGCCGCCGGGGCCGCGGTCCGGGAATAGCGATAATGTAAAAATCCCCCTTTGCGATGGATGAAAATGCCCCCACCCCCTCCTGATGGAGGGCGTGAGATGACAGAGCTGTTGGTAAGCTCTCCCCAAAAACGTGTGGTAGGGGAGAGCCCAATGATTGACTTCGAGCTGTGGACGGAGGTGCATGCGCGCTTTCGCCAGGGGCACGGGAAACGCAAGATGGCGCGGGAGCTGGGCCTGGATCGTAAGACGGTCAAACGGATCCTGGCCCAAGAGCGACCAGAGCCCTATCGCCGGACCGTCTCGCGGTCCACGGTGGTCACCCCGTATCTCGAGTATACCTGCCAGCGTGCCGGGGAGGTCGACTATAACGCCTACCGGATCTTCCACGAGCTCCAGGAGCGGGGTTATCTGGGTGGCTACGAGATGGTGAAGCTGGCGGTGCGGCTGCTGCGCGCCGAGCGGGATCGGCTGGCGGAGGCTACGCGGCGGTTTGAAACCGCCCCTGGCCGGCAGGCCCAGATGGATTGGGGTACGACTTGGGCCGAGATTGGCGGGCAGTCGGCGCGTGTCCAGGTGTTTGTCATGGTGTTGGGCTATTCCCGGCGCCTGTATGTCGAGTTTACACGTGATCAGCAGGTAGCCACGCTGATGGCCTGTCATGAACACGCCTTTGGCTGGTTTGGCGGCCTCACGGCGGAGCTGCTCTACGATAATCCCAAAACGGTGGTGCTGAAACGCGACCGGGAGGGCCGGGTCATTGCCTGGAACCCCCTGTTTTGGGATTTCGCGCGCGACTACGGGTTCACGCCGCGCCTGTGCCGGCCCTATCGGGCGCAGACGAAAGGCAAGGTGGAGTCAAGCGTTAAGTACGTCAAACGCAGTTTCGTCCTGGGGCGAGCGTTTCCCAACTGGGAGGCCTTGAACCCGACGGCGCACGCGTGGGTGACGTGCGTGGTCGACCAGCGGATTCATGGGACCACCTTTCGCAAGCCGGCCGAGGCGTTCGCCGAAGAACACCTGCGCTCCCGCCTGGGGCAGCCCCCCTATGTCCTCCAGGCCAGTATGCTGCGGACGGTGGCTCGCGATTGCCTGGTCACAATCGAGACCAACCGCTACTCGGTGCCCGCGGCCTATGTGGGACAGAGCGTGGAGGTGCAGTGGCAACCGTGCAGATCTATCATCAGGGCACCCTCATCGCGACCCATCGCCGGGCTCACGGCCACCACCAGCGCTGTGTGGAACCGGCCCATTAGGCGATGCTCCGCCGTCCGGGGCCCCCTCCTGGCGCGACCCAGAGCCATGACCCGTGCGCCCGACGCGTTGGACGGGCACACTCCCAGAGGTGGCAGTCAGAGAGTTGGCCGCCTATGAAGCCCTCCTCGGGCCGGAGGTGAGCCATGACTAATCCCCAGCGCCTCCGCCTGCGCGACCATCTCGGCCACCTCAAACTCTTTACAGCGCAGGAGCGGCTTGAGACCCTTCTCCAAGACGCCAGTGCCCAGGAGGTCACCTATGCTGACTTCCTGGACCGGCTCCTCAGCGAAGAGATGATGGCCAAGGGGGAGAAGGCCGTGGCGATGCGCACGGTCATGGCCCGCTTTCCCTATCGCAAAACCTTGGAGAGCTTCGACTATGGCTTTCCACCGTCGGTCGATCGCAAGAAGCTCCAGGACCTGGCCACCGGGCGCTTCCAGGAACACGGCGAGCATATCGTGTTCCTGGGTCCACCAGGGACGGGGAAAACCCATTTGGCCATTGGGCTGGGCCTGAAGGCGGTTCAGCAGGGGCATCGGACGCTCTTCACCTCGGCGTTATCGCTCATCGCCACACTGACGAAGGCCTATGCCGACAATCGCTTCGAGGACCGCTTGAAGCTCTATACGGTGCCCAAGCTCCGCATTATCGATGAGATTGGCTATATCCCAATCGATCGGCATGGCGCCCATCTGTTCTTCCAGTTCATCTCGCGCCGCTATGAGCGGGGAGCAATCATCCTGACGGCCAATCAAAGCTTTGGTCAGTGGGCCGAGGTCTTCGGGGATCCGATCGTGGCCAGCGCGATTCTGGACCGGTTGCTCCATCACAGTCACGTGATCAATATTAAAGGGGTCGTGTCCCAGATTTGTTGAATATCTTGGACAATTGGCCTATTCTTAGCTCTATGGCATCTTCTCCTTGCGGACGGAGAGCTGAACGCCAAGGACGTCCCATACAGGCTCGTGGCTATCATTTCAGGAACGCTACTGATGGTTCTCTCACCCATTCATTGTCCGACTTGTCAGCGTACTGATGTGGTGAAACATGGGAACACCACGGATGGAAAACAACGTTTTCTTTGTCGCCACCCTCATTGGGCTCAGCAAACATTTCTCACAACATCTGTTTACAAAGGACGATTACCAGCAGTGAAACAACAGATCATTGATCTGACGATGCATGGAAGTGGTCTTCGTGATACGGCTCGTGTGCAACATATCAGGCCAACGACAGTCCTGGACACATGAAAAAAAGCACCTGTCATCCAACACGTCAATAACGCGTTGTTGACACAAGAACCTGCTGACGCATGGCATGTGGTCGTCCAGCAGATTGACACCGCTGAAATGGATGAAATGTGGAGCTTTGTTCGGCAGAAAGCGCAGCAGCGCTGGCTATGGCACGCCATCGATCCTCAAAGCGGTACCGTCCTCGCGTATGTCTTCGGCTCGCACACTGCTACGGTGTTCTTACAGTTGAAGCAACTCTTGGCCCCATGTGGCATTTCTCGGTTTTATACGGATGATGGGGGGACCTACCAAAGACATCTCACCTCAGAGCAGCATGCGCTTGGCAAAGATAACACCCAAAAGATTGAAAGAAAACACCTGACGCTGCGGACGCGGATCAAACGGTTAGCCCGCAAGACGCTCTGCTTTTCCAAATCCGTGCGGATGCATGATATTGTCATGGGATTATTCATGAACCGTGATGAATTTGGTTTACAGATTTAGCAAACAACAAATCTGGGACATTACCCACGAATTACACGGTGTATAATCTCACGTTTCTCGCCGTCGGTGATGTGCTGTTCATCCTGATCGGGTGGCTGCTGATGCAAGCGGGAAGCAGAACTGGGACGGAGGCGTGCGGGTAACATTCACTTCATCCTTCATCACCAACTGTGAGTTCCCAGTTTTTACTGCGATACTAGGCCGATCTAATCGATCCTTCGTTGAGAGCAGTGTTGACAATATCATAGTGTCCTAAAAGTGCGTTGCTATCCAGATGAGCTATGCCCAGTGGGCACCACTCTAAAGGCGACAACTCAGATTTAGGACACTACCGACAATATTGCTGACATATAAAATTTGCTTAGTCATATCTCTTAAATAGTCAAAAAAAGTAAGTATGTAGCACCATATGCTTGTAAGGAGCTAAAGACCTCAAGAAACCACCATGTTCTATATTATCGTGAAAATAGTAACCATTGATTCAAACATCACTGACAAATTCTGGAGACATATCGTGCGCATTCACATTCAGATGAAAGCAGCTTGTTTTTAATGCATATGCAGCGATCTGACGAGATTTTGCTAGGTAGGCTTTATATTGCTTATTCAACAGATGTTGGTGGCAGAGATTATATATTGCAAATAGATTTATGATAGGATCATTCTTCAAGAAAAATCGTGGAAGAGTGTTAGAAATAAACGCAAGTATTCAGTATTATATGGATAAATCGAAAATATAGTCTCATATTGATCATCTGTACCGGGAATAAGTTGCGCCTCAATTTTCAACTCATACCCTGCTACAAGAGTATCTCTCAAAAATCGTGTCTGTCGTAATTCTTCGGCTCTGTCTCGAAACAATTCTAAGCGTTGAACTACGCTCAAATCTCTCCAATCCATCATAAATCTTCGGATAAGACAGTTTGCTATGCACTACAGAAGTTGTGTCTAACTCGCGAATGGGCACCATAGGTTCGTATGTCCAACCAAGAAGCTCTGAGAGGCCCACAGCAGACTGCACTTACAGTTGCATGCCCATATTAGACGACACGATGGTCCGCAAACAGTTTCCGGGCCTCCTCATCACGCCGCGGGTTGGTCAGTTGGGCGTACTTGGTGGTGTTCTGAACGTTCTTATGGCCCACCCAATCCTGTACAAAGCGGAGTTCTCCGCGGGCGTCAAGGAGGTGGGTGGCGATGGAGTGCTTGAGATTATGGAACTTCCGTTTCTCCGGCGGCAGGCCCGCCTTCTCGCCATAGGTCTGCATGGCGCACCACAACGTGCGCCGATCGATGGGCACCCCGCGGTTGGAGATGAAGAGATACGGTGAGGAGTCGGTACGCGCGCAGCAGCTTGATAACGTCGGGCTGCAAAGGGTAGATGCCCGAGAGGGATCCTTTGAGGCGGTGGATGGTGATCCTCCCCTGCTTCAGGTCAACATCGGTCCGCTGCAGCAACCTGATCTCCGACGCGCGCAGTCCATGACGATAGGCCAGGAGGAAGAGGGCTTTATCGCGCTTGTCCTTGATGACCGCCAAGAGGCGCTTCAGCTCCTCTTGCGTGAGGAACTGCATCGTACCGGAGCCACGTCTCGTCTTGGGTTTGGATTTTTTTGAGGTGGCCATATATCAGACAGAATATTCTGTCTGATTGTGGCAAATCGCCGGTGTGCAAGTATGCGGAAAACCGACCTCTTCAGGTTGGCCATTGTTGACTGTACTGTCTAATTCTCCGTTCCCAAACGCGTATGACCCCCGATGGGTGACGGTGTCGTCGAGATGCCAAGAGTTGAGCTGGAGGGCGGTGGTCTCAGGAAAGGAGCGTGAAAAAACGGTCGTCACCTCCATGGATGAGGAATAGCCGATCTGTAATTATTCAGGGGGTGGTGCGTTAAGGAGACGGTGGGCGACAGGCCATTGCCTTGTTTCTGAAATTTTTCCGACTTCCTCCCGATAGCCCAGTGCGAGGGGCCCTGCAGAGCGGTGCAATTTCTCCTGCCACTCCTCCATATTGCTGGTATACTCGCGGTGCTCTTCCTATATAGACCCCACCTTGATGGACTTTGCTCTCCCTTGGCACACGTGCCAAAGTGGTGGAGGGTCGGCTATGACCTTCGAGGAGATTCTGGACCAAGCCCTGGCCATGCTCCAGCGTCGAGGACGTCTGACCTGCCGCATGCTCAAGCGGCATTTCCAACTCGATGCCGAGGAACTGGAGGACCTCACGTTTGAGCTCATCAAGGGGCAAAGGCTTGCCATCGATG
>JBKPCR010000076.1:0-14686 GCA_046727435.1 bacterium | reverse complement strand
GATATCCCCCATGCGCTCGCGGTTGGTGATGTAAATGCTGATGCCGTGCAGCCGACGCAATTGATCAGCGCAATCCCGCAAGGCATAGAGCCGCAGCTTGCCGTTGAGCCACAGATATTCAAAGGGCTTACTGAGCGGGTTGACCCCCAGGCTCTGGCACACCGCCCGGTAATAGGCCAGGCGCTGAGCCTCGGTGAGCTGGGCGAGATCGCCGCCAATGAGGACTTGCTCCATCACCTCGGGCGCAATGGCGGGCTGGGGGCTGGCCTGGAGCACGGCGGGGAGGTCGTGATGATCGGTCGCGTCCATGGCCTAGTCCTCCCACGCGTGGGGGTCAGCCAGCGTCTCCTGCAGCAAGCGCTCGACCTGGGCGGTCACCGCTTGCTTGAGCCCGTCAAAGAGCTCCCCGCCATGGCCGGGCGTCAGCTCTTTGTCGAGCAGCCACAGGACGAGATGCCCCAGCGGGTGGTCCTGGAGCGGCCGCTCGGAGAGGTCGGCCATCACCGCCGCGAGCAGGTCTTCGGGGTGGATCTTGGCGAGGGCTAACCGTCGCCGTTGCTGGCAGAGGTCGGCGTGGTAGTCGATCTGATCGGCTTGGGGGACGTTGATGTCATAGGTTGACACGGTAGGACTCCTTGCCCATACTATGGGCGGGTGATTGCTCTGGTGAGCTACGCCTGCATTGCCTCGGCCGGACCCCGGTGCTACGAACACCGGGCCGGCCACCTGCCGCACGCGCGGCGCTGCCGCGTCTCCCTGGATCCATCACGACCTCCGTTCTCCTCTGGTGCGGGTGTGCCTACCGGTTGCTCTGGCGGATCGCCGCCACGGTTTGCCGATGCCTACACCCTTCCTGCACCGTTTACGCCTCTTCATCCACTAATCGATGGATCACGCCGTCGATCCACGTCAAACCGGCCTTCAGCATGTCGTGCCAGAGCTTGTTGGCAAACGGCTCGGAGCGGCGATGCTGCCGCACAATGTCGTAGCCCCGGTAATGCGTCACCATGACACCTTGACTCGGGCCGGTGGGGTCGATGCAGCGAAAGCCCCAGATGTCTTCCGTGTTAAGCTTGGCGATGAACTGCTCGGGGTTGCCGGTCGCCTGCACCGCCGCCTGTAGCGAGGCGGGCGGCTGGGGCGGCCGTGGCTCTGCGGTCGATGGCTTCGGGGGTGCGGCCTTGGAAGGGTTGCCTTTGGCAACCGCGACGGCAGGCTTCGGGGTGGCCTGGCCGTTGGCCTTGGGGGGCGGGGTGGTCTTGACCAGCTGGCCGTCCTTGAACCGCTGAATCGTGCCATCAGGCAGCACACGCGTTTCGTTCGCGGGCGGTGGCACCTGCGGGGTGGGCGACGCCTGGCTGGGGGTCTTCTTGGGCTTCGTGGCGGTTGCCATGCTGATACTCCCTTCTGTGGCGGCCTGGCGGCCATGACGCACGCGCGGCGCCTGTCGCTTGGCCTATTGATATGATAGTCATATTTATGTTAGACATTATAACATATTATATAAGCCATGTCAATAGTAAAGTCAGGTTTTTGTTTGACATTTTACGTGAAGGGCGATAGGCTATATGAGCGTGTATTTGTCAGGCAGCAGTATGACGGGCTATAATGGAGGCATGAACTTGCACGACCTCTTCAAGACCTACGGCATTGAACGCCCGAGCGACCTGGCGCATGCGGCCCAGATCGATCGCCGGCATGCCTGGATGATCTGGCATGGCCATCGGCGCATCGGGCCGAAGCTGGCGCTGCGGCTCCTCGATCGCAAAGGGATCCCCTTGGAGGCACTGCTACGCGCCACCACACGACCACAACCAGCGCCCAGGGGGCGGCCGCCGAAGCCGCGCGCGGGGGAGGCTGAGGCGTAGATGTCGAAGGGAAGTGTCGGCCGCGGGCAGAGCGGTCGTGACAGGACCTGATCATCGACTGGCTGCGTCTGATCAACGGGTGATCAGGGCTCTATGTGAGGGAATATCTGGCTGGTCCAGCAGACGGGGCTGGCCAAAAAAAAAGGGGAACGAGGTCTGATCCACCTCGCTCCCCGGCGACATGAACAGCGCACCTCGTGAAGGAGTCTTCGTCCATGTCTATGCAAATCGTAGCACAGGTCCGCTCGATCAGCAAATCGACGCGCTCGGCGCGCCACCTGCTCCTCATCATCGCCTCACACGTCAACCCCGACACCGGCTGGGCTTGGCCGTCACTTGATACATTAGCCGAGGAAACCACGCTGACCCGTCGCCGCGTCATCCAGCTTATTCACCACCTCGAGGCCCTCGGTGAGCTCGATGTTCGGCGGGGCCATGGCCGCGGGCACGTGAACTTCTATCGCGTCCATCTGGCGTCGGCAGAAACGGGACCATCGGCGCCGACAGAAAAGGTGAAATTTTCGACGCAAAAAGGTGAAATTTTCGACGGCGAAAAGGTGAAATCCCTTTCACCCAAAAGTAAAAGAGCAAGAGAAAAGAAAGGGGCGCCGTCGGCGCCGTTTTCTCTCGCGCCTGACAAACCCGAACGGCACAACCCGTTCTGGTGTGACGCGCACGGCTTCGCGCACGGCGAGCGCCTGCCAGATCGCCGTCCTGACTGTGCGCGCGAGCGGTGAGCGCGTGAGCGACGATGACACCGGCCTGCCGCTGGCGATGTTCCCCGAGGCCTGCCCGTGGACGCTGACCCAGGTGCTGGATGCGGATCTTTGGCCGGAGGGCTGAGCGCTGTCATAGAACAGAAGTCGCTGTAACGCAGATTGAGAGGGGGATTCATGACACGTGTGGTGTTTGTGCTTGCCGTCGTGCTAGCGCTGGTTGGGTGCGCCACGGCTTCGAAGACCTATACCCCAGATGGACGTCAGGGCTACGTGATCGATTGTTCGGGGCAGGCGCTGAATTGGGGTAAGTGCTACGAGAAAGCAGGGGATTTGTGTGGCAACATCGGGTATGACATTCTGACGCAGACGGGCGACCAGGGGGCTACGGTGGCAGGCATTTACGGTGCGTCCGTCATCACGAGAAATCTCGTCGTTGCCTGTAAGCGGTGAGCATGGAAGTCCCCGGCCAGGGAGTAAGATGAAGCGCATTATGGCGACGATCCTCGCACTGACGCTAATGGCTGGGTGCACCACGATTCAAGAGATCAAACGCCCGAACGGCGAGGTGGAATATCTCATCGCCTGCGGCGCCAGCCTGGGCTGGAATATCTGTTATGACCGAGCCAATCAGGTCTGTCCCACAGGATATCTCACGCTTTCTGAGCAAGCTGGTTTCAATCGGAAGGAATTGCGTATCGCCTGCCCCAGTTCTCACTAACGGAGAGGTTCGTCAGATTGGCCCCAGTGTCGATGGCCAGGGAGTACGGGGTGGGTCCTGTGGCGGGCGGCGGCGTGTCCGATCACGGAACAAGGCCAATCGATGTGCAACCTTTGGGGGTGCGTCATGACGACAAAGGAGTGGATGCTGAAGATCGCTGAGGCGGTCGAGGCCTGGCCCGCGATGCGTCAGGATAATGTGGAGGTGTGGATGGCCGTCTCGACTCCCGCCGGTGCCGTGACGTACGTCGTGAATAATCACATCCCTACTGAAGAGCGCGCACAGGTCAGCGCGCGACTGCCGACGCTGACCACAGACGACTTTGGCGCGGCGGCGCGGCAACTTCGAGACGCGGCGGAGGCCCTGGACTGATCGCGGGTGAAGTGGCCGACCATCGCTGGCATCGCGGGGGGGTCGCATATGGGTGCTGAACGTCTCTCCCGTCTGCAACGCCGCATCCTGGCTTGGCTCGCGGCCGAAGAGCAGCGCACACGGGGCACCATGGCTGCCAGCCATCAGGACCTGGTGCACGGGCTGGGGCACGACAAGGGCAACCTCAGCACGTCGCTGCAGGGCTTGGCGGCGAAGGGGCTGGTGACGATCGCCCGCACCCCTGGCGGCAAGGCCGAGGCGGTGGACCTGACCGCCGCGGGGCGCCAGCAGGCTGAAGTTCTGAATAAGGATCGCACTGCCGTCACCGTGGCGCTAGATGACACCACTGCTGCGGCGTTGGAGGAGTATGCCGCGCGTCATTTGTGTACGCCTGAGACGATGATCCGCCTCATCGTGTGGCAGTGTGTGGCGCTGTTCATCGAATGAGAGGAGCCAGACGATGATCGACTGGTGGCAGATCGAGCGGGAATTGTGGGTGCTCCGGGAGCGTGTGACCGCCCAGCTGCAGGCCGAGGCCTTGCCGATTCACGAGACCTTAGGCTATACGCCGGAGGTGTGGACCAATCATGTCTGTCGCGCCATTCTCAAGGCCGCGATCGGCTATCAGGGCATCCAGGACATCATCATGGCCGGCGATCCCTTCGCGGGGCCTGTCCCCGCCTTCCTGTTGCCCGAAGAGCAGGCCCGAGAAGACGCCATGACCCGGCAACTACAGGAGGTCTTGGGCGATGACGTCGAGATTGCTCCCCCCACAGATGGAGAGCTCGCCAAAGATATGGCGCTCTGGGGCAAGGGGTCGATCACGTCCTTTCAGCAGTGGGTGATGGTGCACTATAGTCCCCTCGTGCAGGAGATGGGCGGCCTGGCCCATCGCTTATCGCGCTACACGGCCGCGACGCGCCTGCCAATCGGGCGGGAACGCAAGGGGCTCGATGTGTGGGAGGTGCTCGAACGGCAAGGCTTTGATGCCATGCACCAGCGCATTCGCACGTATCTGGCACAGGCCCGCTAACGAGGGGCGAAAGCGGGTCGCCGCACGGACGGCAAGTTGTGAATAAGGAGGAGGCATGAGCCGAGGGCTCGGCAAGGTGGAGCGGCAGATCCTCGCCGTCCTTGAGGCCGACGGGGGCGCCCATGTCTGGGTCACGCTGGAGGCCCTTGTCTATGCCGTCGCTGGCTATATCCACTTGGACGAAGAGAGCGTCGACCCCTGGGAGCGCAGCCGGCCCGTGTGCGACTGCAAGCCCTATCGTATCCCCGGCTGCCCCGTGCAGTGTTATGACCATACCGCCGCCTGCTACCCCTACCCGGAACCCCCAGCGCCAGCCCAGGTCTCAGCCATTGAACGGGCGGTTCGCAGCCTGGAGCGCAAGGGGAGATTGCAGAGTGCACGGGTCGGGCGGAGACTGTCGACCTGGTGGGGAAGCGGGTATCCCGGACGGGTGACGTTCGTCTGGCGGGCCGAGACTCCGCTCGACGTCCTCCCCCAGGACCTGAGAGTCGCCTGGCTGGTGCAACACGGCTAGTGGTGAGGTAAGTGTTGCCCGTTCAAACGCACAACACTTATGAGGAGCCGCCTGCCCCATGACCCCCGCCGAGGAGGCCCACTTCATCCAGCTGTGGCAGGAGGGCGCCAGCTACCGCGACATCGCCCAGGCGCTGGGCTGCCCGCTGGGCACGGTGGCGTCCCGATCGGCCGCGCTGGCGGCCCAGGGGAAGATTCAGCCGAGACCCCGCGGCGGCGCCTCTGCCAGCCGACGCGCCAAGGCCCGGCAGCAGGACCCCCCCGCACCAGTGCAGAGATCAGTGCAGAAGATCGACACCGGTGCAGTGCACAGTGCAGACACCGGTGCAGTGCAGCCCTTGGACACTGGACCAGTGCCGCGGCTTGATCGGCTCGAAGACGAGGTGCAAGGCCTCCGCCAGCTCGTCCAGGCGGTGCTCGACCGCTTCGACCATCCACCAGTGCAGACACCGGTGCAGATCACTGCACTGCCCCCCTACCCGAAAGGCAAAGCGGTGCGTTGGAACCTGTGGATCTTGGACGCCATCCGTGACGAGCTCACCGCCCTGGCTGCCGAGCGGAACATCTCCCCGAGTCAACTGGTGCAGGAGCTGCTATGGAAAGCGCTGAGCGACCGTCGAGTATCGGCACCTGAGGAGGAGGGCTGACGATGGACGTGCTATTAAGCCCAGTAACCCTAGCGCTTCTTGGAGCCCTTCTCTCTCTCTTGGTTAATTTTATCAAGTCTGCGGCTGAAAGAAGACACGGACTATCAGCGGTACAGCCCGAAGAAAGACTCGAGGAGCAACTGACCGCGGTCTTCCATAGTCTAGAAGAGAACTCCCATCAGGCAGCGCAGCTGCTCACGCGCCTTGAAAGTGAAGTGGCCACTAGACACACCGCCATACAGGAGATCGAAACGAAGCTGCAGGGATTGCGGCAACAGCGAGCGCTCTTAGAGCTGACCCCCGAGCAGCAGCAGGCGATCGAAGGCCTGGTCCGACGCCCCTCGTCACTCCGGAGCATTTTCACCTCGCTAGATTTCTGGGTGGCGCGGTTCGGACTCAGCTTTACCTTCTTTGTGCTGGGCCTCCTTGCCGGATGGCTTGGACTCCGATAACTCGTCGAATCAGGCAGGGGAGGCGTAACCCCCATGACCCCTCAGCGTCACACCCGTAAGCGTTACCGCTGCCGCTTCTGCGGCGCCCTGCTGCCCGCCTGGCTGCCGGTGGCCAAGCAGGTTGATGGCGCCAAACTGCTCTATCACTTGGGCCAACACCACCTGGAGGCGGCGGGCCCCTATCTACAGCGCATGGAGGTCGAGAGCATTGACCGGGTCCTGGCCGAGCTCTTCGCGGCGGTCGAGGGCGCTGAGGCACCGTGAGCCCCGCGGGGGGTATTAGGTGTAGGTGCGCGCGAACATCAAGCGTCCTACGTGAGAACGGTGCAGATTTCTGCGCACGCTTAGTGAGAATGAGGCGAGGTGCCTACCTGCGAACCGCGGCATCCTGCTTGAGAACATCACGGCCTACCTGAGAACATCGTATTCTGCGCATGCTGGGTGAGAATGACACAGGTGTGCCCGCCAGGTCGCCTTCTGAGTAGAAAGGCGACATCGACGCCCCCAACCCCCACACGAAAGGCCGAGGCGGCGCGAGCCCACACGCTGACAAATCCGACCTGATGTCGCCTTTCTGGAGTATAATCGACCTCCAAGGGACCGGACACGACCACCGGTCAACCATGGCGCCCCGGGCACGCTCTCCAGACAGGCGGGACACGCATGCCACGCCAATACACACGCGACCCCCTCTCCCTGGAGGAGGGCAATCGTCTCATCCAGGCGTGTGAATCCTTACGCGAGCGGCAAGTGATTCTAATCCTGCTCGACACCGGGCTGCGGGTCTCTGAACTGGCGCAGCTCACCAAACACCACATCCTATGGCAAGAGCGACGCTTGGCCATCCAGGGGAAGGGTGGTCCGTCTGGGAAGCGCTCGAAGCGCCGGGTGTTGCCGATGACCGACCGGGTACGCTTGCTGATCGAGCATCATTACACGATGCAGGACACCTTTGGCGTCACCGCCCGCCAGATCGAGCGGATTGTCAAGCGGGTGGCGAACCGCGCCGGCATCGCCAAGCCGGTGACCCCGCACGTGTTGCGGCACACCTTCTCGGTGAACTGCTTACAACGCGGCATCACCACCCGGACCCTGCAATATCTCCTGGGGCATGACCGGATCACCACCACGGAACTCTCTATGAACCTGTCACCCGAAGATGCCATTCGGGAATTTCAGACTAAATGGTGAACACCCACCGCGACGCGGTCACGCGGAGGGAACAGGAGACATTGAGACCATGCCAAAGCACGCTCGTTTTACCCGGATAGTGACGGCGCTCATCGCCACTGCAACCGCGGTGGTCTGTGTCGCGCTCTCGGCTCCCAACCTCAGCTCGATGCCAGCCCCTGCTGGCGCCCAGGGTGGCAGCAATCCCCCGTGGTTCCCGTCGCTGCTGGCCTTCGAACACTATGACTCGGCCCGCACCAAGCTGTTTACGCAGGCCCACTTCACCGGCTCATTCGTCCGCGACAACGCGGTCAACGTGCGGGTCTCGCCCGATGCGTATCCAACGCCGTACAACGTGGTGTATCTCAGTCGCGACTCGCTCTTCATTTTCGGAGGCGCCTTCGGCGATAGAGGCGGGACAGGGTCGTTTGTCGCGCGGGTCGATCCGCAGACGCTGCAAACCGTGTGGTTTAACCAGTTGATCAATACGGTCGAGACCAACGAGTGGAATTACCCGGGCGTCCTGAGCGCCTTGCAGGATGGCCTTCTGTATTTGATCTATGGGTACCGGCTAGCGAAGCTGGATCCCCAAGATGGGCAGGTGCTGGGCCAGATAGAGCTGCCCACGCTGGCGGCGCCGCGCGACACCTCCTACAACGGCCTGAATGGTTGGCCTGACGGCACGCTGGTCGCGAAGAGTGTGTATCGGCAGGCGGGGTGTGAGGAACAGGGTTTCTCCGCCTTCCTGAACTGCCCGGATCCGACCGACGTGCCCAATTCGGTGGTGGTGGCGATCGATCCCCGCACGCTCGAGATCATCGATCAAGTGGTGGCTCCCGAGTTTATCGGCGGCCGCATTACGGCGACCGTGTTCGAGAACCATTCCTATGTCTATCTGCCGGGCCAGACGACCGTGTTCCGCTACATTTTCGAGGACGGACGCCTGACGCTCGACACCTCATGGAACCCCGGCGCCGTGGTCCTGCCTGGTCAGAGTGGACCCACCGCGCCCGCAGCGATGAATGACTGGGTCATTTTCGAGACCAACTCCACTCCCGCCGCCACCCCTCTGAGCGTGGTCGCGATCAACCAGGCCGATGCCTCAAGGCAGTTCAGCAGCCAGCCCTTCGCGGCTGTTCCGTCGCCACAAAGCTTCTCGCCTTCTGCCGTATCTGTCGATCCTCAGCGCAGCCGGATCTTTGCCCTGGATGGCGGCGCTGGCGAGGTCGCCGCCCTGGAACTGCGTGATGACGGCCTGCATACGGTCTGGACGGCTCCGCAGCGCACCACCGAGTTCCTCGCACTCATTGGACCGGTGCAGCGTCGTGTCCTCGTCGGCACGGACGTGCCCCCCGGCCAACAATTAGGTGCAAACACCCAGGATTGGGTTGTCTGGCGGAATGCTGATACCGGAGATGAGATCGCACGGTCGCCACTGCTGCCGGCGGTCAACGCCGGCACGATGGTCGAACCCGGCTACGCCAGGCGCATGTACTTCCTCGCCCAGAACGGTAAGATCATCGAATTGACGGTACGCCCTGTCCGTCCGGGAAAGGAATAACTGGTCCCGCGCTGTGCCTCATGGAGGCACGCATCGCCAAGTAGGGGTCATATGGTCTGTGACAACCCGATCGAGAGTAAGGAAGAGTTTTTAGGACTTCCTCGGCGCATGGACCTATCTTCCCCTCATCGACGTCCAGGTCCTGCGGCATCATGCCTTTGGCGCCGAGACCCGGTACGAGACAGTCGGGCAGGTGTACCTGGGGTTGCCCCCAGACTTCCCGGTACTTGCGTTCTAAGCGCCTGGTACGGGCGCAGGGAGTCGAAGGAGAGATCTTCAACGCATCGTTTTCTACCCGGAAGGCGACCTGGCGGGCACGCCTGTGTCATTCGCACCGAGCGTGCGCAGGCGGCGCGGTTCTCAGGTAGGACAGGATGTTCTCAGGCAGGATGCTGCAGTTCTCAGGTACGTGCCGCGTGCCATTCGCATTATGCATGCGCAGAAATCGGCCCCATTCCCAGGTAGGGCACCGGATGTTCTCGCGCGCCTACAAGTATCACTTCAATGTCGAGGAGGTGTGGGCCCGGCACGGGTTACGACCCCTGCGTCAGCCAGGGGCGCCTCGCCCTTAGCGCCAAAAATTTCTCCGTTACTACCGGGAAGCCACCTTGGGCGTTATACGACTGGTGTGGCAGATGCCTCCCTATCGACGGTCGCAGCGTCCTCGACGAGGGCTCCATGCGCCTCAACGGAGTCTCTTCGAGAGTTTTGCAGAATGATGTGTCCAAATCCGTATAGCAGATCCGTGGACACTTCAGGCAGCGCAATGGCAAAGAGACCTTACCAAGACGCCAAGCGGTGGCTATTCACTGATACGGACCGCCAGAAGTACCGCGATCACGCTTGGCGCTGTCCGGTACGGCTCGTGCGGGATGGCACATGGGCACATCTATGGCGCGCCGAGGGCACGACACGCGGAGGGGGTGCCGCGACCTCCGTCCTGCCGGTGCTCGCACTGCATCCCTTGCCCCATGAGCACGATTCGGGGAATGGTTGGACCAGTTGGCAGTTCCTGTCGCGGCGGCAGATGGCAGCCCTGGCGGGGGTCACGAAAGATACGGCGACGGGTGCGCTTCGGCGACTGACGGGCGAGGGGCTGGCGGAGGTCGAGCGGCGGCCGCGCCCTCAGCCGGCAGGTGGGTACAGCAGTTATTACCGTCTGGCGGCGTTCCTGTACCCACAAGGAGATGAGCTCCATGTCAAGCTTCCCGCCCGCCTATTCTATGGCGGGACGTGGTCCTTGCTCCCCAAGCCCGCTTACCGGCATCTGTATATCGTGCTCGCTTGCCTGGATCCGATCGGGGATGAAGCGGCCTATCTGTCGCGGCTCGCGCACGAGCTCGATGGCAATTGGGACCGTATGGGGGACGATCAGGACCAGAGGATCGAGGCTCCCGAGAAGCGGAAGGCCGTCATTCAGGAGAAAGCCCTTGCCAAGCAGCGAGGAGCCGAACCGTTGTCGACGAATGCTTTGGTGCGGTACTCTGGCCTTCGACGTAGTACCGTGGTGGAAGCCCTCCACGCCTTGACCGTCCCCCTGTTTGGTAAGACGATCGACGCGAACACGGGCCGAAAACTCCTAGACATTGCCCTGGTCGCGAAGGGGGAAGCCCGCCCCAAAAAGCCGACCTGGTACGCCCCGGATGGGCGCGCTTGGGGGGCGTTCTGGCCTAGTGACTTTCTCAATGCCCCAGAACGGGTGGCGGAAGCGAGACGGCGGTTCTGGCCTCACCTCATCACACGAAATGCGAAGGCGAGATAGCTGGCAACGAAGCTGGGCTCTCATTGCTGAAGAAATGGCCCTACTCGTCTTATCCGGCTTATCATGTCGCAAACATGGACACTGTTGACGGCTTGCCCAGAAGTGCCAGAACCGCTGATTTATCGTGGTTGCCTCCACCGCAAGAATATGGGTCTAGTGAATTCGCTAACAAGCGGGTATATGTCCAGAATGGCACATATAGTCACCATCATGACCGCTGAATAGGACATGCAAGCACCAGGCAACAACCCCGCAAAAGCAATACTTAAATCAAAACCCTCTTTCAAAAAGCCGCTCTCATGACCGCTGAATAGGACATGCTTAAACTCACCTGCCAATAATCAGCCATCCAACCAGTTCCTTCAAAATCAGCTGCTTAAGTTTGCCACCTTTAGGACCTGTGTGCAGGGTTGCGCGTGCCGCCCAATGGCATAGATCTTGCTCTATATACGCAAGCAGCTCATTTAAAAATACTTTGAAATCAAATACTTATATGTCTAAAACATGCTGGTCGGGTATTCCACAAGACGGGAAGGGAGGACTGAATGATGAACGCACGGTAAGGGGAAGCACGTCAGCACGCAAGGTAAAGCGCATCGCGTCAGCGTGGCGGGGAGTGAGCTTGGCCGGCCATCCCCGCTATCAACCCGCTTGCACGTACTGTGCTGAGGCTGCGAGATTACGCTTTGGGCCTTTCCCTGCCAACGCGCCCCCATGTTTGTACGCTGTGGGGGGTAGTTGTCTCGCGGTCTCACAAAGGAGACCGTGGTGAACTGGAGTACGTATCCCCCACATGTGAATGACTACCGCCGTAGCGTCCTCGAAGAGGAAAACGCAAGCTGGCCTCGACATGTCATCTTATGCAAAAAGGATACCTGGTTTGAGACCCTCAAGACAACTGCCTTGCAAAAAGCGGGCGACGGGCGGTGGCGCCAGCCTGAGTCCCTGCATCACTACGACCCATCCGGCGACCTCCCTGAACATTGCCGCATCCTGATCGAGCGTCTTCATGGGGCGATTTCCCAATTGCCGAGGCGCGAGCGCACGATTATCCGTCTTTACTACGTCAAAGGGTATTCCCAAGAGCAAATTGCCGCACGCGTCCACTGCTGTCGACGACGTGTGGGCCAACTCCTCAAGCAGAGCATTGCTGAAATCCGAAGCAACCTTAGCAACCTTCTACACGATGAAACGGGCGGAACATTCTGAAAGATTAGAAGATTTGGCACCAACGATTTCCCCTTTTACCTATATAAGTGAGGGGCGTGCAGCCCGATGGGGATCGGTTCCGAGCCATTGGGGTGACCCGACGCCCGTTTGCGGGCGGCCCCTTGGAGATGGTGTTATGAGGAGATGCTATGAAACACAGCAAAAAGGGGCGGAAGCGCATGCTACGCACCCTGTCGACGATGACAACCCTCCTCAGCAGGATCAGCCCGCTCTGTAGGCAGCTTCGCTGCGTCCTCTTCCAGCTGGGGGCGCTGCTCCTGCTGGTCCTGGAAGTCTGGCGGCATGCCAGAGGCTTCTTCACGGATCAGCAGATTCCGCCATAGCCCCGAGCACAGCCCACACACGGCGCAATCGCCAGGAAGGTCACGACACACGTCAGCGCATGGACGCGGCGCTGAGGCCGCTCGAGAAAGGGGCAATCGCATGTCCATCAGTTGTACAGCGCTGGATTCGACGAGAGAGCGCCTGTGAAGCCTGCAAAAAACCCTTCAACCGAACATCCGCCAGATGCTGTTGAAGGCTGATCCAATGTCACTGAACGAACAACCATTCAAGGAAAGGTGAGAGCCATGTCAATGGAAGCTGCCGTTCATGCCGCCCTGTATGGCCCCGAGAAAAAGGGGGTCTCGATCTTCGATCACGGCTTCAATGTCAAGCCCGCCGAATTCAGCCGGAGCGGGTCGAGGCTGACCGTCACGGGCCAGATTTCCCATCGTCTAAGCTATCGGCCCGACGATCAACTGTACTACACCGTCTTTCTGGAAAGCGCGGTGATTAAGGACATCAAGTCGAAGATTGACCGCGGCGGGTGGACCCCGCTTGCGGCGCCTATTGTGTCCGGGTTGGCCGCGTATTTTGGCGGGGTGGCGGTGCCGCCGGACCAAGTGGCGAGCGTCGGGCGTGCGCTCGGGCGGCTCTACGACGGGGGGTGGGAATCCGCCGCCGACCTCATTCTGGCCAATATCGCGGTGACGGTGAGCGCAGAGGAGTCCAAGCGGGCGCCTTCCCCCGACGCGGGCATCCCCCCGGACGGCGCCCTGCTGAGGGAGCAGTCGCACCCCGACGTGTACGTCATCGCTGGCAGGGCGAAGTTCCACACCGTTAACCCTGAGGAGTTTACCGCGCTGGGCTATGCGTGGGAGGCCATCCAGCTCGTGCCCGACGGGGCGCTGGCCCGCATCCCGGACGTGCCCCGCGATGGCACCCTGCTGAGGGAGCGCTCACATCCCGCGGTGTACATCATGCGGGGGGGCTACAAGTCGCACATCCCCGGTGAGCAACGGTTTGAGGAGTTGGGCTTTGCTTGGGGGAATATCCGGGTTGTGCCCGATGGGGGATTGGCCTTCCTTCCGGACGGCCCACCCGCCTAATGCCGGAGGAGCCTCTCGTCATGGAAGCCCCGCTGGGGAGCACCCCACAGGGCTGCAGGGGGAGGGAGTCTCGTCGGTCAACGATGGCTACATGTGCTGGGCTGGCCCCGCAGTAAGGCCACGATCATTAATCTTGTCGCATGTGTTTCTGAGAAGGAGAGATCCCCATGAGCAGCACGTATCGCATCACCGTAGTCACCGGCTCGGTCAAGGACGCTGGCACCGATGCCAATGTCTATCTCACGCTGTTTGGCACATATGGAAACAGCGGCGAACGGTTGCTCGACAACGCCTCTAATAACTTCGAACGAGGGCACACGGATGTGTTTAGTCTGGAGATGGCGGATCTCGGGCCCATTGACCGGATCCGCATCCGCCATGACGGTGATGGCGACAAGGACGGCTGGTATCTCGATCGCGTCGTGGTTCATCAAGAAGAGACGGACCAAGAGTGGGTCTTTCCTTGCTTCCGCTGGTTGGCCCACGATGAGGATGATGGGCAAATCGACCGGATACTCGATCGGGCGTAGGCGAGGGACTGGCGGCCCTACCGGTTTGTAATAAAAGCGGTGATGGGCCATGGGCACCTTGCCCACTGGCGTCAAAGGGATGCCCTCTCTCGGGCTAAACCGGGGAGGGCAATGAGTCTTAGGAGGGCTCTTGGGCCCCGCACATACGAAATAGTGCGCTAACGCATGAGACAACTCCTCGACCGCTGCCAATAGCCGATTGCAGGAAGCCCAGTAAGAGCGAAGCGGTCATGAGCGGCATCGTACTCATCCTTCATGGGCCAGCAGGAGGGAACGTGTGATAGGACGCAACAAGCGAATCAGGTATTCCTAACATATTGATTCTTAACGATCTGAATCTCCGATGTGCGCCCTGCTCCATAGGAAATGGACTGTCGCAGGGCACTCTCGAAGATTCATGTTCTCAAGAGGTTACGATCTCTATTGCATCTCATTGCACCGTCCCTCTTGTTACCCCACCTAGCCCTTCGCTGCACCCTCCGCATGCGGGTAAGCTCAAACATTCGGCGGTATGCAATACACAATGTCGCAGCACTGGGGTGAGCCCTCGCGAGTTGGCTCAATTCCCCACCGGCGTAAAGGAGGTGTTGGCCATGTTTGCGACGCCGGTTACACCTTCTTAGCCGCATATAGCCCTTCTGACCTCGATACCAAACGCGTCATGAATGTGGCCCGCCGATTCAGGTATGCCTTGGCGCAGAAGTACGAACGCTTTTCCATCACGGAGTTCTAGGCCAGCCA
>JBKPCR010000075.1:0-4033 GCA_046727435.1 bacterium | reverse complement strand
CAGCACGAGCACCGCGGTGCCCAGTCGCAGCCAGCGCGTGCGCGCGGCGAGCCAGGTCAACAGGTTGAGCGTGGCCGAGACCTGGCCATAGCCGGTGAAGTGGTGCTCGACGACGAACGTACTGTGAAAGCCGAGCGCCTCGGCCTCGATGTTGTAGTCGACGAAATCACGGAACCCCTCGCTGCTGTCGAACTCTGGACCGCCGCGCCGCGCCGCCGCACTGCCAAACAGGCCGAATTGCATGGTCTCCCCCTATGGTGCCGAGTCACAAGGCGACGGCACTGCCGGCGATAGGCACCAGACCGTCTCGTGATCGCCGGCATGCTGCACCGGCATGGCCTATCTGGGCCGTTTCCACCCGAGCCAGTCGCAGATGGCATCCCCCATCACCAGCTCCTTGTCGCGCCCCTGGAGCCAGGGCAGCTCTTCCGTGAACATCGTCACGCATTGTCGGTACGAGCACGGCATACGGGTAATATCGGTGCCCCAGAAGCAGCGCTGAGGACCGAACGCGTCAACGATCTGCCGGATATATTGGTGGATGTTGCGGTAGGGATAGGGTTGGCTCGAATAGCTCGGCGCGCCGGAGAGCTTCACCGCGACATTGGGGTATTTGGCCAGGGCCAGCATCTCGCCTAGATTGGCAAAGGCGGCATCATCCGTCCCGGCACCGCCGCCACCGCCGCGGCCATGGTGGTCGATATGCAACTTTAGCCCGGGATGGCGCGCGGCGATCGTGCCGAGATCGGCCATATGGCCGCCGGCCAGCAGACCGATCGGCAGCCCTTCCTGCTCGCACGCGGCCCAAAACCAGTCAAGTGAGCCGTCGGTCCACCAGCTCTGCTGGTGCGGCTGGTTGAAGGTGAAGCGGAAGCCGAGCATGCCCGGCCGTTGCCGCCAGTTTTTGACGATGTCGAGCCGGTCTGGGCGCTGCAGGTCGAAATTCCCCAGGATGCAGAATTTCTCTGGGTGTTGGCGCACTGCTTCGACCGCCAGCGCGTTGACCGCCTCGCCAAGTGTGCTGGGCGGATGGATCACTGCCGCGTCGACCCCTGCCTCAGCCATCTCCTGCAAGGCGTCGTCCATCGAGAAGGTGGGGATCTGCCTGTGTTGCGGTGACATTCTGGCATTTTCCCAGAGGTGTATTTGTGAATCGACGATCTGCATCGCGTTCCTCCTTCCGGTTAGCCTGTCCTGTGACCCGTCCTTGCACGTGGGGGTGTAAGGCGCTCGCGTCGGTCGCTAGGTCTTCGATGTGCAGGCGACGCATGCCGTCCGCCTCAATGCCCGACAGGACTGGCGTGACGATCTCGGCGACGGCGTCTCGCGCCGCAGCGCCGCTGCGGCGTGCCGCGACACCCCGTGCCGGGGGCCTGCAGAGGTCGTGGCACCCTCTGGCCACGCCTAGCCTACGGGCATGTGACGCCTCTGTTGGCCCACGTGGCGGATGTCTGCATCGGATCACACTACCCCATGCTGCAGCGCATGTCCAGGCCGGTTTTTCAGCTGTGATCCCGGTCATGCATAATACAGCATGACGGCACCAACGCCTGGAACCCCCGCCTGAGTGCTGTTCGTGCCACCCGCGCACGCGGGCTGGGGGCACTCCAGGTGAAGGCCCTGTGCTGTCCCCTCCCTCAATACTCCCGCGGACACGCGGCATCCCTGTGTGGACCCCCCTCGAAGTTTCTGGCTTGTGTCGCGGCGCTGTCTGTAAGACAATGAGGGCATCGACTGGGGGTGATCATGTGCCCTCTCCCCATGCGCTGTACGAGGGCAACGCCGGCCCCAG
Organism: bacterium; assembly: GCA_046727435.1. Lineage (GTDB taxonomy): Bacteria > Tectomicrobia > Entotheonellia > J063 > CAVPRW01 > CAVPRW01. The sequence continues at coordinate 2,241 of JBKPCR010000075.1, read as the reverse complement.
TCCAGGCAACATCACCGCCCGCACGTGCCGGGCAAGACGCGTCAGGCGCCGTGGACTGGTTACGGCGCGCCTGTGGGCCTGTCACGCGCGTCATCTTTGGCAGAGACCTTTGCGGGAGGGCCACCTCCCCGTATGGAGGAGAGCGCTATGGCGGAGTACATTCCCAGCCCTAGGGATTGGGTGCGTGACCAGGTCGAACTCTACGAGCGCAGTGGCGGGATCGACGGCACCACGCTCCGCGACACCGGGCTGCCCGTGATCATCGTGACCCACACCGGCAATAAGACCGGTGCCATCCGCAAGACCCCGCTGATGCGCGTCAAGGACGGCACCAACTACGTCCTTGTCGGGTCGCGAGGCGGAGCGCCGACCCACCCGGTCTGGGTGTACAACCTACGCATCAACCCGGCCGTCGAGATCCGCGACCACACAGTGGTGCAGGCGATGCGGGTCCGCGAGGTCAAGGACGGGGCCGAGCGGGCGCGGCTCTGGGAGCTCGCCGTCACGGCGTATCCGCCGTACGCGGACTACCAGGCGCGGACCACACGGCAGATCCCGCTCTTCGTCGCGGAGCCGGAGAGTTAGCGGGACGCGCCGGCGCCTGCCAACCGCACCCGACGGTCGTGCAGGCGCGATCGCCGGCCTTGCCATGGGTCAGGCGGCGCCGGCGATCAGGCCGTTGGTGTCGGAAGCGGCCACAGCAGCGGACGCGGCAGCCAGCGCGAAGCGTGTCACTCTCGCCCCGCAGGCTGGTGACAGGGGCATGGTCGTGGAAGCCCATAAGACCAGTGGGGGGGTATGGCCCAACCCCCATAGACAAGTCGAAACCGGATGAGGAGGGTGTGTCATGCCAACTGTGAATACCGTGTTGGGGCCAGTGGAGACGGCGGACCTGGGCTTTACCCTGAGTCACGAGCATGTGGGCACCAACGCCGCCGGCCTACGCCACACGTACCCGGAATTCATTGACCGCGCGGGCCTGCTGGAGCAAGCGGTGGCGGCCATGCGAGAGGCGTACCAAGAAGGCGTGCGGACGATGGTTGAGGTGAGCACGTTTGACCTCGGCCGAGATATCGGCCTGATCCAAGAAGTCTCCAGGAGGAGTGGGGTCCAGCTCATCGCCGCCACCGGCAACCATCTGGCCGTGCCGCGTCCCTTCGGGGAGGTTTCACCGGATGTCATCGCGCGCCTGTACCGCAGGGAAATCGAGGAAGGGATCGAGGGGACCGGGATCAAAGCCGGCATCATTAAGGTCGCCAGCGACCGGGGAGGGATCACGCCGCCACAGGAGGTGATCCTGCGCGCGGCGGCACGGACGCACCAGCGCACAGGCCTCCCGATTTCCACCCATACCTGGTCGCCCGACCGGGTGGGGGACCAGCAAGTCCGGATACTCGAGGAAGAGGGTATCGACTTGAACCGTGTCTACATCGGCCACAGCAACGACGACACCGATCTGGGCTACTTGCTGGGGCTGCTGAAGAAGGGCGTATGGTTGGGGATGGACCGCTACCCTGGCGGACGTATCCCCGGCACCCCTGACTGGGAGCAACGGACCGCCATTGTCAAGCAACTTATGGACGCGGGCTACAGCCATCGCCTCATGCTGTCCCACGATTACTCGGTCCCAAAAGCCCGCCATGGGGCGGAGGTCCAGGAGGCGCGTCGCCGGGCGAACCCCGATGGCTATACGTTCCTCTCCCGGCGAGTGCTGCCCCGTCTCAAAGAGCTAGGCGCCTCAGACCACGACATCCACCAGATCACTGTGGAGAACCCGCGTCGGTTCTTTGAGGGGAGCTGAGCTCCCCGCAGATGGGCCGAGGACCGAGGGTGGTGTGGCAAAAACTGATGAGCGCGTGAGGAGAGGTTGGTGAGCGCTCTCTATGGAACCACTCCGAACAGTCGGTTGATGCACTGGTTCTGGGCCAGGTTTGTTCCGTGTACGGCGTTCGAGGTCATAGACGTAGAGTTGCTCAACGGCACGATTGACCTGGCGCAGTAGCAGACGTCTGCCCTCAGGTGACCAGCCGCCTGGAGAGATCTCGCCTTCCCGCTCATCAAGCACCAGATCGGTGTGTTCTCCCGTAGATGGATTCCACAGCAGAGGCCTTGCCACGCCGGTCCGGTTGGTCCTCGCGAGCAGCCGGAGGTCATGCGCAACCGGCGCGAATCCGACGCCTCCAGGCTGCTCCCCGGTCCATCCCATAGCGTCCCTATCCGCCGGCCGCTGGTAGTGTCGAG
>JBKPCR010000074.1:0-8291 GCA_046727435.1 bacterium | reverse complement strand
GGTCTATACCGCACGCTTCATCTACAACCCAGATGACCATGACGACGGTGAGAAGACCTTCCTGGGTGAGACCGGCAACTGGGATGGCGAGGACATCATCAACATCATCGCCAAGCAGCCGGCCACAGCCAGGTTCCTCTCACGGCATCTGTACAACTTCTTCGTCGCCGATGACGTACAGGTGCCGGCGTGGCAGAACACGCCTCCAAGAGACCCTGAGGCGATCAAAATGCTGGAGGATGAGTACTTCCGGTCCAGCTACGAGGTTCGTTCCATGCTGCGCGTGCTGTTCAACTCTGACGCGTTCAAGAATGCCCGCTTCGCCAAGGTCAAAAGTCCGGTTGAAGCGGTGATCGGCACCACGCGCCTGGTGGGGGATTTCACGGCTCCCAAGCCCGGCGTGCCGGCGCTCGTCGCGGAAATGCGCTACATGGGACAGGATCTGGCCAACCCGCCGACCGTAGAAGGCTGGCATACGGGTCAGGAGTGGATCGACAGCGGCACCCTGGTCGAACGCATCAACTTCACCGCCGACCAGCTAGGGAACATCAAGCTGCCAGGCATCCGCGCTATCATCGAGCGACTGGGCGCTGAGGGCCCCACGCTCTCACCCGAGCGCCTGGTGGATCGCTGTCTCGAGCTGCTGGGGCACTATGAACTGGCCGAGGACACCCACAACATGCTGGTGGAGCATGCGCAGAAGGGCGGGGAACTGCGCACCGGCACAGAAGACTTTGCCCAGCGAGTCGGCCAGATGCTCCAGTTAATCGCATCGACCCAAGAATATCTCTTTGCCTAAGAGGAGCTAATCATGGCTACGAATACCAAAGACAACGTGCTGGTGGTGCTCCAATTGTCAGGGGGCAATGACGCGCTGAATACGGTCATCCCCTACTCCGACCCACTCTACCTGGAGAACAGGCCAGTGGTACGGATCGACCCCGAGAAGGTCCTGCCCATCAATGATCGTATTGGGTTCAACCCGGCCATGGAACCGATCAAGGCCCTGTGGGACGAGGGGAAAGTAGCGATCATTCAGGGTATCGGCTATCCCCACCCGAACCGCTCGCACTTCCGTTCCATGCATATTTGGCACACCTGTGAGCCCGACAGAGTCGGCACCGAAGGCTGGCTTGGCCGGACCATTCGGGATATCGATCCGAACCACGACAACGTCCTGACCGGCGTGAACTTTGGTCGCGGCCTCCCCAGCTCGCTGGCGGTGCCTGGTGTGCCGGTCGCCTCCGTGGGCAATCTCGAGACCTACGGTGTACTGACGGGTATCCAGGGCGAGGACCAGCGTACAGAAGCGCTGGGTCTGTTCTCCAACATGTACGCTCCGAGGCTCGGCAGAACGTATGTCAAGGAATACATCTCGCAAACAGGGGTGGATGCCTTGAAGGGGGCTGACATCCTCAGCACGGCTCCGCAGAAGTATGCCTCAACGGTGAAATATGGGGGCGATGTCGTGGCCCAGTACTTGAGGAATATCGCCCAGGTGTATCTCGCGGGCCTCGGCACCAGGGTCATGTACACCACCGCTCCCCAGAACAGCTTCGATACCCATGCCAGCGAGCTGGGAAAACACACACAGCTGTGGCAGGACGTGTCGAATGGCGTCAGCGCCTTCTACCAAGACCTGAAGGAGCACAACGCCAGCGCCAACGTGGTGCTCCTGTTGTTCACGGAGTTTGGCCGGCGTGTGCATGACAATGGTTCGGGGACCGACCATGGCTCCGGCGGCCATGCCTTTGTCATCGGCGATGCAGTGAAGGGCGGGCTGTACGGGGAATATCCATCGCTGGCGCCGGAGAAATTGCTCGATGGCGACCTGCACTACAACAACGATTTCCGTGGCACCTATGCCACGCTGGTCGACAAGTGGCTGGGTCTGGACTCCAAGCCCATCGTGGGTGGTAGCTTCGAGCAGCTCGGATTCCTCTAAAAGATCGCGCCTAGTGGCTGGTGGTTCGTGGTTGGGGGGAGCACGCCCCTGCCAGCCACCAATCACTAACCACTGACCAATGTAGCTCCGGGAGGATACACATGGCGACTCAGATACACCCTGTACAGTTGCAATACAGTCATACCATTGGCCGCGCCGAGTTCTCTGGGCCGGGGTTCCGAGTACCCGTAGGAATAGCTCGTGGCGAAGGCGAGCGGCTCTATGTGCTCAGTCGTGCTTACGAGAATAGACCAGACGGCAAGCGGGTGACCATCTGCACCGTGGGAGAGGAGTATATCTCCGAATTTGGCCGTGGCGTGAGCCCTGAGCAAGCCGAGGCAGCCGCGCCCGATGGTCGCTTCTTCTGGCCGACCTCTATCGCTCTTGATAAGGCCGGTAATGTCTATGTGTCCGATGAGTGGTACAACCGCATCTCCATCTTTACTGAGGATGGCGATTGGATCGGTAAGTGGGGCACACCCGGGTCAGGGAATGGCGAGCTCAATCGCCCGTCCGGCATGGCCTTCGATCCGGACGATAACCTCTACGTGGTGGATAGCCTGAACAGCCGCGTGCAGAAGTTCACCAAAGATGGCAAGTTTCTTCTCACGTGGGGCACGGCAGGCAGCGGTGAGGGTGAATTCAATATGCCCTGGGGTATCGATGTTGATACCGAGGGCGAGGTGTACGTGACCGACTGGCGCAATGATCGCGTCCAGAAGTTCACGGCCGATGGCCACTTCCTCATGCAATTTGGTACCTCCGGAGCCGGCGACGGGGAGCTCAGCCGCCCCACCGGCATCGCGGTTGATCGGTCTGGGGTCATCTATGTGGCCGACTGGCGCAACGATCGCGTGCAGGTGTTTGACGGCGATGGAAGCTTTATCACCAAGTTGATGGGTGAGGCCACGATGTCCAAGTGGGGGCAGGAGAAGCTGAACGCCAGTCCTGAAATGTGGGTCCAGCGGCAGAAAGCTCAGGGCCTAGAGCGAGAAAAGCAGTTCTGGGGGCCAACGGCAATCGAGATCGACGACGAGAACCGGATTTTCGTCGCCGACTCGGTGCGCAGCCGCATCCAGGTGTACCGCAAGCAAATCCCCTTCTTCATCGGGGACCGCCTCTAGGGAGAGGACGCTCAACCGGCATGCTCCATTCTGGGCTGCCGGTTGAGTCCAGCGATGACCTGCGGCATGCATCTGCTTATTGCGTATCAGGTCTTGTTCTCATCTCTACGAGCCGGCAAGGACACCCCGGAAATCCGTTTCCGTGACATGAGCAGGGGCGGACACTGCCCGTTGCCTGCCGCGGCGTATAGTCGTGGTGGCAATCATCAAAATGACCCCGAACATCATCATCTTGCCGCTGCCAGTCGACCAAAAGGAGGCGGAGCGTCCGGACGGCCACGATCCGAGCCATTCCCTGTACAAGTGGATAATGGAGCCGGGGACGGCCATCGCTTATCTGCATCTCCATTTTTCAGACACTGTACACAACTACATGATTGGCCAGGGTCGTATGTATAGGACAGTACAGAATTTCGGGCTCTCCCGGAATTGCCGTGATGTGCTCCATGATATGGTAGAGTGCGGAAGCGGTTCTTGGAAGATGATCGCGGTACAGGTTTGGTAGGGGAAGCGCGATGGACAATTTTATTCACGTGCCGCTGAACTTGCCCGACGTCCGCGTCCTCTCGACCCACCGGACCGAGCAGGGGCACTGGCTCATCGGCGTTGAGAGCACCCTTGAAGGGACCCAATGTCGTCGCTGTGGGCGGGAGATTCACGACCTGCATGGGTGGGATGCAGTCGTGCGCCTGCGCCATCTGCCGCTGTTCGACGCGCCTGTCTTTATCGAGATTCGGCCCAAACGGTATCGCTGCCCCTTCTGTGCGGGCACTCCAACGACGACGCAACGGTGCGAGTGGTACGAGCCGCGCAGCCCCAACACGAAAGCCTACGAGCAATGGGCCTTGCGGATGTTGATCAACTCTACCATCACGGATGCGGCCCGCAAGCTGGGGGTCTCGGAGGAGACCCTCGAGGGCATCCTCGACCGCGGGATTGAGCGCGCGGTTGACTGGGACGCCTGGGAGCAGCTGGGTGTGCTCGGCCTCGATGAGATCGCGCTCAAGCGCGGTCACCGCGATTTTGTCACGTTGGTGACGGTGCCGCTCGAGGGAAAAGGCGTCGAGATTGTGGCGGTGCTCGCGGACCGCAAGAAAGAGACGGTCGCGGCCTTCCTGCGCACGATCCCCGAGCCGCGGCGGCACACCATCGAGCGCGCGTGCACGGATATGTATGCAGGCTTCGTGCGGGCGATCGAGGAAGAACTCCCATGGGTCGAGATCGTCATCGATCGGTTCCACGTGGCGCGGGCCTACCGCGACTGCGCCGACATAGTACGTAAGAAGGAACTCAAGCGGCTCAAGGGCCAATTGCCCAAGGCGGAGTACGCCGGGATCACAGGCGCGATGTGGCCGTTTCGCAAGCGGCCTGGGGAGCTCGAACCGCAGGAGTGGGACCTGCTGGAGCGGCTCTTCACCTACTCGCCGAAGATCGAGGCCGCCTATCACCTGCGGGAAGACCTGACGGACCTGTTCGAACGCGACTATACGAAGGCGGGGGCCACATGCGCGATCCGGGCGTGGTGTAAGCGGGTGCGCCAGAGTGGACTGGCCGAGTTCGAGCGCTTTCTGGGGACCATCGATCGGTGGATGGATGAGATTACGAACGACTTCCGGGGTCGGCAGACCAGCGGGTTTGTCGAGGGCTTCAACAACCGCGTGAAGGTGCTCACGAGGCGCTGCTACGGGATCTTCAATGTTGGCAGGCTTTTCCAACGGCTCACGCTCGACTTGCATGGCTACCAACTCTTCGGCCATACCTGACCTCATAACATATTGGGCCAACCACGGGAATTCCGGGAGAGCCGAATTTATCTTAAATATCTCACAAGTTATCAGGGTCATGATCCAGTCATCTGGGGGTTCTGTCAGGGGATGGCAATGCAGCTTCTTTTCCGTGATCCAGGGAATTGGCAGGCGCACCTCAACACGATAGAACGAAGCTATGCGGAGGGCGCGTCATTCGAGGCTTCACGGTTGCCTGAGTATGTGCGGCGCGCCGAGACTTTGGCTCTTCCTATCGCTCGGACAATAGCGGAGCACTCAGATAAGTTTCCAGGTCAGTTAGTTACTTTGGCTGAGTCGGTATGCAGAAGAGATGTTGCATCAAGAATTACACCTGTTGGCCTGATTGCCCAAAGAGATAGCTGGTTCAGCTGAGTTGGCAAACATTGCTATGCTACTCTAGATTGCTACTCAATACTCATGATTAACGTAAAGTGTAGGAGGGGGATGAAGGATAGGAGCGAACTCGAAACAGCGGAAGGCTGTGAGCAGTTATTCGGTTCTGGGCGGGTGTTCGCCTGCTGTGCGCAGTAGTCTGCGCAGGTTAAGCAGCTCGGACCGATTCAGGTGCAGGGCCACCACAGTCGCTCTGCCTATGGCAGTACGCCCGAGAAGGACGATGTAGTCCTCGCCCCATGCGAAGTGCCGCTCCCAACGCTGACGACGCGGGTTGAAGAGTGGTACAACGCGCCCCGTCTGTGGGTCAGAAGCGCGAGTTTTGGTATATTTGTGGGCGTTACACCACGGGCATGCCCAGGCGAGATTGTCCAACGTTGTCTCGCCGCCAGCCTCATGAGGGGTAATGTGTTCGCAGTGGAAGGATGCGTTGGTGAAAAGGGCAGGGTAGCGGCAATACTCGCATAGCCCTCTTGCTCGTATGCGCACCTGGCGGCGGAGAGCGGCGGGAACGTGCTCACTCGGCATTGTCGGTGCTAGGCAAGCCCAGTTCTGCCATAATGCCCTGCAGCGTTGTGCCGCGTCGCTGCGCTAAGATAATGAGGGCTTCGACGCGCCTGACATTGCGCGCTTCCAATTGTTGGAGCAACCAGTGATATTCAGCCAGTTCGCGTTCGGTCAGCGTCCTGCGTTCACACTTCCGACGTAGCCGCTCGTAGCGCCGCTGTTCGGCGGCAGGAAGGCGGGAGTTTTGCTCAATGGTTGCGAGCAATGCCACCTCCTCGTCTACCTGCGTGCTGTTCTTTTCCTGCCAGGCGGCAAAGTGCTGCGCAAACTCACGCAGCTCTGAAGGCGACAGTTGCTTGATGGCAGCCATCAGATGTTCAACGGTCAATTGGGCGGGCACCAGCACGGTGGGCATGATAATCCCTCCTTTCACCCAATGATTCTAGCGAGAGCTGGAGCGCGCGTCAAATAGGTCCAGGCGTCCATGGGATACTCGTGCGACCTCAGGCGGTATTGCCTTATGGACATCTCTCTCTCGCGTCCTGCCCAGGGCCAGAGCACAGAAGGAAATCAGGCTGCTGCATCGTGGCGAGCGACATGACGACATGGGTGGGCGGAGTTGCTGGCACAGTCAGGTCTTCAGGGGGTAGTAGCCCCGGCTTCCACAAAAGCAGGCATCACCTCTTCGGCGAAGCGGTTGATGTTCCTCAGTGCCATCTCCTGCGGCATCCCTCCGAAATAGAAGGTCCCGGAGACGACGGTGAGCCCCAGCGCATCGCGCCAACGCCGGATGATGTCGATGCAGCGCTGCGGCTCCCCTGCAATCACGTTTCCCCGCGCGATTTGCTCCGCGGCCTGGATAGGTCTCGCCGCGGCGCGCCCTGAGTGCTGTGCGTCCGCGACCGCCCAGTAGTTATGCAGATAGGGCCCTGCCTCCTCCACCGCCGCGCGCGCCGAGTCCGTGACATAGATGTGGAACTTGCCCAACACCTCTCTGGTGGATGGATCATGACCGGCTTGCACCAACGCCTCCCGGTAGTGGTCGATGGAGGTTCGGAGGACCTCTGGCTCATACATGTAGGGCAGTGTTAGCAAGTGAAAACCCTGCTCCCCCGCCCAACGGTAGGTGTCGTCGCTGCGGGAGGCGGCCACCCAGAAAGGCGGGTGTGGCTGCTGCACCGGCTTCGGCAGGATCCGGACGCCCTTATAGTCGAAGCGTGTGCCAGTGAAATCGACCGCCCCTCCGGACCATCCCTGCTGGATGATCGCGGTGCCCTCTCGCAGGTGTGAGACGCTCTCTTCGTAGCCGATGCCGAACTGTTCCAGCTCGGTGGGGGTCCCGCGCCCGATCCCAAAGTTCAGCCGCCCGCCCGAGATTACGTCGACCATGGCGTATGACTCGGCGACCTCTATGGGGTTGTGGAGGGGCAAGATCACGATGGCGATCCCGAGGCGGATCCTGGTGGTACGACTGGCGACCACTGCGAGGAAGGTGGCCGGGTCGGGGATCGTGCCACCATATTCATGGAAATGGTGCTCAGTCACCCAGACCTGGTGGAACCCCACGTGATCCAGCAGCTCCATCTGCTCGAACATCCGGCGGTAGAACTCTGGCGCTGGCCCGTCCAGCTCAGGGATATACGTCGGCAGGTAGTGGGCTCCGAACTTCATAGGTGTGCTCTCTTGTCGGGCAGTTTCTCGATGACTCGCGAGTCGAGTATAGCCATCTCCGGCGTGTTGTGCAACATGCAGGCTTGATGCACAACCCCGAGCGTAGTATGCTCGCGACGTATCATGGACCACTCGGGGGGATCTCGATGGGCGGTGGTTGCAGTGCTCAGGTGTAGCCGTCAACCGGGCAACACGTTGCAGGAGGTGGTTATGCATTGGAGCCGTGAGCTGTTGGCGCTCACCGCGGGCGTGCGGTGGCGCATCGCTGGCCTCGTAGCCTTCGGTCTCCTGATCGTCACGGCCAGTCTGGCGTCCTTGGTATGCGCCGGGCGCGCCATCGCCGCCGTGTTTGCAGGACAATCGTTGATTGACTTCTGGTTCCTCATCGCCGGAGCGGCCGCTGCCGCGGTGGTGCGCGGCGGGCTCCTGTACGTGCGCGAGATCGGCGCAGAACGCACGGCCGCTGTTGTCAAGCAGGCGCTGCGCACGCGCATCTATCGTCAGCTCTTGGTTCTGGGACCAGGGTACTTGGAACGGCGTCGAACCGGAGAGTTGGTAGCCAGCGCCGTCGACGGCGTGGAACAGTTAGAGACGTACTACGGCAAGTACCTGCCGCAGCTCCTCGTCACAGTGCTGGCGCCCATAGGCATCCTCGTCTACCTGTGGTCGTTGGATCCGCCGCTGGCGGCAGTGATGGGCGTGTGTCTCCCGCTGGCGCTCCTAGGACCGTGGCTTTTTCGCAAGGCTACCCGCCACACCGGTAACTGGCACTGGCACGCCTATACTAGCTTTGCAGCGCTCGTGCTGGATAGCCTCCAGGGGTTGCCAACGCTGAAAGCCTTCGCGCGGGGAAGGGCACGGGGA
>JBKPCR010000073.1:0-13290 GCA_046727435.1 bacterium | reverse complement strand
CAGTGTCTCGGCGTCGGAGAAGCTTCGGAGCGTTAGCGTGGTGTAAAAGCTGCGGCTCCTAAACGGCGGGGTGTAGCCGATCCGGTAGGTCACTAGGAGCAGTAGTGGGACGCCCGCGACCGCGTCCAGCAGAGCGTCGAGAAACTCTTCACTGCTGGTGTCGATCCAGTGCAGGTCTTCGACGACGAGCACCAGGGGGCGCCGCCGTGCGCCGCGTATCGACAAGGCCCGTAAGGCGGCGAATCGGAAATGCACCCCGTGGGCTGCCTGGCATATGCACCAGCACTCACCGGTGGACGAGCGTGAGGGCATGGCAAGGCTGGGGTGGAGGTGCGCCGCTCTTGGCCTGCAATCGCCGGCCACAGGTTGGGGGAGGAGTGGCCAACCAAGGTCAGCCCATCGACGGACCGAGCAAGACCTTGCCCGCATGCTACACAGATTGTCCCCCCATGATCGCATACGACGCAAGAGCGATGCCGCGCGAAGGTCATCCCATGCAATCGAGGACTATTCAGACACATATCAGCCAGAGAACCACAGAGGTGTCACATCACCCATGGTCAAGGCTAGCCACAGAGGGGAGGGGTCTTCATACCTGCCGACGGTCATCGCGTGCCATTCCTTCCAGGTGCGGAGTGTGCAGTCCTGCACGGCGATGCGCACATCTAGACACTGACGTGAGCCGCAGGGGAGAGTCTCGCCTGACCTGGAGGTATGCTAGTTGGCCGGGCTCAGGGGCGGTGAAGCGTCTGACCACCTTACTCCAGAGCGCGCAGCATTCGCTGACCGAGGGTTGAGGCAGATCGCTCATTGTTGACGTGGGATAGTAGGCGGGTACAACAGCCTTGCTCGCCCATTCCCCTATGGAGTGATGTATCGCGATACTCGGAGGCAGCCTCTCAGCTGACTCTGGTTCCAAGCATGGTGGTCACCAGAGGTCTTCGTCGCGACGCAGACGATCCTCTTCAGCTTCTCGGCATCGATGATGTACAAACTTGGCCATAACTGGCCAAGTTTGTGATGTATATCCCCTATCATCCCCGCCCTTTTGGCTGACAAATCCAGATTTACCTTAAATAATTATCAAAAATATATTATTATTATCTATAATATCTTATTATGATCATATGGATTCAGCGGACCCCTCCTTGGGGCAGCCTCCTCATCGGTTAGAAGGGTGATGGATTATGCTCCCCGCGTTCTTCTCAAGTCTTCAGGTGCGCTTCCTGGTGCTCCTGTTGCTGGCGGTCCTCCCGGGGCTTGGGTTGACGTGCTATCTCGGCTTCGAGCAGCGACAGGGGGCCGTGGCCGAAGCCCGGGACGATGCTGTGCACCTCGTCCACTTGGCTGCCGCTAATCATGAGCAGTTGATCGAAACCGAACGTCAATGGCTCGCTACCGTTGCCGAACTTCCGGAAGTACTGGCCAGTGATCCCTCCGCCTGCCAAAGGCGCTTTGCTGAGCTGCGCCAACAGTATCCACGCTATGCGAACTTGGCCGTCGTCACATCAGCGGGTGAGACTGTGTGCAGCGCCCTCCCCTTTACGCCACCCGTGAGTGTGGCTCAGCGCGAATGGTTTCAACGGGTGACGCACACGCGCGCGTTCGCGGCGGGCGATTACCAAGTGGGCACCCTCACGGGGAAGGCTACCATCAATGTGGCCTTCCCTATTATAGACGGAGCACAGGAGATCCAGGCCATCATCAACGCTGCTCTGGATGTCCGTTGGCTCAATGATCGCCTGGCAGAGGCAATACTGCCTGAGGGGACGACGGTGAGCCTGCTCGATCGGCAGGGTGCGATAGTGGCGCGGTACCCTGACCCGGACCGGTGGGTCGGGCGATCCCTGCCGGACGCCCAGATCATTCGGACCGTGCTCGCACAGGGCGAAGGCACCGTGGACCTTCCCGATCTGGATGGGGTGGCACGGTTGTTCGCATTCAAGCCGTTGATCGGGGCGGGCCCACAATCCTCTCTCGCGATTGTTGTAGGCATCGCCAAGGCCATGGTGTATGCGGACGCCGACTGGATCTTGATCAGAAGCCTGATCGCCCTTGCGGTTGTCACCCTCCTCATCGTTGCAGCGGACTGGGCTGGCGCGGAGTGGTTGATCCTACGTCCGATCACAGCGCTCGTCAAGGCCACCGGCCAGGTGGCGGCCGGGGACCTGAGCGCCCGTACGGGCATAGCGCATGGCCAGGGGGAGCTGGGGCAGCTGGCACGTGCGTTCGATGCCATGGCCCACGCGCTGGAAGTTCGGCAGGCCGAGGCCCTGCAGGCGGCAGTGGCCCGGCAGCGGGCGGTCGAGCGGTTGGAGCTCCTGCAGCAGATCGACCGGGCCTTGATCGCCGAGGAGAGCCCAGAGGCCATTGCTGGGGCGGCACTTGTGCCGTTACGGGAGCTGCTCGGGGTGCCCCGTGCCATTATCAACCTGTTCGATCTGGCGACAGGCGAGGTGGAGTGGCTCGCGGCGGCTGGCCGCCGCCGCATCCGTCTTGGTCCGGGCGTCCGCTATTCGATACGGCTGATGGGTGACGTGGAAGCATTGCGGAGGGGAGAACCCCAGGTGATCGATGTCCACTCATTACCCCCAAGCCCCGAAGCGGATGCCCTGCTCGCCTCGGGGGTCCAAGAGTACATGGTGGTGCCCATGATCGTGGGCGGTGAGCTGATCGGTGCGCTGAGCTTCGGCGGAGCACCGGGGCCGTTTCCCACCGAACAAGTCAGCATTGCGCAGGAGGCGGCAATGCAGTTTGCTATTGCCATCGCGCAGGCCAGACTCCATGCGCGCGTCAAGCGCCAAGCAGAGGAACTCGAACGCCGAGTGCAGGAGCGCACGGCCGACCTGCAGCACGCCAACGACGCCTTACAAACGGAAATCGCCGAGCGGCGGCGGGTGGAGGAGGCGCTGGCGCACTCGCTGGCGCGGCTCCAGGCCACGCTGGAAGCCACCGCCGACGGCATTCTGGTGACCGATCATGCTGGGAAGATCACGCACGTCAATCGGACGTTCGTCGAGCTGTGGCGGATCCCAGAGGCCCTTCTCGCCTCCCAGGATGCCGCCCAGCTCCAGGCGTATCTCGGCACGCAGGTCACGGCCCCCGACGGCCTGCCGGTCCTAACGCAGATCTTGCCTGCTGCCATAGATCCCGACCGCCCGGCGATCCTGGACGGTACCGATGGCCGCGTCTTCGAGTGCACGGCGCAGCCGCAGCGCGTGGGGGACACCCGCGTGGGGACCGTCTGGAGCGTGCGGGAGATCACCCAGCGCCGGGCCGCGGAGCAGCTCAAGGATGCGTTCGTCTCCACCGTGAGCCACGAGCTGCGCACCCCACTCACCAGCATCCGCGGTTTTGCCGAGCTCTTGCTGGAGCGGTCCTTCGCCCCCGAGCGACAGCGCGAGTTCGTGACCATCATCCACCGCGAAACCCTCCGCCTGACCCAGTTGATCAATGACTTTCTGGACCTCCAGCGCATCGAGTCGGGCCGCCAGGTGTTCCAGATGGCGCGCGTGGATCTGGGGCCCCTCCTGCGCGAGACCATCGCGCTGTTCCACGTCAATGACACCCATGCGCTGCACCTGGAGGTGCCCGCGCCCCTCCCTCCGGTCGAGGCTGATGCGGACCGCATCCGTCAGGTTCTCATGAACCTGCTCTCCAATGCGGTGAAGTTTTCGCCACAGGGCGGAGCGATCACCGTCGGGGCGCGCCACGAGGGCGACGATGTCCAGCTCTGGGTGGCGGATCACGGGGTGGGCATCCCAGCGGAGGCACTCCCCCAGCTCTTCAGCAAGTTCTTCCGGGTCGATAACCGGGAGACCCGCAGCATTGGAGGTACAGGGCTCGGGCTGGCGCTGGTCAAGGAGATCGTCGAGTCCCATCGCGGCCGCGTGTGGGTCGAGAGCGTCGTCGGCCAGGGGAGTACCGTCCGGTTCACCCTCCCCGTGGCCACTCCGGTCCTCCCGTTGATAGTGCCTCCAGAAGGTGTGACGGCGGCCGGGACCGATATCATGCTGGTCGAGGACGACGTGGCCTTTGCCCAGCTGCTCTGCACCCATTTCGAGGGCGCCGGCCTCTCCGTCGCTGTCGTCGATCGGGCCGAGCGGGCGCTCAAGCTGGTGCGTCAAGCCCCCCCACGGGTGCTTCTCGTGGACCTCCAACTCGCTGGCGCCATGGACGGGTGGGATCTCCTGGTCACCCTGAAAAGCGATCCCGCCTGGCACACCTTACCGGTGTTGATCATCTCCGTCAGCGCCGAGGCCAATCGCCGCGGGCTGGCCCTGGGCGGGGCCGACTACCTCCTAAAGCCGGTCACGCGGGAAGCGCTTCTGCACGCCATCCGGCGACGGTTGCCCTCCAAGTCCGGCACCACGGTGCTGGTCGCCGATGATGATGCTATGTTCCGCCATCAGGTGGGAGCTTCTCTGGCGATCGCGGGAGAGATTCGGGTGATCGAGGCCGCCAATGGCCGGGAGGCGCTGGCCTACCTGGCGCAGCACATGCCCGATGTGCTGGTGCTGGACCTCCTCATGCCGGACATCGACGGGTTTGAGGTGCTGCGCCAGTTGCGGGCGGACCGGCGGGCGATGAACTTGTCGGTGCTGGTGGTGACTGGCAAGAACTTGGACGCCCGCGAGAAGGCTTCCCTCAAGCGCAACCTGGCCTCACTGGTGAGCAAGCAGGAGGCGAGCCTGGACTACTTCGCGCGGATCATCGGGTACGTCTTGGACCTACGGGAGGGCACATATGATACGCGGCAATAAGCGGTATTGTCAAATTAATCTTGCTGCTGGTGTAATCCTTCGGTCTCAGGGGCGACTGGCGGGGAAGAGGAGCGGAAACGGGTCTTGATTGAAGGCGCGTTGGTCGAGGACCCGTTTCAGATGGGCGACCACATCCATGTGCCGCTTTTTGAGGGTGTGCAGCGCCGACATCAAGATCCCACGGGTGTGGACCCTGGCATCCGACTGCGAGCCGCAGCCGACATTGCGGGCGATAACGGTGGGGCGCCAGTCGCGTTCGGCGAGGTTGTTCTCGGCGGGTACCCGCCGGTCATCGGCCCAGTGATAGAGGCGGTCGGCATTGGCCCGGGAGATCTCCTGCAGGCAGTGGATGCCGAGATGTTGCGCCGGCACTTCCATCGACGCCATGATCTGAAGCGGAACGGGTGTCGCGCGAACTGCCCTGTTACTGGGTTTGTGTATGGTCAGGAGTGGTCGCGGTCAGGTCAGGATAACGCCTCCAGCAGTGCCTTGGCCTCCTGGAGGTCGGCCGTATCAAAGCCCTCGGTGAACCAGCCGTAGACCGGCGCGAGCAGCCCACGGGCGGTATCACTCTTGCCCTGCTGCTGCCACAGCCGACTCAGGCTCATCGCCGCCCGCAGCTCCAGTAACTTCGCCTGCTGGCGGCGAGCAATGTCGATGGCGTGCTGAAAATACACTTCAGCGTCTGCGAAATCTTCCGCCGAGGCCGCCAAGGCTAACTCGCCCTTGAGCCGATACAGCTCGGCCTCCCACCAGCGCTCCCCAGTTTTCTGCACGGCTGCCAGCGCCTCATCGAGTACACTCAGCCCCTCTTCAGCTTGCCCCCCCTTCCCATATGCCTTGGCCAGGAGAGCAAGAAAATACGGTTTCCCCGCTTCTACCCCGGTCGGCTGAAAGACGGCCAGGCCTTGGCGCATCTGCGCCATGCCCTCCGTTAAAATAAGCTGGGGCGGCGTATGAGGATAAAAATCAAGCATGACCTCTAAGAGCTCAGCATCTTCGCCTTGCCACACCGAGGGGAGCAGACGATACTGCAAATTCGAAGGGGCGGGTTCATCCTCCGTAAAAAGTGTGGACTGTGATTGAATAGCGTATGATCCCACAGTGTTTGTCACCCGCACGCCGCCTTCACCGATGATCAAGCCTACCGAAACTCTTTGGTTCGTTCTTCAGCGAATTCAATATAAGACGTGAATCCATGAGCTGTCAGGCATCAAACCTTCCTTCCCCATGTAAACTCCAAACTGTTCCACTACCAGAGGGAGAGTCAAAAGCCCCAGGATAAGCCCCCAGACGATGTTCACTCCCCCTTACCCCGGCCCTCTCCCAGCGGGAGAGGGAGGAGGCGGGAGAAAGACCTCAGAAGGCCGGGCGATTCAGCACAGTGGTGTCGATTTTGCGCGGGATGAGTTGGCCATCCCCTAATTTGCCTACTAGCTGGCCTCCTTCCACCATGATCTTGCCGCGCAGCATGGTGAACGATGGCCAGCCGCGGATGTCCCATCCTTCCCAAATGCTGTAATCGCTGATGTGCAGGTCGGCCATGCTGAGTTTCTTCTGGATGCTCGGGTCGATGAACACGATATCCGCGTCGCTCCCCGGTGCGATTGCACCCTTGCGCGGATAAAGCCCCAGCAAACGCGCCGCATTGGCCGACACGACATCGACGAAGCGTGGCAGCGACATGCCGCGTTTGACCACCCCTTCGTTATAAGTGATGCCGACGCGGGTTTCTGCCCCGTTGTGGCCGCCGGTGACATCATCGATCCTTTGACCCTGAATCTTAAAGGCGAAGGTGGTGCAATACTCGTCGGTGGCCATGGTCTGAAGATCGTTCCGTAGCAGTCCATCCCACAGGGCCAGGCGATCTTCGTTCGACTTCAACGATGGATAGGTGTGATACTTCATGCCGTTTTCTTGCTTGTAGTCGTCGGCACTGAAGCTCACATAGTTGTGCAAGGTCTCTCCATATACTGGCAGGCCCTTGCCGCGTGCTTCCTGGATGGCGCGCACACCCTCTCTGGCGCTAACATGGACGAAATACACCGCCGCACCCGTCCACTCCGCCATCCGGATGACGCGCCGGAAGGACACATCCTCGGACATATTGTTGTGTACATGATGCATGTTGTGCCATTCGGTGCGGTTTTCCTCGGTGAGCTTCTTATACATATGCTGGACGATGTCGTCATCCTCGGAGTGGATCGCCATGATGCCATTATGCGCCGCCACCTGCTCCATGACCGCCGACAGCTGACCCATCCCTACCATGCGGGGCTCAGTGCGGTTCAACGGGCGGATGTTCGTCGTGAAAATTTTAAAGCTCGGGAAGCCTTCCGCAATGCCCGTTTTGACTTGCGCCACGGTCGCGGTGGAGATATCTGGGAGCAGCATAATGTGATACGAGTAATCGGCGTAAGCCTTCCCCTTCCAGCGTCCGTGGCGCTCCTCCAGGGCCTGGAAGATGTCGTTGCCGGGCCGCTGGATGGCGAAATCGACCAGCGTGGTAGTGCCGCCGAAAAGGGCCGCACGGGTGACCTGCTCCGGTGGGGCGGTCTCCATGCCTGGGAAGCCCATAATGGGTGCGGCGATATGGGCGTGGGGCTCAATGCCCCCCGGAATGACGACTTGGCCACTGGCATCGATGACCCGCCCGATGTCGCCTGTCAGCGTGCCTGGCGCCGCGACGGCGACGATCTTCTCTCCCTGAATGGCTACATCCCAGTCACCCACTCCCCAGGGGGTCACCACCTGACCCCTTCGAATCACATAATCAAGCATCGTCTATCCCTCCCCAACATGCTCGGTCCTCCCCCATTGAGGGGGAGGGACGTGTCAACTCGCGCGTGACCCTCACCCAGTTGCAGGGGCGTTGCCCAACGTTGAAATCTACGAGGCCGCCGGCGCCACCGGCAGTGGCTCCATCCCTGCCAGCTTCCAGACGCGCTGCACCAGGCTGGGCTCGGGCTCGACCTCTTGACGCTCCACCTGCTTGACCACTTCGACCAGCGCCCTGTGCGTCGGGGTCGGGATCCCGGCCTCGTCTCCCTTATCGGCAACCAGTCCGTTGATGAAGTCGATCTCAGTGCGTCGGCCTTTGACGATATCCTGCCCCGTGGAGGGGCGCCCCTCCTCCGTCATGCGCGGCAGACCTTTGAGTATCGCGGCCTCAACCTGCTCAAAGGCTTGCCGATCGCCCTGGGCTGCGGCTTTCATCACATCCGGCTCTGAGCCACGAATCGATTCGAGGTTGAAACCCAGGGCTTGCCCGACGGCGACCGCCTCGCCACCGAGCTGGATCGACAGGCGTCGGACGTCAGGGCTCAGTGCCATACCCTTGCCCCCCAGACCAGTGATGGCCGACACGCCATTGCCCATGGAGTTGACGACGAGCTTGGTCCAGCGCTCTCCCCAGAGGTTCGTGGTCGCTTTGGCGCTGTCGATGTTCGATAGCATCTTGACGAATTCTTCGAGCCGTGGCGTGATCCGTCCGTGCACCTCGCCGGCGCGAAACACCGTATATCCCGGTCCTCCAGGCTGCACCGTGCGCGTCACATAACCTGGTTTATAGGCATTGACGCTGATGCTGCTGGCGATACAGCCGAGGACGCGTCCCCAGCCCACAACGCTGGCGATGCGCTCTTCATTGATGCCATTTTGCAGGGTGATGATGAATCCACCCGGAGCCAGGTACTGGCTGATCATTTCGGTGGCCCAGATAGTGTCATAGGATTTCACACACACGAAGGCAATGTCCACTGGGTCTTTGAAGAGACTCTGCACCTCGTGCAGGTGTAAGGCTTTGGGATGCACCAGGTATTCGCCCTGCGTCCCTTCCAGGTGGAGGCCGTCCCGTTTGATGGTGTCGATGTGGTCCGGCCAGGGATCGATGAGCGTCACATCGGCGCCGTGGCGGGAAAAATGTCCACCGATATAACTGCCAACTGCGCCAGCCCCCATAAAGGCCAGTTTCTTCGCCATGGTTGAACCTCCTCTAAAGAACGTGCTGACTGATGAGTGCTGAGGACTGAGCCTTGCCGCTCACGCATCACTCAATCCTCATAGCTCAGTCCTAGTTTCCTTGCGGCCATTATAGGAAACCGCGCCACGAAAGGAAAGCGCCAAGCTTCCATCGTCGACTATGCCGATGTTCTGTGGACCTGCAACAGCACGACGTTTTCGTCGTAATAGCCCTGCATCTCCCCAAGCCTGCTGAGTCCCATCTGTCGAGCCCGAGCTCGGCGCAGCAGAATGTCGGCCTCTGACGCCGTGAAGAAGAAACTGCCGCCCGGCGCGATGATGGTCAGCAGGGGGTCGATGAGACGCGGATAGTGTGAGGCAGGGTGGAGGTTGGCATTGAACAGATTTAATAAGGTCAGATGATGGACACTCCCCGGTGTAAACCCCTCTTGGGCCGTCAGCCCTTCTACAGAGAGCTGACGGCACTGCAGCCTGCCGGGGAGGGGACCGCACCGGGCTTCAAACTCGGCGAACTGCTGGGCCAGAATGTCCAATGAGGCCGCGTCGACATCGGTGAGAATGGTCGTGAGTCCGCAAGCGACATCGATGAAACCTAGTCGATCGGTGCCACAGGCCATATGTACTGATACCTCACCCGGCCGTGCTACACGTCTGAGAAAAGCCAGGCGGGCCGCATGGACAGGGCGCTCCCAGGGGACGCTCACCGTGGCCTTAAGGACAGCCTCCGTAGCCACCCGGAGCGGCAGCAGTGCCTCCGTCTGTCGTGGCTGCTCTGGCAGCGATGGAGGCATCGAGGGTCGTGGTATTCTGGATGGTAGCCCCATGGCAACGACTCCCTGGGCAGGCCGCAGCATCAGTCAGCCTCCTGCCAGCGCAGACTGCCTCGCCTGCCAAAAGCCGCACAGTATCAGAAAAAGCGGCCAGTGGCAATTTCCGCTTGTCCGGCACACAAGTTCCTGCTACCATCGGACCTGAGATGAGGCAGGGTTGTGAATATATTCGCGCCGCTCGTGAGGCCTCATGGGCATGAAGCAACGGGGTTGACTGCGGCAGGCGGAGCCGCATCATCGGCATAAGTCGGTGACTGGCACATAAGAACCGCAAGAACGACAGGGAGGACTATAAGGCCATGAAGATTAAATACGGGCTGATCAGTTGTGACTCGCACGCCCAGCTGCACAAAGACAGCTGGACTAGCCGCATGTCAAAAGCGAAGTTCGGCGACAAGATCCCCGAGCTCCGTGAAACCACCGACAAGGCACACATGGCAGTGGCCTTCGAGAAGCCGGTGCAGCGCTGGTTTGTGCATGACAAGGTGGTGGGCGAACGGGGTGTGGTGAATTGCCCTACGGTGATGAACGACCCCCTGCGCAAGACTTTCCCGCAGCATTGGGATGAGGTCCCGGCCATCGTCTACGATCCTAGCGAGCGTCTCAAAGCCCTGGACAGCGATCGCGTTGACGGCGAGATCCTGTTCCCCAACGATCCCGTACAGAGCGGTACATTCTTCCAGGGTGATGCCGAGTTCGAGCTCGCCTGCGTACAGGCCTACAATGATGCGCTGGCGGAGTGGCGCCAGGTGAGCGACCGCTATGTGCCCCTGGCGATTATTCCATACTTAAGCGGCATCGAAGCGGCAGTGCAAGAAACCCAGCGCGCCGTGAAGAAAGGCCATCGTGGCATCGTCATGCTCGCAGAACCCAGCATGACACTTAAAGGGCTAAATCACTTCAACGACCCCTACTGGGATCCGCTGTGGGCCACTTGCCAGGATCTCAATGCCCCCATCCACTGGCATGCCGGCGCCGGCATTCGGCTCTCGATTCCGCGCTGGAAAGGGTTCACACGCAATCAAGAACAAGCCATGGGACCGGCCGGCGGGTTCTCCAATCAGGCACAGTTCATCCCCAATCTGATTTTTTCGGGCGTCCTGGATCGCTACCCACGCCTGCGCTGGGTATGTGCTGAGACGGGGATCGGCTGGGTGAACTACATGCTTGAAGCCTGCGACCATGAGTGGGAGCGCCGCCATCTGTGGACTCAGGGCATCGTAACGCGCCCCAGCGAGCTCTTCAAGCGTCAGATCCACGTCGATTTCTGGTATGAAAGCGCTGGGATCGAACTCCGCCATGTCATTGGCCTGGACAACATCATGTGGGAATCGGACTATCCGCATTCCACATCCACGTATCCTGAATCCTGGCAGTTCGTCGAGCGCACGCTGAAGGGCGTACCCCAGGAAGAGCGCGATCAGTTGCTCTACGGCAACGCCATGCGTATCTACAATCTCGCCTAGGAATCGGGTGAGGGTCTGGGTGCCCCTTCACCGTCCTTGCCACTGGATACTACATACCAAAGGTTGTCTCTCTGAAGGCCCCCCACCCATCCTTCCCCCGCAAGGGGGAAGGGTCAGAGAGGGGATGATGACCTGAAGTTCTTGTCTCAGCCGGGAAAGGAATGGCGTCGGTTATGGAACTCAAGTTCGGATTCATTAGCGCTGACGATCATGTGCAGGAACATCCAGAGGTGTGGACTCAACGCATGTTGAAGGCCAAGTGGGGCGATCGTATCCCCCACCTCGAGCGTCAGGCAGATGGCACGGAGCAGTGGGTGGTTGATGGTCAGAAGATCGACCTCCCGGGTGTGGCGCTGGCTGGAGCGGCCATGCCCGACCGCGCCCGTGAGCCGCAGCGCTGGGAGGAAGTCCCCAAAATCACCTACGTGCCCGGCGAGCGTCTGACGGCCATGAACGTCGATGGTGTGGATTACTCCGTCTTCTATCCCATCGTCGCGGGGCGGGCGGGTGAAACGTTTGGTCGTCTCTCTGACCCAGAGCTTGAGCTCGCCTGTGTACAAGCCTACAACGACTGGTTGATCGAGGAATGGGCTAGTGCGAGTCCACGCTTCATCCCTCAGTGCATCGTCCCACTGGCGCCGATCGAAGCCACGGTGAACGAAATCAAACGGGCGGTGGCCAAGGGGCATCGGGGGGTCGTCTTTCCAGCAGTGCCCATGATGCTGCGGGATGTGCCACACATCAATGAACCAGTCTACGACCCCGTCTGGGCGACCTGTCAGGACCTCGATGTACCCGTCTGCTTCCACTCTGGGGCGACGCGGGCCATCCAGTTTCCGCCGTATACCGGGTTCTCGCCAGAGCTCTCCGCCGCCATGGAGGCCATCACGCGCCCGGTGAGCTCGGTGCTGGTGGTGGCGAACTTCCTGTACTCGCGCATTTTGTTCCGCTTCCCACGGTTGAAAGTCGTGTTCGCCGAAACCTCTCTGGCCTGGGGTGCCTATGAGCTCGAGCTGGCAGATCACCAGTTCGAGCGCCAGCGCCTGTATACTGAGGGCTACGATATGCTGCCCTCCGAACTGTTCAAGCGACAATGCTATCTGATCGGGTGGTTTGATTCGACCGGCCTGAAAACCCGCAAGTACATTGGCCTTGACAATCTCCTGTGGTGCACCAACTTCCCCCAGGGGACATCTACCTGGCCCGATAGCCGTGGTGCGATTGCCCGCTGTTTCGAGGGGATCCCCGACAACGAGTGCCGCCAAGTGCTGGTCGACAATGCGGCCAAACTCTACAAGCTGTGAGAGGGGAGAGCGATGGACGGGAGCATCCGACGATCGTGGCTTACGGTGCCGTCCGAGGATGCGGCGCAAGTCGAACAAGCTGCTGCCTCTGCAGCTGATGTCATCGTCCTCGATTTGATGGAGTTTGTCCCGGAGGGCGTGAAGCCGGCAGCGCGAGAACACCTCCCGGGGGCGATCCGTGGCGTGGCACAAGGCGGGGCAGAAGTCTTCGCGCAGGTGGATAAAGAGCTTCTCTATGCCGACCTCTCCGCTGCTGTATGGCCTGGGCTCAGCGGCATCCTCATCCCGCGCCTGGAATCGCCCCAGGAGGTCACCGAGGCCGATAGCCTCTTAACACAATTAGAGGATAAACGCGGCTTTCGGCCGGGCACGTTGCAGATCGTCGCCGTGCTGGATACCGCCAAGGGGAATTATGACGCTATAGACATCGCTCGGGCTAGCCGTCGCATCTGGGGCTTGACCCTGGGGCGTGCGGACCTCGTGATGGATTTACGCCCTGAGCCCTCCGATGAGCTACATCTCATGCCTTACTTGATGCAGCGACTAATAACGGTCGCTAACGCCGCCGGCGTGGTGCCCCTAGGTGCCTGGTGGCGTGCCCCAGCGCGAGGCCTGTTAGCCGATCCGGACGACACCTACACCGCCGCCGTGCGGGGCCGCCGCATCGGCTTCAAGGGCGCGTTCTGCCTGCGGGCGAACCAAGTCGAACCCGTGAACCGTGGTTTCACTCCGACCAGCAGCGAGATCCAGGAGGCCCGTGAGCTGATCGCCGATTATCAGGAGGGGACGCAGAATGGCTCAGCCGTCATGCGCCTGCAGGACCGAATCATCGACCTCGCCATGGTCATCCAGGCCAGCCAACTCCTCGCCTATGCCGATGCCTGCGCTCAGCGGGATGCGGGAAAAACGCAAGCGAAGCAGCGCGCTGCTCTGTAGGAGATATTCA
>JBKPCR010000072.1:0-4411 GCA_046727435.1 bacterium | reverse complement strand
ATAGTCAGTGTTGGCCTCCAGCACCACTTGCTGTCCTTTGGTCCACGAGACGAACTTATATGGCCCGGTACCCACTGGTGTCTTCGCGAGTCCGGTGTCGCCGACCTCCTTGGCATAGGCCGCTGGGACCATCTGAAAATTGGTCAGGCGTTCCGGGACGATGGGGTGAGGCTCTTTGGTGGTCAGACGCACGGTGTAATCGTCGGCCACGTCTACCCTGGCGATCCAGTCGACGGTGCCGCGTTGGGGTGATTGCTGGTCCGGGTTGAGCACACGCTCGACATTGTACTTCACCGTGGCCGCGTTGAAAGGCTCGCCATTATGAAACTTCACGCCCTGCCGGAGTTTGAATTCCCAGGTCAACTCATCGACTAGACGCCACGACTCCGCCAGATGTGGCACTGGCTTCATGGTCGTCGGATCACGTGAAATGAGATTGTCAAAGAGCTGCCAGCCGACGATCAACACCCCACGAATGTTGTGCATATGCGGGTCCAGGGCGGGGACATCGGCACCCAGGGCGACCACAACCTGTCCCTTGGGTATCCTCTGCGCTGCAGCTCCGAACACCACCACAATCGAGATCACCAGCGTAACCAAGAGCATCTTGAGGCACTGCGTCGGCATGGGTCTCCTTCCGAGTTTCCTCTACATTTCTATCCAGGGTTTGACGCCTGTGCTCCTACCGAGAGGGGGCAGAGGGGGCGTGGGGCGCTCGTCACACAACACGATTTTGCACACGTCCATCAAGGAACGCCCCGACGTTGGCGGCACACAGATGCAGCCCATTCATCAGGGCCTCAGGCGTAGTGCCGGCGGTATGAGGTGAGAGTACGATATTGGGCAGGGTGAGGAGAGGATCGCTGGGATCGATCGGTTCCTGCTCGAACACGTCGAGCCCAGCCCCCGCGATCGTCCCATCGCGCAACGCCTCATAGAGAGCCTTCTGATCGACTAACTGGCCACGCGCGGTATTGATAAACAACGCTGTCGGCTTCATCAGCGCCAGCTCTCTGGCGCCAATCAGGCGCTCAGTCGCGGGGGAATAGCGCAGATGCAGCGAGATGACATCGGCCTGCCGCAGGACATCGGTCATCGCCCCTAGATAGTGCAAGCCGACGGCTTCGGCCTTCGCAGGATCAGGGTGATAGGTCCAGGCGATCACCGGCATGCCAATGCCCTTCCCTAATTGGGCCATACGTAAGCCAATGACGCCGGTGCCGAGGATCCCCAGAGTCTTCCCGGCCAACTGCGTGAGCATACCGCGCACCCACTCACCCCGTTTCACCTGGGCATCGAGGAACGGGACTTTACGCGCTACAGCCAACATCAGGGCCAGCCCCTGTTCTGCGACGGAGTCGGTGGCGGTGTTCGGGGTGTTGGTCACGACGATTCCAAGAGTTTTGGCCGCCGGTAAATCGACATTATCCGTGCCCGTCCCCCAGACAGCCAGATGTTTGAGGCCGGGGCAAGCCTTGAGCACCTCGGCGGTAAATTTGCAATAGGCACGGATGTTCACCACCGTGTGGGCACCATGAATACGGGTAATGAGCTCGTCCTGGGTGTCGGGACGTGAGGTGTATATGTCCACATGACCGTACGCCTGTAAGGTTGCCAACGCTGGCGTCCCTGAAATCACCGGTGGAAAATCGTCGGGGATAACAATATTGACGCTTGCCTGGGGCATCCTCCTCTCCTCAGCTCAGATACTTGACTGCCAGCTCGCAAAAGAGCTCGATCGATTTCAGGTAGGTATCGATCTCCACATACTCATTGGGTTGATGCGCCAGCTGTGGAATGCCCGGACCAAAGATCAAGAACGGGGCGCCGCTGGCGGGCTGAAAGACGCTGGCGTCAGTGGCATACCCTGGCGTGGCCTTGGGGGTCTCGCGTCGGCCTTGCGCATCGAGAATGGATAGTGCTGTCTCGACAATCGGCGCTTGTGGATCGCTGGCCACCGGCCCCCGTTCGGCGATGACGCGCATTTCATAGGTGAACTGGGGAATGGCCGCACGCAGGCCATCCAGCGTCTGCCGAATGTCTTGCAGGACGTCCTCATGCTGCATACCGGGCAGAGTGCGTAGATCGATGGTCGCCGTGCAGCGGTCGGGCACGACATTCGTTTTATTCCCACCAGCGATCGTGCCGACATTCATGGTCGGTTTATCGAAGTATGGATGCGGCTGAAAAGGCAGGGAGAGTCGTGTCAGGGCGTGCAGGGCCGTGGTCATATGCATCACAGCGTTAATGCCCAGGTCGGGCATCGATCCGTGTGCCGTTTTGCCATAGGTGGTGATTTCGAGCCAACAAGCGCCTTTCTCGGCGATATACACCTCGAGATTGGTCGGCTCGCCGATGACGATGGCCCCAACGCCTTGCAGGCCACCAGCTTGCACCCATGATTTGGCGCCAAGCGCGCCCGTTTCTTCATCGGCAACACCCGACAGAATCAGGTCCCCCTTCAGCTGCACGCTAGCCTGTTTCAACGCCTCTACCGCCATGACCATCGCCATCAACCCACTTTTCATATCAGAGGTGCCGCGACCATAGAGTCGGCCGTTCACCCGCACCCCTCCAAATGGGTCGTGCGTCCAGGGGGTATCGCCAATGGGGACGACATCAAGATGCCCATTGAAGACGAGTGCGGGCTTCTCGCCCGTCCCGTGCAGGACCGTCACGATGTTGGCGCGATTGCCGCCGAGGTCGTCCACGCGAGGGCTGAACCCCTTCCGCTCCAGTTCCTCTGCCAGCCAGTCAGCGGCTAATTTCTCATTGCCGGGAGGATTCACGGTGGCGAGCTGCACACATTCGGTCAGCAATCGCACTGCCGCATCATGATCGATAGGATACATATTACTTTGCTCCTTAGGGGATCTCACGACACATCTCCCTGCAGATGGTACTGAAATAGTCAAGCCGTCTACAGTCGTGACTTCTGGCTCAGGAGT
Source organism: bacterium (assembly GCA_046727435.1). Classification (GTDB taxonomy): domain Bacteria; phylum Tectomicrobia; class Entotheonellia; order J063; family CAVPRW01; genus CAVPRW01. The sequence continues at coordinate 1,463 of JBKPCR010000072.1, read as the reverse complement.
CTATCCCAGAAATGCGACGAAGTAAACGCCCTTGCGCTCCCTCTCATACCGCTGCCCTCACTCGGCCTCTGTCCTGGAGTGCATAGGCGCCAGGATACGAGGAGAAACAGTCAGTGACGCGACCTTTGCCGCTTGTCCCCCTGGGAGAGGGCCAGGGTGAGGGGGCGAGGGAGACTGATCAGGAAGACGGGAGGAAGGTTGATGAGCGATCTTCTAAAGCGATTCCCCGGCTTTGGCCTTATGGATCCCACTGACCAGGAGGTGCGACCACAACGCAGACTCGCTCCACGGCTCACGGAGGGACGCGGTACGGTGGGCGGGTTGCTCGACAATCGCAAGCACATCGCCAGTGTCTTGCTGGACCACCTTGCCACGCGACTGAGCTGAGCGTATGGCATGGCTGAGACCGTGCATCGCGCCAAATTCATCTATTCGCGCGTCACGGAGCCTCCCCTCATCGACGAGTTGGCCGAACGGTGAGACTTCGTGGTGGCTGCGATTGGTGACTGAGGCTCATGTGAGTCGTGCACTATGCACGACGTCATAGCCTGTGAAGGCCTGGGTCTCCCCGCCGTGTTCCTGTGCACTGAGCCTTTCATGAATGCCGCCCGTGACCACGCCAAGGCGTGTGGCAACCCGGACTCCCAAGCCGTGCAGGTCAGGTATCCCCTTGCCTCCCTCACGCCTTAGGAGGCACGGGCCCGCGCTGATGAGGTCATCGGAGGTGTGCTTGCCATCCTCACCGGCCAGGCCAGGCGTGTGGTGACCCTGGGACAGGCACCGCATGAGCCAAGCCGCCATGATCATGTGGACCATGCGCGTGCGCAGGCCTCACATAGGGGGGCTCTCTTTACCCGAACGACGCAAGAATATCTTGAATTGTTAAGCGCTTAGACGGCCATCTTGTGCTTCATCTTCCACCGATCTCCCAACACGAGCATTGCTGACCTCCCCCCTTGCTGATCTTCTCCAGCGCAGCATCTCTTGCAAACATCTGCCCACTCTGGCCATATATGCGACGTGCCCGTGCTATATCAACAAATTGTTGAAATACTCAACCAAGCATGGACACGTCTGCGAAGAAAGGAGCATGAGGGGGTTGAGCGCGAGACAGGCGCAGGTGCTAGCCTTCATCTCGGCACGGATGCCCTACGTGGGTCTGGTGCCGAGCGACCACGAGATCATGGCCCATCACGGCGTCGCGGTACGGGCAGCCTACCAGCATGTGCGGGCGCTGCAACGCAAAGGGGTCTTCTCCTCAACCCCGCATCACCGTAACATCCGTCTGAGCCCGGAACATGTGCCACCTGCTGGCCTTCCCATTATCGGACGCGTCGTCGCGGGCGCACCGATGCTCACCGTGAAGCACCTCGCCCGCGACCCAAAGCTGCATCGTCTGTGGAGGTGCGGTCGAGCCCATTCGTCCTGCGTTTCAAGGGAACCAGCAGGGTGGACCCGCAGAC
>JBKPCR010000071.1:0-5016 GCA_046727435.1 bacterium | reverse complement strand
TTTTGGTGTCCCGCAGCTGACGGGAAGTTGTTGTTCTCGGCCACTTGCCACGTGAGCTTGGCCAGACCGAGGCCGGATGGCACTGGCAGGCTGAGGAAGCCGGCTTTGGTGAGCTGCCACATATACAAGTTTTGCCCGGTATATGGGTCGAGGGCTCCTGGTTCAATGGAAAGTGTGTCGCGGCAGGCACCAGGGTTCGGTCCAGCATTGCTTTTTCCATTCACGACATAGAGAACTGAACCCTGTTTGTTGAGACTGACCGCATTCGGATACCAGCCGGTGGGAATCAGCCCGATAACACGACTAGGTCCGTGTTCTTCTTCCTCTTCCTCATCCTCCTCACCCTCTGTCTGTTTCTGATCCTCCAAGCGCCATAAACGAATCACAGCCAACGAGTTTGTGCCGCCGTTGGTCACAAAGAGGGTACGCTCGTCGGCTGAGAGCGCCAGGCTGTTTGGGTTGCTCCCCTTAAAGTCTCTGAGATTGGGGAAAAGCACCTTGGGTGCGGTGGTGCTGATCTCTTCCAATACATGGTCGGCGCCTGTGTCGATGACAGCTACCGTGTCGCTGTTATCGTTGGCGACATACAAATGAGTTTGGGTACGATTGAGGATCATCTTGTTCGGCTGACCGCGGACCGGGATGCGACCGCTGACCGTCGGAGCAGGAGTGCTCAGGTCGAGCACAACGATCTCGCGATCCCGCTGGCTCGACACATACGCTTTCTGGTCTCCCTTGATTGCCACCCAAAACGGAAACTCGCCGCCGGGTACCCCTTGCAGCGCAGGATCAACCTTGCCGGGCCGCAGATCGATCTCGGCTACCACGCCGCGCTTCGTCAGGTCAACGACGCTGACCGAGTCGTTCTCGAAGTTGGCCACGAGTAACCGCGTCCCACTGGCGTTGACTGCCATCCCAGCGGCCATGGCCGCGATCTGTAAACCCTCACCTGCAGTGTGCCCAAGGGGAATCGGTGCGCCTGCCTCACTCCAGACGCCTCCACTCGATTCGAAGATATGGACGTTGTCGTCGACGCCGCCGGCAACATAAAACTCGCGCCCATTGGGATGCCAGGCGATGTCATTGAAAGTATTGGGCACCTGTAGCACCTGCTTCTTAACTGGTGGATGCCCTGAAATATCGTAGACGAACACATACTCGTTAGATTCGTGGGGCAGGAAGCTCCCGTCGGGGGCAAAGTTGCGATTAAAACCGCTAGTCAGGATCAAGAGTGTATTTCCATCCGGACTGACGCTCGTGGCAACCGCTTGCCCAGCGGTAAAATCTGGGTTATTGGGAAGATCTGGATTTAAAGGTTGAAAGATCGCCCCCGCGGCGGCCGTGGGCGTGATGTGTACACCAGTAGGGAGTAACTCTCCAGATGCTGTCGGTTCCACACCCCCCTGGCCGTCCGCGGGCAGGGGCACCAGACAGCCTAGCCCCATGACAAGAGCTACGATGATGACGCTCCATCGCCACGCTACCCTCCGGAGCCCTTGTCTGACCTGTCTAAACTGATATGTCGTGGTGATCCCATACCCTTTCATCGAGAGCCTCCTCTGTGCTGATTCTTCTCCTGACGTAAAATCCTCCGACACAATCCGAGACGAAGGCATAACAGTAGGATCGTTTTGTGGTCCACACTGGAGAACCCACGACGGTCTCCAGCGCTGCATTTTCCTGTCAGTGCCTTGTAGCCTCCTTTCGATTGGGGTGAATAGTCACACCTCACGGACCGAGCCAAAGATGCCTGAGCCGCCAGCAGCACACAGCCGCCAGATAGACGTAAAGCCATGAGGTTGTTATGCCCTGTGGTCTCAGCTCTGCTGTATCCACGAGGGATATCTGAACCCAGGCTCTGGGTTCGCAATGGTGCGGTCCAGGAAGGGAAGGGAAGAGTCTCCCGGCGCCTAAGCACGTTACCAGTAAAATAAGGCGGGTAGATGACGGGAAAGAGGCGTGGAAGTAAAGAACTGGTAAAAAGCGAAGAAATAATCCAGGAATGCGGGGAAAATTGAAGTGAGGGGGCTGCAGGGTTGAATGATGCAGGGCAGCTCGATCAGTGCGAGCTGTCGAACAGAAGCAGCACGCAGACAGCTCTCTGCTGCCGCTCGTGCAAAGGCGCCCGGCTAACGCCAAGTACTGACCCTATGCCACCAAAGACCGAACCCGTCATGCCTCTGTTCAATCGGGATCTCGCTGAGTGCAGCGTGAGCGTTGGCAACGGAACGTAACCGACCTGCATGACAAGGCCGGCATTCTCTGGCTCGAGGTAAAAATCAGTAAACGCCTTTACCTCTGGATGCATTGCAGCAGATTGTTTGACATAGATGAAAATGGGTCGAGACAGCGGTTGATAGCTGGAATCAGCTACGGTTTGTGGGCCTGGCGACACGCAAGCATAACCGCTGTCAATGGCTACGGTCTTGAGCCGATCGCGATTGCCAAGGTACTAGGCATAACCAAAGTAACCTAGGCTCATTCGGTTTGTTCCTGATCGCAGCGGCATTGATGAAGACGGTGGTCCGCGCTTCGGCTGCCTCAAGCCTCTCTACTGAGCTTACTCAGCAACATTTGTGACGGCAGAAATGCCTTATAGGCGGTAAGGTAACGAGGGGAATAGGCCATGATATCGGTCAAGGGATTGGTGATGACCTTCACAAACCAAATCATCGAGCTGCGAACATTATGCTTCCAAATGAGATAAACCACCCGACCCAAGATCACCGCTACAGTCCATACAAACCAATGTTCAGCAATCGCCGCTATCGTGGCTGAGAGAGTTGCAACAGTCAATGAACTGGCACTAACCAAGTGTACGGCGGGAATTAAAAAGTACCCAGCAAGGATCAGTGTCTTATTTCGAGTATTAAATCCCAGGAGCGATTTTTCCTTGTCATAACAGGGGGCTCGAGTATCGCATGGCCAAATTGCCGTAGAAAAAAGGCGGCCAAACTGATACACATCGCCCTTGTGAGATCCCAAAACGCGAGAAAACAACAACAGATGAACATGCTGGAACTAATGATGTGAAAGAATTGATTGATGAGATTGCTATGCGAGGCGTGATGGTCATCTGCTTTGCGCTCCATGATCTCCGCATAAAAGCTTTGCAGAGGTTTTGGAACCTTCACAAGATTCCCCAACATCTCCCACAAGAGACGCAGGCGCATTTTCTTATCCCTCCCAGGGTTTTCCTCTGCAGTTAACCACCAGCCGTCACTCTGCATCTGTTGCGCCGCCTTGATTAGCTTCAACTGCAAGGCACGATAGTCTTCTGGGCTGAAATCCAGGCTGCTCAAACACCGGCCCGTTCCGACCCAACTTAACGTTACCCCCTCGGCGCGCAGGTAGTATTGCAGCAGCCAGTTATAGCGGCTGGGTTCTTTATACAGCACCGTCCACACCGTTCCGAGCTGCATTACCCGCAGGGGCAACGATAGTGCAACCAAGTCCTCATTGGTCGACTGCACCCAGGCCGCACACTGGCGGTTCGCCTCGTCGTACAGCGAGGCCGTTGCCGGATGCATCACCCATCTGAGGAATTCGTTCATAGAGCCCATGACCGCTGGGTGGGCTGCAAACGTACCGATCACGTATGCGACCCGCATGGGACGCTCCGGATCGAAACGCCGCATGAGCGCTTTCTTGACGCACACCACGCCAATGGGCATGCCGCCTGCCACCGTTTTGCCATAGACGACGATATCAGCCTCTACCCCAAAATACGCCTATGCCCCACCTGGTGCGAGGCGAAAGCTAGAGTATACTTCGTCGAAGATCAGCGGGATCTCGCACGCCCGGCACACCTCCCGCAATTGGTGCAGCCACTGGGCATATGCCGAAGTCGAATCCTGCGCTTTCCGTATGCCGCTGGTGAACAGCACTGCATCACTAGGGGGCGGCAAATTGGGATGGAACGCTTGCACGGGGTTGACGAGAACGGCCGCAATCTCCCGCGCCCGCCAGCGAATGACCTCCAGCGAGGCCGGGTGTAAGTCCTTTAAGGTCAGACAATCGCTGAGGTCGCGCTCACTCCCCAGGCCGGGCTGCACCCTCGTCCCACCATCCGTGATAGGAACCTGAAAAACAGACGATCAACTTTTTGCGAGTATTAAAACGTGCTAGGCGCACTGCAGCCATGACAGCTTCGGTGCCACTCATGTGAAACGACACTTCATCCTTTTTTGAAATGTATTTGAGCAAAGCAATGTTGTCGGCCACCACCGGATGCAGGGGTCCGAGCACCGGCCCCAGTTCCTTCACCCGCTCCCAGCCCTTTTGTATCCATTCCTTGTAGCATTCAAATCCCGCCACATTGACGCCATACGAGCCGCTGACGTCCAGCGTCCAGTGGTCGTCGAGATCACGTAATTTGGGACCGTCCGACGCCGTGACCACCGAGCACAAGTTGAATTTTTCCCGCATCAAGCGCACGAAGGGCAAAGGCACCCGATTAGCATCGGTAAAGCGCAAGTCAGAGAAGCTTTCACGGATCTCATTCCCCCAGGCAATAGATTTCGCATACCGTGCCTGAAATAAGACGGCTAAACGATCGATGGCTTTTTTGCGGTGCTCAATCCAGTGCCCTTCAGCTCCATCAGCCTGAAAGAACTCCTCATCTGAATAGGCACGCGATCTCACCCATTTCGACAATCGTCGCGCCAACGTCGGCGTCCATGCCATAGCCCGCAGGGTCACTAAGGCTGCGGCGAGTTTCCTACCGGCGAACACTGCCAGGACGGCACCGAGTAACAGTCCCAGTAGAACCCATCCATCCCCCCATTCGGGCTGACGCACTCCCGTCGAGCTCACGCCGAGGCACGCCATCCATCTGCGGAAAACTTCGCTCAGCCACATCCCTCTATCCTCCCGTGTTTCTGCAGGTGTTTTCCACGTACCTTAGGGCAATGACTGGGTTGCCCCCGTATCCTTAGAGGAGATTGCCGCACCAGCAGTGCCAACCCGAAATCCTCTCCTACAGCTATATGGCCACTCCTCGACGGGTCATCACAG
>JBKPCR010000070.1:0-17044 GCA_046727435.1 bacterium | reverse complement strand
CGGCTTGGTGACTGAGCGCCTCGCCGCATGTGTCAATGTGCTTCCCCATGTGATGTCGACGTATGTCTGGGAGGGGCAACTTGAGCAAACCGAAGAAGTCCTGATGATGATCAAAACTCGCCGCTCGCGGTATGCCGCACTGGAGCAGTATATTCGAACGCATCATCCGTATGACACGCCGGAGATTGTCGAAATTCCTGCCGGCCAAGTGACGCAGCCATACTGGGAATGGGTCGTGAAGGAAACAACCCACGGCTGACAGCTCTGTGTTTCAACACTATCCTACCGCTGTCGAGTTCGACCCAATGACTTAACACCCGCTTCCCGACCTCAGTCGTCTCATTCATGCGCAGGCATGAGTTTCGCAAGAATTTGAGAGTGTTCACCTAAGGCGACCGATCCATCTTTGAACGCGCTCCAATTGTCAATGCCCTCGACCAGAAATGCGGCGGCCGTGCGATGGGGTTCCCGCCGCACGGCCGCCATCCACTTCAGCTTTAGAACATCGGCCGGCGTTGATGCCAGATGCTCTCCTGCTCATGGGCATAGGCCAGCTGTAGGATAGTCGCCTCGGCGAATGGTCGCCCGGTGAGTTGCAGGCCAATCGGCAGACCTCCCTCGGTAAAGCCGCATGGCACCGAAATCGCCGGGAACCCCGCCAGGTTCGCCGGACGAGTCAAGCGGCTTAAAGCCCATGTGATGTCGACGGTCTCTTGACTAATGTCTACCATCGTTTGGCCGATTCTCGGCGCTGGGATGGGCACGGTGGGCGTCACCAGCGCGTCGACGCGCCTGAGCGCCGCTGCCATCTCCTGGCGAATGAGGCTGCGCAGGCGCTGCGCCTTCAGGTAATGCTTGCCCGGGATCAATTGCCCGGTGAGCAGGCCGGCGCGCACCTCTGGGGTGTACTCGGTAGAACGCGCTCGCAGGAATTGCTCATGAATCTCCGCCGACTCTGTTAAGGCAATGACCCGGCCCGCCGCCTCCGCATACTTGCTAAGGGGCAGCGACACCTCCTCCAGTTGGGCCCCTGCGCGTTCGAGCGTCTGAATGGCGGCCCGCACACTGTTTCTCACCTCAGGGTCGAGTTGCTCGAAGTAGAATTCCTGCGGGATTCCCAGGCGGGCGCCTTCGATATCCTTCGTCAACGCCACGCTATAATCCGGCACCACGGCGGTGCGGGTTGTAGGGTCATGGCGATCGTGTCCGGCGATGACCTGCAGCATCAGCGCCGCATCCATCACCGTGCGCGCCATCGGACCGACGTGATCGAGCGACCAGCTCAAGGGGAAGACGCCATTGCGGCTCACCCGCCCGTAGGTCGGTTTCAGCCCAACGATGCCACAGAGCGCCGCCGGGATTCGGATGGAACCTCCGGTATCCGAGCCCAGCGAGCCAAAGCAAAGCCCCGCCGCCACCGCTGCCGCGGAGCCGCCGCTCGATCCTCCTGGCACCCGCAGCGTATCCCAGGGATTATTGCAAGCGCCGATCAGCGAGCTCGCGTTGGTGGCACCACGCGCAAATTCATGCATATTGAGCTTGCCGATCAGGATCGCTCCCGCATCATGCAGCTTGCTGATCACCGTGGCATCGTATGCTGGCTTGAAGTCGGAGAGGATCTTCGAGCCCGCGGTCGTCCGGATGCCCTTGGTGTAAAACAGGTCCTTGACGGCAATGGGAATACCATGCAGGGGGCCGCGGTAACGACCCGCCTGGATCTCCTGCTCAGCAGCGCGAGCCTGTGTCAACGCTTCGTCCTGCAGCAGCGTGATGAAGCTGTTGAGTTGGCGATCGAATTTCTCCACCCGATCGAGCACGGCATGGGTCGCTTCTACCGGTGACACCTCTTGCCGCTGGATCAGTGTGGCCAAGCCTCTGAGACTGGTGTAGCACAGTTCGCTGGCTTCCATGGCTTACTCCCCCTGAACGTCAAACAAGGTTTCGGGTTCGACTTCGCCAAGGTCGATAGATGTTAAAGTTTGGAGGTCGCTAAAGAGCGTCTCAAGGTGCGGAGCCAACTCCTCAAGCTCCGATGGGGATAGTGAAAGACCCCCCAGCTTGCGGACCATCTCGGCGATGGTTTGTGGCGACAGGGTGGTAGCTGCCATTTCTCCTCCTTCCGCGTCAGACTGGGAAATACTTGGCCACTGGCGGTGTTTGCCAGGCCGGCACAATGACTCTTGCGAACAGCTGAAGCATTCTATCGAAGATGTGAGATATCCCATTTATTACATATAAAATTATCAAGTCAAGTATTTTTTTATCTATATTGATACAAGTAGCCGCTGACGACATAGGCGTCAAGTGCGACTATCAAGCGGCTGAACAACGTCTCAGCCCCTGCACGCGTGCAGTGCGAGCTCGGGGAGCGGTGGGCGCTGCTCTGCTTGGGAGACTGGCGGTCGCGCTTGGTGTATGATGCCCCTCGCGCGTCGAACACATCTCTGAGCACGCAGGAAAGCCCCCTGGGGCGGGGAGGGAGCAATGGGTGAGCTGAGCTGGCGAGCCTTAACTCAGCGAGTCGATCGTCTGGAGTGGGAGAGCCGGTGGTGGAAGCGTCTCGCGAGCGTGACGCTGGTGTTGCTGGGCATTATTGTGCTCCTCGACGCAGCGGCGAGCACAAAGGCCAAAGGCCCGACCGAATTGCGAGGGCAACGCATTGTGCTCGTGGATAAAGCGGAGCGGGGTCGGGCTGAACTGACGATGCTGCCTGATGGCCAACCGGGTCTGATGCTTACGGATGACGCTGGGAAGCCTCGTCTGCTGTTAGCGCTCTCGAAATATGGTGAACCCATGCTGAGCTTTGCCGACGCTGGCGGCACGCGTCGCATCATATTGAGCCTCGACCTTTATGGGACGTTGCTGCGCTTCACGGATGATGCCGGCAACCCACGAGCCGCCCTGGTGGTACCATCTGAAGGGGAACCAGAGCTGGAGTTATTGAGTAAAGACGACAAGCTGCTCTGGCGGGCTCCGTAGCATCGCCTATGACGCAGAGAACAGGCGCTGGGAGAGCCGTACGCTATGCATGCCGAGCCAGGCGACGAAGACCGTTCGGCATCGTATAGTGGAACAGCGTGCCGCCTGGGTAGTCCCTGCTCACGCGCATCCCTCTCCTACTCCTACGGACTGGGAGGATTGGGCGCTACCTATTTGTTCCAAGCTGTACGCAAGGCCAGTGTCAGTCGACGCGGCCTTAGTCCGCCGCGATCGGAGCACAACCTTGACGCCTACCTCGCGAAAGCGCAAGAGGCCAGTGTATATGCTTCTGACACCCTCACGTCACACGAGCGGCATTCGCGGCACAAACGATAACCTATCCGCCCACAATTCCGTAGACCTCGTATGGATTATTAACTATTTATAATATATATTAATCATAATTGATAAATATCGAAGCTATGGCTATGCTTCAAAGCCTATTTCTTTTGGGCCTTGCGACTGCGGCGATGATCTCTCACCGCTCCTAGCCTAATTGCCTCGCACCAGCATTCTTCATTCGCCGCATGGGGTATCGTGGTGCCCATATACTCACGCTACCTCTGGCGAGTGCCCTGCCTGTCTGATCGTCCTCCCCGACCGATAAGGAGTACCCCTTATGGCAGCGTGTATTCTGGTCATCGAAGATAATCCGACCAATCTCGCCCTCATGGGTTATCTCCTCAAGGCCTCTGGCTACATAGTGCTGACAGCCGTAGACGGCGAACAGGGGCTAGAGGCAGTGCGCGCTGAGGTGCCCGATCTGATCGTCTGCGATGTACAGATCCCGAAGCTGGACGGCTATGAGGTCGCCAAGCGGATGAAAAACCACCCGACGTTGTGCAAGATCCCGCTGATCGCTGTAACCGCCCTTGCCATGGTCGGGGACCGCGAGAAAATGCTGGCGGCCGGATTTCACGGCTTTATCCCCAAACCCATTGATCCGGAAACGTTCGTGCCAGAAGTAGAGGCGCTTCTGCACTCGACCCACAGGCGTCCTCACCATCTCGTGCCGCCCCTCGCAGCACAGCCTCCTACGATGCCGATCAATCCTGCGACCGCGACCATTCTGGTCGTCGATAACTCGACGGTAAACCTCACCCTCATGCAGATCACCCTCGAGCCCTGCGGTTATCATGTCATCTGCGCCTACGACGCCGATGAGGCCCTGACATTGATGCGTCAGACGCCACCGGACCTGATCCTCTCCGATGTGCATATGCCGCGTCAAGATGGCTATGACCTAATTAAAGCCGTTAAAGCTGATCCCCAGTTGCGAGCCATCCCATTCGCCTTCATCTCCTCCACGCTCTGGCCGGAGAAGGATCGAGAAATCGGCCTGGGCCTTGGAGCGGTCAAATTCATCGTGCGTCCGATCGGACTGCAGGCTTTTCTGGCGGCGATCGAAGAGTGCTTGCAGCGATAGCGATAATGAAGCGGAGAGAGGCTATGCCCCAAGGTCATCAGTCGGGTTCTAGGGCGACCAGATCAGGAACAACGAAGCAGGCATTAAAGCAGGAAGTTGAGGACCTGCGCACGCAGGCAGATGCGAAATTCCGGGGACTGCTGGAGTCGGCGCCGGATGCGATGATCATCGGCAACGCGGTGGGCCAGATCGTTCTGGTCAACTCGCAGACAGAGAAGTTGTTCAGGTATCGACGCGAGGAGTTGCTCGGCCAATCTATCGAGACCTTGATCCCAGCACGCTTTCGTGCCCAGCACCAGGGCCATCGGGCTGGCTATTTTGCCGATCCGCGGGTGCGACCGATGGGATAGATGCTCGACCTCTGTGGTCTGCGTCAGGCTGGGAGAGAATTTCCGGTGGCGATCAGCCTCAGTCCGCTGCGGACTCCCGACCTCATGATCTTTGAACGCAGGTCAGGGGGCGTTGGGCGTGGTCGTCGGCGAGCACCGCCCGTGTCGTCTGCAGAATATCAGCGGCGAGCCGCACCTGGTGGGGCTCCCTGCCCAACTCCCCCCATCTATTCCTTCCTCGGCGTGCCCATTGGCTATCAGTTGCAGGTCTATGGCTGGCTGTGTCTGGTCAATAAACTGGGCAGCGACGCCTGCAGTGAGGTCGACGAACGGCTGGCCGTTACGCTGGCGGCCCAGATGGCCGTCGCGCATGAAAATGCCCAGATGTTCAGCAACATGCAGCAGCAAGCGACCGAACTGGCGCAGCAGGTGGCCGAGCGCAAGCATCATGAAGCGGTCTTGCGCCGCAGCGAACAGCGCTACCCGACCTCATCCAGGGCTCGATCCAGGGGATCACCATTTACCGAAACTTTACCCCGCTCCTGGTAAATCGTGCCTTCGCCAATATTTTTAGGGATACACCCGAGGAAATCCTGGCGCTGGAGATCATTACCGCGCTATTCGCCCCTCAGGAGCATGATCGGCTGCGTCGCTATCACGACGCCCGTCTGCGGGGGCAGGAGGCCCCACAGCAGTACGAGTGTCAAGGGCTCCGAAAAGACGGCTCAGGCCGATCATCCTGTGCACCGGCGCGAGCCTCACGATGACGCCAGTGAAAGCTAAGCGGCTAGGCATACGAGCCTATCTCATCAAACCGGTTTTGAAGCAGGACCTAAGTCGAGCGATTGGGCGAGTGCTCGATGAGCGGAGCCTCTGAGGCGGTCGAAGGGGTATCAGTACACCGGCTGATAAAGGGGGGAGCGCAAAGCGCGGGGGGATGTGTCACAACAGAGCATGTGTACCAATGTTGTGTGGGGTGATTTAGGAGGTCCCGCAGGTGCTCCTCTGATGGTAACATTGTTCTGTGGTCTGTCAATTGGGGCTTAGCCCTCTCATACGACAGGGGAGACCCCCATATATCCCGTGCATACTCAGTGATGGTTCGATCGCTCGAGAATTTTCCCGCACGTGCCACATTCAAGATGCTTTTACGCAACCAGATGGGCCCGTCAGTATACTCCTGAGCCAACCGATTATGGGCTGCAACATACGACTCGAAATCCGCTGTCGTGGTAAGACCCGCTCAAGTAAAGCCACGGGCCACTTCTCCAAGGCCTCGGGCATGACTGAAGTTCCAATTTAAGAATCTGCACCCCACGGAGCGGCTTTACGCCGCACGGTCAGCAGGTGTTTCACCTCCTTCCCCCCTGGTGGGGGAAGGGCAGGATGGGGGGGAAGGCTGCACCGCTCCCGCCTCCGACCTGAATCCCCCCCGCAAGGGGGCGGAGGATAGCCGAAGTCACATGCAAAGGTACCCCTGAGAGACCTCGAGCCCTTATATTGGAATTTCACGACAACGACTTGCGAAGGCCGGAGTAATGGAGAGGCAACAGGTATGGTGTAATCCGTGACGATGGATAAAAGATATTAATAATTATATAAATATGATAAAATAATGGCAACAAAAAAAGTGCTAGCAGGCGATATTCAACACTGTGCAGAGACCGCAGGAGCGTCCTTAGTATGGCGATTATACTGGTGGTGGACGACCATGCTATCGATCGGGAACTTCTGGTCACCCTGCTTGGGTACTATAGACACCGTATGCTTGAGGCTGGCGACGCTACAGAGGCACTTGAGATAGCGCGGGTCGAACGCCCCAACCTCATCATCAGTGATATCCTCATGCCGACGCCGGATGGCTATGAGTTTGTGCGGCAATTGCGTGCCGATCCCAGCATCGCCAATACCGCTATCATTTTTTATACAGCCAACTACCGCCAATGCGAAGGGCTAGCCATAGCTCAGGCGTGCGGTGTGTCGCATCTTCTGGTCAAACCTTGCGATCCGGCTGATATTTTGCGGACGGTCGCGATAGTCCTCCACGACTCCATGCGGAATATTCCACCGCTCCCGCCAGAGACTATGTGGACGTGGCAGACACCCTTGCCATCTGAGCAACCAACACATCGGCGGCTGTCCAAAATCATGATGGCTGACCTGCGCCTGATGGCCCTCATTGAGTTTCGGCAACAACTGGCCTCGGAACACCACCCGCAACGCCTGCTAGAAGGTTTCTGCAAGGCAGCACGGGACCTCATTGGGGCCAGACTCGCTATTACCGGCATTTTAGGCAAAGATCCACACGCCTTGCTGTACTTTGCGGTCAATGGTTTATCCTCTGACCAACAATCGCAATTGGTTCCACCGCCACCCCGGCAGGCTCTTCTCGGCAGGCTCCTGGACACAAAGGGTACACTGCGACTACATGCTCCCGGGGAAACACTCGTGGTGCAGGTCGAGGGAAGTGTTGCACCTAGCCGCTGCGGGTTCTACCAGCGCGCAGATCGCTGAGCGCCTGTTCCTCAGCTCGCGCACAGGTGAGACCCACCGGGCGAATATGATGCGGAAGCTGGGCATGCGGACCCAGGCTGACCTTACACGCTATGCCATCGAACACGGGATATTACCGCTTAAGGAGGACTCAGATCGCCAACCCTGAAGCGTCCCTGTTACCTGCTCCCCTGAAAGATCCCCTGCACCCTGCCGTGCATCCCATCGCGCATCGCCTGTGGCACATCCTGGAGCGCACTCATGCGAAATCACGTGAATGGCCCTGATCACATTGCGTAGGCCTACATGCATCCCCACTCAAGAAGCGGACCGAAGATCTCTGTCGAGATAGCACGTCTACCAGGCGCATACAATCGTCAAAGACTCCGCCAACCATCTGCTCACGATCATCAAGGGGAGTCTGGCTGTTTCCCAGATTGAAACAAGCTGATCATCGCCCTGACGGCACATGCTTAGCTTAATGTTCGTGAACAGTGCATGGCGATCGACATGGAGGGTTATCTCAGCAAGCCCGTCAAGCCCACAAAGTTCACCGTAATGGTCGCTCAAGGACTGGGGGTATTGATCAGTCAAGCGCGTACGCCAGGCAAGAAGCACCCATGACCCAGCAAGACGTATCGCAATCGCCTAATGCTTAAACCGCGGCATCGCGGATCTGCACGAGGCGGTCGATCTAACGAGGGGCGCAGCGCTGATGAGGAGATCGGCATGAAACCACACACAAGGCAGCGACGTCGTGTTCGGCAAGTGGGACTCTGGGTCGTACTGTGGGCGGCGTCGGTCCTCCTTCTTGACGTAGCAGGCGTTGGGGCCCAGGGACGGCAGTTTCTGATCGGCGTCCTGACTCCTGGAGGCGCCTTCAGTCCGGCGCTGGAGGGGTTCCGAGAGGGAGTCGCGCAGCTCGGATACCAGGAAGGCAAAAACATCGCCCTCATGGTTGAAAACGCGCAAGGGGAGGTGGCCAGTCTAGCCAGCCGGGCCGCAAAAATCGTGGAGGCCAAACCAGATGCCATGTTTGCCATAACCACCGCGCCGACAATCGCGGCCAAGCAGGTCACCACGACGGTGCCCATCGTCTTCGCCTTTGTTGCCGACCCGCTGCGGTCGGGCTTGATCGCCAGCTACGCCTCGTCGCAAAACAATTTGACCGGTATTACAAGCTACGTGGGCCCACTCTCTGCCAAGCGGCTCGAGGTCCTCCAGGAAGTTGCCCCTGGGATCAAACGCGTTCTGATGGGACGGGCACAATATCACGCAAAGGGATGCTGCCCTCAATCGCCAAGGGCTGGTTTGGCGTCCAGGTGACGCGGATGTCCAGGGCCTCCAAGGTTAACTGCTTCTCGCGCTCATCGAACGTCTGCAGGCGTTGTCGCACCAGCGTACAATAATTCATCAGCGCCTCCAGCTGGCCCGAGGTCTGCCCGATGGCCTCCATCTCTGCGTGTAATCCTGCGTGTCGGCCCTGTAACTGTTGACGACGCTCGCCGATTTCCCTACGGTACCCTTGTAATTCCGACAGGCTAATCACCTCCGCTGCATAGGCCTCTGCCCAGCGTCGGGCTTCGCGGTCACATGTGGCGAGACCCGCCTCGATTACCTCGATTTCTTGCAGCAGCGCGGCGCGCCGTTCGCCTGCCGTGTCTTCCTGCCGAGCCACTTCGGCCGCGATCATTTCCGGGTGCTGGAGGACCCGCTCCACCGCGGCCCAGATACGCGACTCGATCCGGTCGGCTTGCAGACTGCCGCGGCACCGCTGCTCGGGGTCCATCACCTGATTGCGCCCATTACAGCGGTAATAGCGCACGCCCCGTAGTGGAAAGCCCGTCATCCCCCGCCCACAGCGGCCACAGCGAAAACGGCCTCCTCCGAAGAGGTAGTCATACGTCCGATTCCGCGTCGCCAACGCGCGATTGCGTTGGAGTTGGTGCTGGGCGGCGTGAAAGGTCCCTTCGTCAATGATGGCCGGGATCGTCAGGGCGATCCATTCATCATGCGGTCGGGTGCGACGCCTGGTCTGGCTGATGGTCTGGCGCTTCCCCCAATACGCGCGTCCGATGTACCCCTCATAGCTGAGCATATGGTGCACCATGGGCGGGCTCCAGCAGCCCGGTCCGAGTGCCCGGCGTCTCCCCCGTTTCGGGTCGCGATCCAGTTTGGTGGGCACGCGCTCCAGGGTCAGTTGGCGGGCAATCTGGCGCGTGGGCAGCCCTTGCAGACACATGGCAAACATCCGGCGCACGATGGCCGCCTCCTCGGGATCGACCTCCCAGTAGCCGCCGTGGGGTTCACGGATGGCCCGGTACCCGAAGGGCACCTGGCCCCATGGGTGACCCGCTTTCGCCCGCCCGATGCGGCCTCGCTGCGTGCGCTCCAAGAGTTTGGCCCGCTCATACTCCGCGAGCGCCCCGCGCATTTGAAAGAAGAGCCAGCCTTCTGGACCTCGTTCAAGGGGGTGGGAGACGATCAACAGCTTCACCCCCGCCTGCTCCAGCTCTTCGGCCAGCAGGAGTTGGTGGCCTAAATTGCGGGAGAGCCGATCGGGGTCAATGACGATCACCGCCGCAATCGCTTGGGTCTGCACCAGCTCCCGCAGACGGTGCAACCCCGGCCGGTCCAGGGTCGTGCCGGAGATGCCTTCATCAATTAACACATGGGCTTCCGGGATCGTATAGCCTTCACGCGTCGCGAGTTGCTGGCAGGCCTCGATCTGGGTGGGAATAGAAAAGCCTTTGCCTTGATCTTCAGTCGACACACGGGCATAAATAGCGGCACACATGATGTCATCCGTGAGGTGCATCACTGGTGAGAACGATGATTGCATTAGCACTCCCTTTCGTATGGCTGTTCTGCGTCGTAATGGTCAACAAGGGGGCTATTCCCTTAGCCCCGCGTGCCGTTCGAGCGTCCTGACGCCGCTGACGCCATCGGCCGCAGCTCAAACACCCCATAGGGCGTCACCTTGCCATCGTGATCCATACACGCCACCAGACGGGTGCGATCCCGGCCCTTACTGGCGTGAATCACATAGCCGTAGGGTAACAGATGAGCATTGAGCCGCGCCAACGGCAACTCGGTGATGCCCTTGTCCCGCAGCGCCACGGCCTGCCCCTCCGGGAGCAGGGCCTTTAAATGGTCGACGAGGTCCTTCCCATCCCAGGGTACTGCTAACCGCTCCTCGGTCTTCACTTTCAGGCCACATCGCCGGCAGGTGAGATAGCGCATTCGCACCACGTCATCTTGGCCCGGCCGCGTCGTGGTCGTGTTCCACCGATGGGCACAGCCCCACTGCATCAATGTCGGCGAACGCAAGACTCGCACACCCTCACCCCCTTTCAGCAGATAAAACTATATATAGTATTATACACATATGCATGTCATCCGTCAACCATGAGTCATCTGTGGAAAGCGGAGCGGATGCCCACGTCTCGATCAACAGAGTGATCACGCGGAGGAGGGGTAAGGGGGTAGGGCGAGCACGAGGCGGACAACACCCCCTGCAGAATGGCCTTCGGGTAGAGCCGATCGATGCGCCTGACGGCGAGAATCTGATGCCGGTCACGGCGATCACATCCATGCGCCGATCACCCCGTCTCCCTGGTGATGATCATCGGGCTGATTCAATCGATGCACCTGAGGGCGAGGAGCTGATGCCGGTGACGCCGATCACGTCGATGTCGCACGAGCTGCCGGCCTGGTGGCGAATGCCTGGAGCTATTGGCACACTCCTAGGGGCCTCTCTGTGATCATGCAGCCTCGTGGCTGACGTGAGAGGCCTCCCCGATGGCTCACCGTTGCCTCACGCGCCTCATCGGCGTGTCGGGCGTGACACAAAGGACTCGCGGCGATGGTTATCGAATATCTGGTGTTGCACGCCGAGGCGGAGCACGGCGCCTTGGCCCGCGTGCGTGCAGAGAAGCGGCATCAATCCTGGAAGACGCTGCAAGCGGCCTTGGACGAGCTGGGCCAGCAGGCATGGGACTTGTACACCACCATTGACGGCCCTACGAAAGCACGCGGCGGCCCCGGCGAGCATTATGGCGAAGGGTTCATTCTCAAGCGCCGATCATCCGCCGTCGGCGTCCGTGCCCCCGTGCCCGAACCCATGCCAGAGCCCAGCGACTTCTAGCGTCGTGCCCCGGAAATCACCACCAGGATCAACATTGATCGTGGTGATCGTGGTGGTGGTTTTACAAACCCCTGATGCTTCTCCAGAGGTCAGCCGCAGACAATCATGGGTTCCGAGCCGTGGTCGACCATTTGCCACCAGGATCAAAGGTGGGAGAGGGCCACGTGGCAGGGGTTGCAGCCGCGTCGGCGTCATGGTTGGCCGAAACCGAACAAGCCTGCTACCAGGGGCAAGAAACATGGATGATCCCGTCGGCTGAAAGGGAATGAGCAATTCTCTTTCAGTAACGCAGACCCAGTAAAACCCTAGCAGTCAATAGCAGTTCTTAGCCGTAGAGCTATAGCGCCTCTGGTGGCCATATGCTGTTGCTATTGTTTGTAATAAGATGACATACGCTTTGAAATTCTAAGGAAGCCGGGGTATGCTTCAGACAAGACGGTCAAGCATTCAAGCACTCAGTGTAGCGTTGCTAGGAATCCTGCTCCTGCTAGCGCCTAAGGGAGCCCCATAGACATGATTAAGATTGGTAGGAACGATCCCTGCCCGTGTGGTCGTGCTGTGAAGGCAAAGCGCTGCTGTCTTCAGTTAAACGGCTACCTCAAGAAGCGTCCTAGAGTCATTATCCCCTCTGGACCTCGAACCGGCTATTCCCATATGAAATGCTTTGCGCGTAGTGATAGCAACTGTTGTGACAAGATTACTGGCGAGCATCCCATCTCAAAAACGCTACTTCAGCAAGTTGAAAAAGATGGGACCGCTAAAATTGCGGGACTTCAATGGCAGGCGCCCCAGCGATGGGATATTATTTCAATCTCCCGTCTGGTCTCCAAAATGCTCTGCAAGAGACACAATGAAGCCCTGAGCCCGTTGGATGAAACCATTGGATATTTCTTTCAGACACTTCAAGATTATGATGACTCGACGCATCCGTCGCAGAACCCCAAGGATGAACTCAGGCTATTCGCCGGAGAAGACCTTGAACGGTGGATGCTGAAATGTGTATTAGGACTTGTCTTTTCAAAGTACATCACTGGTTGTCTGAAGCCGGAGTGTATGGACGTTTTATATGGACGGGTAGAATGGCCTCCTGGCTGGGGTTTATATCTTGCCCTTACCTCACCAACCACGGTTTACCATTCGGACTCCTTGGTAATCGAACCAGCTATGGGAGTGGACAGTATTATTCGGAAGGCTAATTTTATTATCAGAGGTTTACCATTTGTCCTCAGTATGGGGCAGCCAGATAATCCAGAAGCTGTTGGAGCATGGCGGCCGTTGAGACTGATTGCGGAAGATGGAAGGGTCGAAAAGATCATCGAGTTTAGCTGGGGCGTACCGAATTCTGCCCAGACGCTAAGGATCACTCGAAGAGGGTCTTATGATGGTCCGCCTCCCGATTGGGAGGCCTGGGCACGTAATGGGTAAGCCGCATAGCGGGCCTGGCTGAAAGAGAATTGCTCATTCCCTTTCATCCAATGGAATCACCTGTGCTTATTGCCCGAGGTGAGACCTCGGGTGGTGGCCGCGCGTGGGACGGCTGGGATTGTTGCTCCTGGTGCTTGGCGTGGGCGCTTTTTGCGTGAGGTACAGGCTGGTCAGCGCAAAAAATGGACCTTTCGTGTGCGTCGGGGTCTGGTTCGACTGTTTCGCGCACCCGAAGAGGGGATCGGACGATCAGGGCCTGGCCTCTGGCCTTGTGTACACCGTCGCGCCTCGACTCACTCGTCGTCATCTGCCAGCGTGACGCCTTCGAACCTCGGCCGCCCGGCGTCACAGACCCGACACGTGACGCGCGTGTGAGTGGTCGTCTGGCTCCCAATGCTTTCTCTGCTGGTCTCTCGCGCGCCCTGCGCTCCCCGTCAGAGCCCGGCGACGAACACATCGCCGTCGAAGCGCATCTCCACGCCTGGGTGCTGGGCGCCGTCGGTCAAGCCGGGCACGTGGCGCGTCAGGTAGCCGGTGAGCTCACTGATGCTGATCAGGCCGTTGCGGTTCGCATCCGCCCGACTGCTCAGCGCCTCCAGCACGATCTTGGTGAACGCCCCGTTGCCCCACATGGGGTCTTCGCGGGACAGCTCGGCGGCGGAGGACGACGTGAGCACCGTGATGTTCGGCCCCACCAGCGCCGCGCGCAGCCGCGTGGCGTCGGCCGCCAGGGCCTGGCCCGTCGCCATCGCTCCGCCCGAGCGGCAGGCGTCGAGGAACACCAGCACCCGGCCGTACTGGGCCAGCTTTTCGAGCTCGTGGCGGAGCATGGACGCCGACAGCGCGGTTGTGGTAAGGGTTACCGAATCGCTGACATTGACATCATGCGGCAGCAGGTAGAACTCGCCGTCGAGGAACGTCCCGTGGCCCGAGAACTGGACCACCGCCAGGTCACGCCCCGGTTCGCTCCGCGCCATGGCCTGGCGCATGGTCGCCAGTCCCCGCAGGATGCCGGCACGGGTCGCCTCCTCGTTGCGCAGGCGTTGCGGTTTCACGTCGGCGTAGAGGCTGGTCTGCATGTTGAGCGCCGCCGCCACGTCGGTGGCATCGGCCGCGGCGAAGGTGAGCTTCAGATGCGTGGCCGTCTGGCCGTAGTCGCTGACGCCCACGGTCAGCACGTGGAGCCGGGCACCGGGGGCCACCACGGCGCCGGTGCGTCGCTGGATCGCGGCGCGGACTTCCGTCAGGATCGCCAGACCGATGGCGCGGGGGGTGTCCAGCGTCTGGAGCATGAGCCGGATGGCCTCGGGCCGGTAGGTCTCGGGAATCTCCGCCACCGGGATGGCCTCGGCCGGGGCGTCCCAGCCATGGTTGACGTGCCAGCGCAACACGCCGTGGGCGCCGGGGGTGGCGGCGTAGATGCCCTCGGGCGTCCAGGCCACCCAGTTGCGGCGGTCGGCCAGCGGGAACAGCGCGAGGACCTCACGCCCGTCGTCCAGGCGGTGCCAGCGGAGCGTCCCATCGCCATAGGCGGCGACCACCAGGCGGCCGTCGGCCGTGATGTTCGTGGCCCAGACGACCGTGGGGACCGGCTGCGTCCAGCGCGGCGTGCCGTCGGCGTCGAAGGCGCGGAGCGACCACTCGGTGCCAAGCACGAAGCGCCGGCCGTCCGGGGCGATCGCCAGGCTGCGCGACCGTTCATATGGGTCCAGCACCAGCGGCGCACCGTCGAGCGTCGGGCGGAAATCGCGCTCCCAGTTGGCGATCTTGAGGGTGGCCTGCTCCGGGGGCCGGGTCTGTCCGTCCGCCGGTGGGTCGAGGGTGAGTGCCAGCCGCGCCGGGTCGAAGCGGACCGGGGATTTTCCCCATTGCTCGTAGCCGAAGTCCACTACACCGCCGTCGGCGGAAACGCGCAGCACCAGGTCCCGCAGGTCAGCTTGCGGCGGTCGCTGCACCCAGCGCGGCGCCCCCGCCGCGTCCAGCACCGCAAGCCAGGGGTCCGCCGCCCCGACCAGCAGCCCCCCCTCGGGCAGCGGCCGCAGGCTCATGATGATGTTGGTTCCGGCGGCCAACTCACGCCGGGGGCCCGCCCCGGCCTGGGACCATGCCACCACCAGCCTCGTGCCCGCACGGTGGTATAATCCGCCGGCATAGAGCGTGGCACCATCGGCCGACCAGGCAACGGTCGCGAGATGGCCATTGTCGAGCCCGCGTGTGTCCGGGCCGGGCAACGGGGTGAGCACGTGCCCATCGACGAGCGAGACCGCGGTCGTGTCCTCATAGCCGACGGCCAGCCGGTCGCCCGCGGGGCTGAAGGCGAGGCCAAAGGGGCGTGTGCCGTCGGTGGTCTTGGCCGTCGCGACGAGCTGGAACGCGCCATCATAGAGGCGCAGGGTCCCGTCCCAGCTCGTGGTCGCCAGCCGCCCGTCGGCGGCGAAGGCGGCGACGTAACTGTGGTCGCCATACGGCGCATCGCGCGCCACCTCGTGCCAGTCAGCGTCGCGGTCATAGACGCGCAGGCCGCTCGTGCCCCCCAGCGTCGCCGCCAGGTAGCGGCCCGTGGGCGAGAAGGCCAGGTGCATGACGACGTTGGGCAGGCCGTCGAGACGCTGGACGAGAGCGCCGGTATCGCGCTGGAAGAGGTAGATGGGATGTGGCTGGCCCACGGCCCCGGTCCACCCGCCCGCCGCCACGAGCGCCCCGTCCGGGCTGATGGCGACGGCATAGACCTTACCCACATCCCCAGGCCCCTGGGGCAGGCGGATGGTGCGCAGCAGCCGCCCCGTCTGGGCGTCCCAGACGCGGACCGTCTTGTCGTGCGAGCCGGTGACTGCATACGCGCCCGTAGCTGACACGTCGGCACGCCGAATTGGCGCGGTGTGCATGCCCGCATCGAGCGTCAAGACCGGTTGGTCATAGAGCCCGGCGTCCCCCGCGATCGCGACCATCGCGCTGGACAGCTGTAGCGTCAGGATAAGCGCGAAGCTCAGGGAATGAGATCGGCGAATGGGGTCCATGTGGTGGCCTCCAATTGCGTCTGGATGGTCTGGCGGAGCAGGCGATCCTGCGCCGTCTGGCCGGTATAGAGCGTGCGGGCCGCCTCCAAGAGCGGCGGGAGCACGGCGCCGAGCAACGGGACGAGGAGGTCGCGGGTGCCGGGGTCTTCTGGGACGAGGGCCATAATCTGCCGGCAGAAGGCCTCACGCGCCTCGACCCCGCGGGTGAGCCGCGCCTCCAGGTCCGGCAGGCCCGGCGTGGTGCCGCGCTCTGCCAGCACGACGGTCAACCCCGCGATGACTGCGTCTATGTCTGCCTTCGCCGCGGCATAGGCGAGTTCGCCGCGGCTGAGCGCGGCCGCATTGTCGCCTGCATGACGTTTGAGTATCCGCCCGCAAGTCTCGGCCCGCGTGCGCTCCGCCGCTAGGGCCGCGACCGCCTCTGGCCAGCGCATCGTCTGGGCCTGGACTACGGCCGGTACGAGCAGGAGCACCACGAGCACGAAGACGCCTGGGCGCCTACGAGCCCACCGACCTGCAGGTCTCCGTGACCGACCGCAGGCTGGGGACGTGCCGCAGGGGTGAATGACGGAGTAGTTCATCAACCAAGCCTCCCAACGACGAGCGCATCCCTGGTTCATATGTCGCTCCACGCATGGATGAAATGCATGTGTCTCTCGCCCGTCTACAGCGCCGCTGCCATTAGTGGGCGCTTCATGCGCATCGGCCTGTGGTTCGACATCCGCATATGCGCGAGCGGGGGATCGACCGTTTAGGCCTGGGCCTCTGTCCTTCTGTGCACTGTCACGCTTCGGCTCACACATGCGGTGTCATCGTCGGCACCCGCCGTCAGGCGGGGAGGAAGATGCCACAGAAATGATTTATGAATTCATAACCCTCTCCCGTCGCGTGTGTGCCTTGCTCCCTTAGATTCTCGGTGTTGGGGGCGTCTCTCTAGCGCTCTCATCGGCCCGCAAGGCCCTCACCACGCGCTCAAACTGCACCTCGAACTGCGCGGTGTCTCGCTCCCAGCCGGTGAAGTCGGCGGCGAGGCGGGATTTGACCTGCTGCGCCTTGCCACTCGTCCACTGGAAGAGAAAGCCGTCGAGGTTGAGCGGGATCAGGGCCAACACCTTCGAGCTCCGCTCTTGCATCAGGCGGCGCTCCTTCTCGAAGGCCGTGTCAATTTCGTTGTCGACCCACCAACTTGTCAGGGACGCCTGGGAACAACACAGCAGCACCTTATCCC
>JBKPCR010000069.1:0-6828 GCA_046727435.1 bacterium | reverse complement strand
GCATAGTAGGCAGCATCCCAAGCCTCTCTCTCCAAGACATCTTCCGCATCCGATCCATCACGGCCGAGTTGCACGGTATGGGCTAACTTGTGGCCGATCAGCCATAGCTGCACCTCCGTCGGCATGGTCAGCACTTGGGAGGCGAGGAGGATCGTCGCACCATCGATCGCCTGCGCCAGAACACCCGCAAATGCCAGATGCTCGTCCGTCTCCGGACCGGCGATGACAGAAACATGCTTTAAGCTGGTCCCGAATGACCCCTCGAAGATCGCACGCACGGGCGTCTGCAGCTTGCACCTCACCTGTCCTCCACAAGACTCATAGGAGCCCTGCCATGGCAGAGTGTCTATATCCGCGCACGTCGTCAGAGTTCTAGCAAATCCCATAGGGATATTCGCCATTGGGGTCAACCGAGCCGTGGACTTTCAAGCTCATCTTCCCATCAGCCATGTATACCAAGATTCCCGCGTGATCTGCGGCAAGCGTTTGCGTGCTCCATCGGATACTGCGACCGCATGTGGTTCAATTCCGCCAGGCGGAACGCCGGTGATCAGCGGTTCGGCAACACCCGAACCTGCTCCACCAATTTATTGAAGGCGTCCAGGAAGGCTCCGGTGACCACCTTCCCCTGATTCGTATTGCCGTAGGCGCCAAGACCGCCCAAGCCATAGAGGCCCCCCAGCCCTAGACCACCACCCAGGTCAGACGCCTGAGCGCGGCCTTCAGCCACTGCCACCTGTACGCCGGAGCGGGTATCGGTCACCATCATCACGGCCTGCGCCTCTTTGAAGCGCAAGCCTCCTCCCACGGCACTTGCCACCACGCCACCGTAGCCGGGTATGAGTCCCCCTAAGGCCGCCCCAATGGCACCGGCGTTCCCCTCAGAGAAGACGACGTTCGGCGTGATGTAATAGTCAGCAGCCACCATCTGGCCCTGCCCAACATTGGAACCCGTCTGTAGCCTGCCACCTGCGGCAAGCTGACGCTCTTGCTCCATCCGGTCCAGGGCCTGACCACGCTCGACCACATTGAAGCACCGGCTTTGGGCAGCGAGCAGGCGAATCACCGGCACCGGAGAGGTGAAACCCATCTGAGCGAGGGCGGGGATTTGGCTCTCAACTAAGGCAACAGTACCAATGGGTGCCGTGCACTGTACTAACTGGGGGGCTACTCCCGCGACAGTGCCTTCACTGCCCGCTGAACCAGTTACCGGCGAGCTACCGCCTCCAACTTGCATCGATGAGCATGCTGCCAAACTCATGATGAAAGCGCTACACGCTAAGAGTGGGGGGATTTTCATGACTCATATCTCCGTTGTAAAGGGCCAATCTTGCCATTCCTCGATGATTCTCTCGCCGTCGCCGCGGTCTTACATTTCCTCCTTCATGGTGACCACAGACCAGCGCGAATGATTGGATGATGTTCACCGTCTACTTTCGGGTCAACATGAAGTGCGCACAGCCCGTTGTTAAGATGCGTCCGTTGATCGTCACACCCTGGGCAGCGAGTTGCCCCTCGATGTCATGGCTTTGGACGCCTAGCGGCCGCTTGATCCAATCCGTGCTGTGCAGGCGAAAGCTGCCATCGGTGCGATTGTAGTCCCCCACCATGCGAAAGCTCCCACGCGGGAACGACAGCATTCCCGGCAGAGGAAAGAATTCAAAAACTGCGGAGATACGGTTGCCCTCGCCGGTGCTGATCTCAAGAGAAAAGCCAACCTCTTCGCGCTGACACTGATAGCGGCCCTCCCACCGTCCTGCAATACCATCTCTCGTCCCAGGAGGAGGCGTTGGGGGGACGCTCTCAGCAGGGGGCTTTGGGGGAACGCTTTCCGAACGGGGTACTGGCGGTTGCCGTAGCTCTTCGGTTGCAGGCCTATCGACTGGCGCTTTTACCACCTCCTGCGGCGGTGTGGTCCCACCGCCGGCAACTGTTGGGGGCGAGCGGAAGTAGAAGGCAGCGGTCAATGAGGAGGACTCCCAAGGGACCTGCTGTCCTTGGGTGGCCTCAAGCACTCTCACCCGCACCTGCCGAAATACTCCCTCCGCGGCTAATCCTGGTTCCGTCAAGGCTTTTGCTAAGGCTAGGGTGTAGGGGCTGTTCTCTCCCGTGCCATCCACCGAAACGCTTCCAGGCGCCGTGGAGTAAGCAATCAAGCTGCCCTGTGGCGCGTTCATATTGGCCAGACCCCGTGTGATCGAGCGCAAACCGCGTGGCAAAGGATTGTTTCGGCAAGCGTCCAGGATCATAAGATTGACCCGGCTGCCAGCATCCTCCATCTGGCGCAGCACCAATCCGGCATCCACGGCTTCGATTTCCACGTCGCTCTCACGCTGGATGCGCGCTTTGATGGGCACAAGATAGTTAATGCCGTTGACCTGCAAGCCATGCCCCGCATAATAGAAGAGGCTGACCGTATCACGTCCGGCCGTCTCGATCCGACGCCCGAATTCCTGAATGGCGCGCTTCATGGTCTTTTCATCGATGTCAACTTGTTCGACCACATCAAAGCCAAGATCGCGCAAAGTACGCGCTATGAGCTTAGCATCACTGACTGGATTTTTTAGCCGTTCAAACCCCTCATAAGCGTTATTACCGATCACCAGCGCAATCTGCTTCTCCGCCGCCGCTTGCAAGGGACTTATGACAAGGCCCACTGCCAACACCGCTAGCCATAGCACACGGTTGCGTCGGATCATCATTACCACACCCTTCCCCAGGCTTTCGGTTCCTCTACCATGCCACTGGCGGCAACGGCGCCAGGCGGCAACGGCGCCAGAATGTCTTACGCAATCTCATACTGAAATGCGCCATAGGCGTCAACCGAGATATGTACTTTCGAGATCCTCTGTCCCTCGGCCATGCGGGCGAGGAATTCACGGGAGATCTCCGGCAAAAGCGTGCGGGTGAGGATGTGATCCACGTTACGAGCCCCACTTTCCACTTCGGTGCAACGCTGGGCGATGGCGGTGACCAGGGCATCATCATAGGAGAATTGAGCCCGATTGTTCTCCTGCAGCCGGGTGCGGATCCTATCGAGCTGCAACACGATGATACGGCGCATGACGTCGTCGGTGATCGGAAAGTAAGGCACTGTGATCAAACGCCCTAGAAATGCTGGCTTGAACACCTTGAGCAGATCAGGGCGTAGCGCCTCCACCAAGCCGTCGGGGTCAGGGCGTGTCTCCGGGTCGGCACAGAGCTTCATAATGGTGTCCGTACCGACGTTGGAGGTGAGCAGAATGACGGTATTTTTGAAGTCGATCTCCCGCCCTTCGGCATCCTCCAGGACACCCTTATCGAAGACCTGGTAGAACAGCTCCAGCACATCGGCGTGTGCCTTTTCGATCTCATCCAGCAACACCACGCAGTATGGCTTGCGCCGCACCGCTTCGGTGAGAACCCCGCCCTCGCCATAGCCGACATACCCGGGGGGTGACCCCTTCAGCCCGGAGACGGTGTGGGCCTCTTGATACTCCGACATATTGATGGTGACGATGTTATGCTCGCCCCCATAGAGAACGTCCGCCAGCGCCAGCGCCGTCTCGGTTTTGCCTACGCCACTCGGGCCGACGAGCAGGAATACTCCGGTGGGCCGGCGCGGGTCCTCGAGACGGGCGCGGGCGGTGCGTATGCGCTGGCCGATCGCCTCCAGCGCGTGCGACTGACCGATGATACGTTTCTCCAGCATTTCCGGAAGCGATAACACCGTACGGATCTCGTCCTTAACCATCTTGCCCACTGGGATGCCGGTCCATCCCGCTACTACCTCGGCGATCGTCTGCCCATCGACGCATACCTGCATGAGCGGATTCTCACCCTGAACCTTGCCGAGCTCTGCGTTGAATCGGGCCAGGTCCGACTGCAACTGGCTCACTTCGGCTGGGGACAGCCGTCCATTGGCCTTGCCGTCTGCCCCCTGGCGGCTTGCAGCCCCGTGGGCCTCAAGTTTATCACGGATGGCGCGTAGCTCATCGATCAGCCGCCTCTCCTCCGACCAGCGCCCCTCCAACTCGACGAGCTGGGACTCGGTGGCGGCTTTTTCACCGGCCAACTCTTCGAGCCGTTCGCGGGAATCGCCGCCGGTGAGGCTCTCGCGCTCCAGGATGCCGATCTCGGTCTCAACATGGCTGATCCGGCGTCGACTGTCCTCGACGGCGGGAGGGGTGGCGAGTTGCCCCAGAGACACCCGCGCACACGCCGTATCGAGCACGCTGACCGACTTATCCGGCAGTTGCCTTCCCGAGATATACCGGTGGGAGAGCCGCACCGCTGCCTCTACGGCTTCGTCGAGGATGCGCACGTTGTGGTGCTGCTCGAGCGTCGCGACCAGCCCGCGCATCATGATCACCGCCTGCGCCTCGCTGGGCTCCTCCACCTTCACCACCTGGAAGCGACGCGCCAGAGCGGCGTCCTTCTCGAAGTACTTTTTATATTCGGACCATGTGGTCGCCGCCACGGTGCGGAGCTCTCCCCGGGCCAGCGCGGGTTTGAGCAAATTAGCGGCATCGCCCTGCCCGGCTTGTCCACCGGCGCCAATCATCGTGTGCGCTTCGTCGATGAAGAGAATGACCGGTTGGGGCGAGGCCTTCACTTCGTTGATCACCGATTTTAACCGATTTTCAAACTCGCCCCGCACCCCAGCTCCTGCCTGGAGCAGTCCGAGATCGAGCACGCGCAGCGACACATTCTGCAATGGGGGCGGCACGTCACCCGCCACGATGCGCAGGGCTAACCCTTCAACGACGGCCGTTTTCCCGACGCCAGCCTCGCCAGTCAGGATCGGGTTGTTCTGACGCCGCCGGGTGAGAATATCGACCAGCTGTCGGACCTCAAAGTCCCGGCCCAGTACCGGGTCGATCTCCCCCTGCCGCGCCCTGCCCGTCAGGTCGATGGTGTACTGATCGAGGGCCGGCGTCTTGGAGACCCCTGGTGACCCTGGTGTCGAGGGCTGCTCGGCCTGGGAGGCCGCGCTCTGGGCTTCGAGTTTGTCCTCTCCAGAGCCGGCCACAAGATCGGGCAGGTGTTTGTGCAGCTCTTCGACGGAGATCCGCTGCATTTCTCCTGAGCTCTCCCGCGCCAACCGCGCCAGATCGTCGTTTTCGAGAAGGGCCAGCAGGAGGTGGCCCGAGCGGATCTTAGTCACTCCGAAATCGATCGAGGCGAGCGTCCACGCGTCAGCGATCAGCTGCGGGATGTGCGGTGAGAGGGCAGGTGTGCGGGCATTACCCGTTTTGAACCGATCGAGGGCATGGGTCAGGTCCCGTGATAGCCTGGATTGATCGATCTCATAATGACGCAGGATGCGCTGAAAGTCGGTGTCCTGCACCTCACTCAGCTTGAGGAAAAGGTGCTCGATGTCCACATCGTAGTGCGTCCGCGTCAGGCACAAGCCGGCGGCCGCTTCCAGGGCGTTCCGGCAGGTATCGTTTAGTTTGCCGATCAGGGACTTCAAGCTCACGCTCATGCAACACCCCTCTCTTTCTCTCCGGTGCTTGCACCGGGTGAGGCCTCATAGCAAGCCAAATCGCCAGCGAACACGGCATCCTCGGCATCGTGAGTGAACTCCCCAGTCTTCAGCCAGGCAGACCATCCAAGCCGCGGCGCGAACTCACCCGTCGCCCCCAATCGGCACCCAGGGACCTCCACCGCCCTGAGAATGAGCTGCACGTCGAAGTCGAACTCTTGACCAGCATAAAAGCGCGTCATGCCAACCATCTGCCGAAACGCCTCGCCAGAGGGTAAGAATTGACAAAATTCGGCAGACGTCAATGGTCCCACCCGCAACTTGAATTTCGCTTGTTGATCCCAGACGCGGCTGCCAGCCAGCACGTTTAGGCCAAGGGCGTTATTCGCTTGCCGGGGACCAAGGCGAGAGCGGTTTCCTGCTGAGAGAGAAAGCCACTGTCCGATAAATTGGTTCACATCGACTGGCACCATAAAATAATCCGTCAGTAGCCCCGTGAGGGCACTCGCCGAACGGGGGTGTTGGGCCAGAAGTCCGTCGTAGAACAAGAGCGTTTCGTCCTCGACTTCCAGTCTGCCCCGCAATCCCTGTGTGCCCATGCCGATCAGATCGAACAGGTACTGTGAGAAACGATCCTCCCCCTCCTGCCTGGAGACAGCGCGTTCGAAGGCGACAGTAAAATGATACTTCTCCCAGGCCCGATAGAAGAAGGAGATCAGGCGATGGTTAAACATGTCGAGGAAGTCGCGTAACGTCGCATCTTTTTGCCGCGCCCGCGTCAGCAGCAGCTCAGTGTAATGACGTGGGAGCACCCCAAGAGGCCCGGTGAGGCCCATGAAGGCCACAGTCATGTGGACCGGCCCATTGCCGTCCGATGGAGGCGTGATCTCATAGATCTCACTGGGTGGAAAGCTGAGCGACAGGTGGGCATGGAAGCGTACGACTTCCTCAGCAGGGATCGCATCATGACCAACCGGGCGGCGGACCGGATACATGCGCTCGAGCAGCCGGACCGCCTGAAAAAAGTCAAATCGATACCCCTCCTCGTAGAGGGTATCCGCTAAAGGAGGATCTGTTCTCCTGCCCGGGGCGGCCATTGCCTCAAAGGCTCCTCTCGTTGCTGCGTGGTTGCGACCAGTTGTGTGAACGAATTGAGAGTCGCGTAAAGCCCGAGAAACTTCTCTAACACCGAGGCGAAGAGGAAGACTCCGCTCCCAACATATTTCTCTTCATCGAATTGAATGGTCACCTCCATGCCGCGGCAGAATCCATTCCAGGGCATAGAGCCTGGACGCCCAACCACCCGACGGCTGGTGACATCGGTGATACCAGCAATATGCTGCCGCACCACTGCTGAATCG
>JBKPCR010000068.1:0-8217 GCA_046727435.1 bacterium | reverse complement strand
TGATAATGTCTAATGTCTTTGGCACCCTCGATAGCTGCGTGAATACCGAGACGAGCGGCCGCATCGATCCGGTGAGCACGATAAAGATACTGGGCCACGGCCAGCGCCGACACTGTATAGCCTGACGGAAGGGGGAGCATTCCACTGTCGCCATGGCAAAGCATCAATAACGAGAGCCACAACAGGAGGACCCGGAAGAGGATATGAAACTGCAGCTGAGAGGTGAGCTTATAACTGTATTAGCTTATAACTGTATTATAGATGGGATGGCGTGGGAAATTCGATCTCAACCTCATTCACGTTCCCTCCACTCAGCATCACCTCGTTCCTCTCCTCGAGGATGAGAGCCGGGGTGAGGGCGGTCCCAACAGGATCGCACAGCTCCCACTTCCCCCACCCTCTCTCTGAGGGGCTAGACCTGGAGGCTCAAGGCCTGCCTCCAGGTTCCTGGCTATCCGGATGTGCAGCTGCTGCAGTCGAATGATGGCGGCTTTAGCAGGGCATGCTTTGTCACGGGCGCTTATATCCACTGGGCAAAGGCCATGGCGCACCCCGTTCCCGCCTGGGAACGATAGCAGGGCACGTAGTCAATCACTTCCATTTCCAGATGTTGCGCTGCTCCCGCGGTGGTAATCCAGTTCCGGATCTCCGAAGTGCCCGATTGCAGCCGTTCCAGGGGCAACGACGCGATGGTGTCGAGGTCTTTTCCCTGGAGGGCTTTGAGGACCTGGCGATCCAGCTGCTCATCGACCACGAAATGGCTCAGTCCGCCCGAACCCAGGACCGCAACTCGTGCCTGGCGCTTCCAGGTTTCGATGGCATTCCTGAGCGCAATGCCAAACTCATAGGACCGTCGCGGCCGCGGCTGATTGGGCGGGTAGTAGGTGTTTTGCATGATGGGCACGACGGGAATGGTCTTGCCCGGCATGATGCGCGCGTACACAAAGGTAGCCGCATGGGTGATCGACTGACCTTCCTGAAGATACTTCGAGTGGGCCACGTCGAATCCCTGCTCCATCATGGAGTCGATGATGTGCAGGGCGAGCTCCGGGTGGCCGGGATACTGCCTGGGTTCCTGGGGATAGGCCCAAGCTGTGAGGGCTTGGGTCCCCCGGGAGCGCTGGCGCGGGACGTACGGCACTTGCTCGCCCCAGTAGACACAGAACGCCGGCATGTTATCGTCGTGGAAGGCTTCCTGTTGATCGTCGCCAAGGATCACTAACACGTCTGGCGCGATACGCTCCAGGGCCTCGGCGAGCCTGGCAATGCCCTTTTGATTGGCCTCGTACCGCTTCCGGAAGACCTCCGGCGTCAGCTCCTGGGCAATCTTGGGGTCTACGCCAGCCAACAGCTCATCAAAGGTAACATGCTTGCCATCAGGCACGCGATACAGACTCTGGTTGAGTCGGTCTTCTTCGCCCCGCATGAGCCAGTGTTCAGCGGGAAGGCTCAACTGCGGGCTATGGGAGGTCGCCAGCCCCAAAACCATTCTTGCCATCGTTCGACTCCTCTCTTGAGGGGGCTATCCAGCCCTGCTATGTGTTGGATGGTCGTCGGTTGGCACGCAAGCGGACGAGGTGTTCGACGGTATATGGTTCCGCCCATGCCCGCTGATCGTCTGTCGAGCCTATCATACCACAGCATAAACTGGAAGAGGTGAAGTGATCCCTAGATGAATAGCCCTGACATAGAAGCATACGGCCGCGGGGAAGCCTCTCAGGCTCACCAACAAAATCAATTGCCGTGGCTGAAACAAACTGGTACAGTTGGCGCGAAGCCTAACTTTTTCCACATGTTCACATTTCCAAAGAGGAGGACCAAGCGATGGCAAAGATTCGTCGACTCCAGCACTGTGTGTTGAATTGTCGCGACGTGGAAGCCTCGAAGCAGTTTTACACGGAAGTCCTGGGCATGGAAGTGGTGAGCTATAACCAGGAGCGCAAGATGGCGTTCCTATCCTTCGGCACTGAGCACCACGACATCGCCCTGTTCCAGTTTCCCACAGAGGCAGCAGCGCTTGAGCCGAACCATCTGGGCCTGAATCACCTGGCGCTGGAGATCGAGGGCGGGGAAGACCAGCTGAAGGAACTCTATGCTCGCCTCAAAGCGCATCACGTGCGTATCGATCGCGTGACCGACCACGTGATGAGCCGCAGCGTCTATTTCTTCGATCCGGATGGCAATCGTCTGGAGATTTTCTGCGATATGATGCCGGGGGAAGCCAAGCAGTGGTTGCATGAAAACGGTGGCGTCGCCAAACCGTTGGCCCTGGAGGAGGCGGTGACGGCATAGTCATCACCAACCACTAACCGCGGAATCCTTAGAGGTGAAACAACGATGGGTAAGCTCGAATTTGGCATATTCGACTCCTTCGGTCCCTTTGAAATGAAGGAGTTCCCGTCGGTGGCGGAGGTGTACGAGGCACATCTTCGCGAGGCGCAAGAGGCCGAGCAGCTTGGGTATCGATACTATTTCTTTATCGAGCATCAGAATTCCCCCGTCTGCTACGTAACGGCCCCTACTGTCTACCTGACCGCCTTGGCGAGTCGGACCAGCGCGCTGCGGTTTGGCCTGATGATTTACCAGTTGCCTTTCCACCACCCCATCCGTCTGGCCCAGGATCTGGCCACGCTGGACCAGCTGTCCCACGGGCGGCTGGAGTTCGGCACGGGTACGGGGGTGCTAGCGCACGAATTCATGCGCTGGAACCTGCCCTTCGATCAGCGCCATGAGATGAGTGTCGAGGCGCTGGAGATCATCGTCAAGGCGTGGACGGCGGAAACGGTCACCTACCAGGGCAAATACTGGCAGTTCGACGAGGCCTTGCCCAACCCCAAACCTTACCAGGAACCCCATCCGCCCATTTGGGTGGCGGCCCACAGCGCCGGCTCCTTCGAGTATGCCGCCAAGCATAACTATCACATCGCCCAGAACATCGATGTTGACGCGGTGATCGCCGAGAAGTTCGCCTACTACCGGCAACTCTGGAACCAGTATAACCATTCAGGCCCCATGCCTCATGCCTTCCTGACGCGCCATGTGCACGTCGCCGAGACCGACGCCCAGGCGCGAGCCGAAGCCGAGCCCAACCTGGTCATGGGCTATATCCAGGGAGGTGAGCTCATCGCCAAGACACGCCTCGGCTTCGGACCTCCCGATCTCGAAGCAGCAGAGAGGAGCACACCGGAGCGACAGGAGCTCCGGCGCGTGTTTCAGGAATGCAGCAAATCCTATGACTTCTGGATCGACAACGGTCTGGCCCTCGTCGGTAGCCCCGACACCGTGATCCGTAAGCTGGAAGAACAGCGCCAGCTCACCGGCTACAACATCTTCTGCGCCCGACACCGGATTGGCCACCTGGAGCCAGAGCTTGCCCACAAATCCATGCAGTTGTTTGCCAAATACGTCATACCCGCCTTTGCCTAGGTGATGGTTGTGCTGAGGCGTGCCGACTGAGAAAAAAGTTTCTCATACTCAGTCCTCAGCACTCAGCCCTCAGTCTTGTCCTCTTATGAGGTGTGCTATGCCGCGAGTTGCTATCCTCGATGACTACCAGGGTGTGGCCCTGAAGATGGCCGATTGGAGTGTGCTCCCTACTGATTGCCAAGTACAGTCCTTTAGCGATCATCTGACCGAGCTTAGTGCTCTGGCGCAGCGGTTGCGAGACTTTGAGGTCATCACCTGTATGCGGGAGCGCACCCCCTTTGGCCGCGACCTCCTGCAGCGTTTGCCGAACCTGCGTCTGCTCGTGACCACCGGCATGCGCAATGCAGCCATCGACCTGAAGGCCGCCACTGATCTAGGGATCCTGGTGTGTGGCACGGCCGGCGGTCCAGACGCCCCGCCGGCTGAGTTAACGTGGGGGCTGATCTTGGCCCTGGTGCGTCACATTCCGCGTGAAGATGTCGATACGCGGGCTGGCCACTGGGGCACGACAGTCGGCATGAGTCTGGAGAATAAAGTCCTGGGGATTTTGGGCTTGGGACGACTGGGTGGCAAGGTCGCCAAGGTGGGCGTGGCCTTCGAGATGTCGGTCATCGCCTGGAGTCAGAATTTGACAGCCGAGCGGGCCGCGCAGCATGGGGCCACGCTCGTCAGCAAGGATGAGCTGTTTGCCCTATCGGATATCCTCTCGATCCATGTGCAGCTGAGTGCGCGGACCAGGGGACTGGTGGGGGCCCGCGAGCTCGGCCTGATGAAACCCACCGCCTATCTCATCAACACCGCGCGCGGGCCTATTGTGGACGAAGCGGCTCTCGTCCAGGCGCTGCAGGCACACACCATCGCTGGTGCGGGTCTGGATGTGTTCGACCAGGAGCCCTTACCAGCGGGGCATCCGCTCACCTTGCTCGAGAATACGCTGCTGGTCCCCCACATTGGCTACGTGACTGAAGACCAATATCGAGTGCGCTATCGCGACACTGTCGAAAACGTCGCGGCCTATCTCAAGGGAGAGCCGCTCAGGGTGCTGAATCCAGACGTGCGAGCCACGGTCCGCCAGTGATCCTGCAACGGGAAGTGTCATCACATGGTGAGGGTCAACCAACCCTTTTCTGAGAGGTCGATCCTCACCTCGTTCGGCAGATAGTATTTCACCTCAACATCCACCATCCCCTGGCCCGTGGCTTTGCCACCCAGTGGTTGAAACGTGGCCCCGGCCTCCTCCACGCGCTTCCGAGCCGCCTCCATGTTGTCGACCTTGAAGCCGAAGTGGTGCAGCCCCTCGTAGCGCGGTGCACCTTCCGTATAGGCCGCATAGTCGTTCTTGAATTTGAGGATGGCGAGGTTGATGTAACCGTCGGTCAAAAAGTAGCCGGTGGCGAGGTCCGAGTTCGCCACCCCGACCTGTTGCAAGCCGAGAGCTTCCTTGAAAAAGGTGGCAATCTTGTCAGGGTCCTGGGTCGCAATGGCAATATGCCTAATTTTGGCCGCCATAGGGCCCTCCTCTACGGTCAACTCTCGCTCAGCGCTGCAGAGGTGATGTCCAAACCCAACCCGCGGCAACCCTAGACCTGTGCCTCGATGATTTCGAGCTGCACCCCATCTGGCCCCTCAAGGAAGCAAATCCGTCGGCCATTGCCCGAGGTCATTTGCTCCAATACCTGGGCTCCATTGGCCTTGAGCTTGGCTATGGTGCCATCCAGGTCATCGGTGTTGAGCGCGAAGTGCTCCATGCCATAGAGCTGCTGCCGGGTTTGTTCTTCGACATGGGTCGTGAGGTTGATGGTGAGTCCATGCAGGTCCAGACGATAGCCGCGGGTGCCGATCTCCGCCACGATCGTGGCGCCCAGATTGTCTACGTAAAATTTAGCGGTTTTCTGGGGATCCTTGCTTTTCAGATGTAGGTGATTGAGTTTAAAGGCCATCTTTCCCCTCCCGTCGTTTGGGGCCATCACTCGCGTGTGGATAGCCGAACGCCTGTGCGTCGGCACTCAGGCCAATGGAGCACCGTGCCAGTAGGTCCTGGCATTGCGAGGCTCCACAGTGATGAGCACGGCGAGCATAGGCCACCCCAAGGGCACTGTCAAGTGCGATCTGCGGCAACGCATGCGCTAGCCCTCGGGGACAACCCCGCGACATGGCACTCTTAGCAAAGCCTCACGCTATTCTCTTGCCTTTCCCTGCGCATTTGATCGAAAGCGACGGTGACATTAGAGGCAATTCATGAGCGGGTTAGGCATTCATAGGTCCGCACGTCCCGGCAGTCAACCCACGTGCTACACTGATGACGCCAAAGATCTACAGCTCCACAGACCGTCTCTGAACCAGATGGTCGGCATCCCGGTGTTAGGGGGTTAAACTGCAAAATCGTGCAGTTTAACCCCCTAACACCAATCTTGAGGGAAATGAGTAAGGGTGCTAAAATGCAGGCGGTTTTCAGGGATGGACAGCTTCTGCGGGTGTGGCGTTAGCCTGCAGCACGCTGCAGGTTTCAAGAGTCGATTCGGCAGTCTAATGGGCGTTAGGCTTCGCAACAAAAGAAGGAGGCAGCCTGCCTGTGTTGATATAAAAAGGTGGTACTTTGTATCAGGCGAGCCTTATGCTGGAGCAGCGGTAGGCGGGGCGATCCGGTCCCTCTGGAACACACGACTTCTTCCGCCATCGGGCGGGCTGTGCAATTCCCTTGTTGGGAGGTGTCACATGAGATAGGGATGGAGAGCATGGATGGCGACGTTGTAATGGGGGGAGCATCATGGTAGCGCAAGGAATGGGGCATCTGCTGTTGATCGCGTTCCTCGTGGGCGGGCTGCTAATGCCGGGGAATGCCATAGCGGTAACGGTGAATCAGCCAGCACCGGACTTCACGCTCCCCAGCACCACTGGGGAAGACATGAGCCTCCGCCAGTTCCGCGGACACAAGATGGTGCTGATTGAGTTTTACGGCATTAATTTCGGCACAACGTGAACGAAGAATTTGACGGCCAGGATGGTCGACTTCGATGCGTTCAAGGATTTAGATGTCCAGATTCTGGGCATCAGCGTTGACGATTCGTTTTCGCAGAAGACCTTCGCTGATTCGCTTGGGCTGCCGTTCCCGATCCTCAGCGACGCAGACGCCAAAGTCACTCACCTGTATGCGGCGGCAAAGTTGATTAAGGAGGGAACTGACCTTGCCCCGTTTATGCTGCCTGGGAAGGGCGTGCAGTTGACAAAAGACCGCATAAGCGCGTCTCAGGCGTTTTTCCTGATCGACAAGCAAGGGATTGTGCGAGGACGCTGGCTTCCCGGAGACCGGAACCCCATTGCCAGCGAGGAGATTCTGGAGATGGCACGGAGCCTTGCGGGCACACCCTGAGGCGCACTCTATCCGAACGCGCCAGATGATCCCACAGGTGTCGGGGCCACCCCTGGCACCCGCGGGGTCTTCTCCTTCGGCCCCTCCGCGAAGGGGTAGGTGATCTGATGTGAAGGAATCGACGCCTATCGGAGGGATACCGGATGGTTGATGGCACGCAGCATCGAAGGGTTGGGACCACTGGCCACACACAGGGTGACTGGCTCGGACGTCTATGGCCGTGGTCGATCGCTCTTGGCATGCTGCTGCTGAGTAGTGGACTACTCCCTAGTGGCACAGATGCCGCAGAGCGCGCCCGCCCCCTGCAGATCGGGGCGCTGACGGACTCCTGGGGATCCACGCCACACATGGCCGGGCTACGAGACGGTCTGCTCGCACTGGGCTATCGCGAGCGCGAGGATTTCGTGATAGGCGTCCGCTTCACGCAAGGGAATCATGCCCTCCTGCCCGCCGCCGCGCGCGAGCTGGTGCGCTATGGCGTGGACCTCCTCTTTGCCACGTCCGCACAGCCGGCCCAAGCGGCGCAGCAGGCGACCACCCAGATTCCGATTGTCTTCGCCTGGGTCGAAGATCCGGTGGGGCTGGGCCTGGTGCAGAGCTTCGCCCGGCCCGGCGGCAATATCACCGGCGTAACCAATCTGACGATCGAGCTGGGCCCGAAGCGCCTGGAACTCTTCCGGGAGCTCGTTCCCAGCCTCCAACGCGTCCTGTATCCCTACGATGCAACCCATGCCCCCTCCGTGGCGTTGGCGCAGGCGTACCGTGATGCCGCCCGCCACCTCGGGATGGAGTTGGTGGAGAAGCCGGTGCAGACGGAAGAGGAGGTGCAGGCGATTCTCGCCCAGGTTCGGGAGAGCAAGGTCGATGGGATCGTGCAGCCGTCCTCCGTCTCCTTAAACATTCCCGGTTTCATTGTCGAGGCCACTTTAGAGCGGGCGATTCCGACCATGTTTGAGGACGCATTCTTCGTGGAGGGCGGCGGCCTCGCCAGCTACGGGCCAGACGACTACGCATCGGGTTGGCAGGCAGCGCGCCTAGTGGACAAGATCTTCAAGGGGACGACACCAGCGGAGATCCCGGTGGAGATGAACCCGAAGATCGAGTTGGTCATCAACCTGAAGGTGGCAAAAACCCTGGGGCTCACGATAGCACCGGAGATGTTGTATCGGGCCGATCGGCTCATCCGCTGAAGTCGCTGGTTGTGTCGGGGCGAAGCGGGGGTCAGGTTCAAATGAACCAATCTTTCGAGTCGACCAGCCGAGACTGGGCCTAACAAACCGCTGCCGGTGCGATCCGTTTCCCTGAAACCAGAGTCTCACAAAGGCTGTGGGGGATAGGGAGCTGAGATCGATTGATCTTTGATAACTGTACCTCCGTGCAGGTGCAATTCCTGCCCTGCAGGTGTCGCAGTGACGGCATAT
>JBKPCR010000067.1:0-6662 GCA_046727435.1 bacterium | reverse complement strand
GCCGTGGCCTCCGGCGACGTGCACGCTTTGCAAGCTGACCTGGAGGCCTTGGGCATGCAAGGGGCGGTGGTGTTTGGCCGCATCGTCTCAGGGCAGCTGCCTATTGCTGCCATCGAGGACATGGCTGCGCTGGCCAGCCTCCAATTCGCACGGCCTGCCTATGCAACCACCAATGTGGGACTGGCCACAAGCCAGGGTGGTCAAGCCATGCGCGCCGACGTGGCACGCGCCACGTTTGGCGTGGACGGGACCGGGGTTACCGTCGGGGTACTGTCCGACAGCTTCGATTGCTTAGGCGGCGCGGCCGCTGATGTGTCCAGTGACGACCTATCTCCAGCGACCGTGATCCAAGAGCTGCCGGACTGCAGGGGGGGTACCGACGAAGGCCGGGCCATGCTCCAACTGGTCCACGATGTGGCCCCCGGGGCGAGTTTGGCGTTCGCCACAGCATTCATTGGTCAGGCCTCATTTGCCAGCAACATCCTGGCGTTGCAGGCGGCTGGGTCTCATGTCATCGTAGACGATGTCATCTACTTCGCCGAGCCGATGTTCCAGGACGGGATCATTGCCCAGGCCGTCGATACCGTCAAGAGGGCAGGTGTTCCCTATTTCTCCTCAGCCGGTAACGCAAATCGCCAATCCTACGCAAGCAGCTTTCGCGCGGGCTCTTTTTTCGCGGATAGTGCCTTCCCCTCAGCCGCCGGTGCCCCCCACTTCTTTGGGGGTACGGCGCATGACTTCGACCCGGGGCCGGGCGAAGACGTGTTCCAGCGCATCACGGTTTCCGCCGGCACTGGGTTCACCATCTCCTTCCAGTGGGATTCACCGTTTGCCTCTGTGTGCCCCGGCTGTCCTGGCTCACCCAACGATCTCGACATCTACGTATTCAATGACCCGCCCACGACCGTCCTGGCCGGCAGCGCGTCCACCAATACCGGTGGGGACGCGGTGGAGGTCTTCAGCATCTTCAATCCCCCCGGGTCGGCGGTGACCGCGTTCAACATCCTGATCACCCAGTTCGATGGCCCCAACCCCCAGTTCATCAAGTACGTGCGGTTTGGCGGAGCCAGCGTCACGACCAACGAGTTCGACACCCAAAGCAGCACGGTCTATGGCCATGCCAATGCCGCCGGGGCCGCGGCGGTCGGCGCGGCGTCTTACCGCGATACGCCCGAGTTCGGCGTTTCCCCCCCGCTCTTGGAGCCGTTCTCCTCGGCGGGGCCGACCCCGATTCTCTTCAATACGGCCGGCAACCGTTTGGCGATCCCGAGGATTCGCCTGAAGCCCGCGATCGTGGCCCCGGACGGGACCGACACCACGTTCTTCTGCCCGCGTTCCCCTTCGATCCCCTCCTCTTGCGATGTCGATGGCACCGGCTTGCCAAACTTCTTCGGCACGTCTGCCGCAGCCCCCCATGCCGCGGCTGTGGCAGCGGTGATGCTAGAGGCCCTGCCCACCACGACTCCCCACACGATTTATGCGCTTCTAGAGCTGACCGCCATCGACATGGGCCCCCCGAGGTTCGATTTCGACAACGGATTCGGCTTGCTCCAGGCAGACCGCGCTCTGGCAGTACTCGAAAAAGTGCATACCATCGTGGAGAAATAGACATCGGTTAGGTAGAGGAATGCCGATCCTGCAGGACCTATAACGTCGGGGAGATTCTCGGTCAGGGAAGCCTTGAAATGCACTCTAACAATCATGACGCCGTCGGGCACCACTCGTGCCACGCGCCTGGCATCCCCCGGGCCCGG
This sequence comes from bacterium, assembly GCA_046727435.1. Taxonomy (GTDB): domain Bacteria; phylum Tectomicrobia; class Entotheonellia; order J063; family CAVPRW01; genus CAVPRW01. The sequence continues at coordinate 4,908 of JBKPCR010000067.1, read as the reverse complement.
AGCCACTTCGGCGCCCAGCCTGGTCGCCAGCTGCCTGTGGGCGGTCGAGCCCATCAGGGAGAGGCGCCACTTTCCGGCCAGCCCCTCTTGGACGGCGGGGCTGCATGTCCGTGGGCTTCCCCTCGGGTGCGGGGGTGGATGGGTATCAGAAGACGATCGCATGCCGCTTGCCGCCCGATCCCAGGGGCCAGCAGATGGACGGCCTCATAGCGTTGCAGGAGTGTAGGACCATGACGCAGGACTTGCTGGCGTCGTCCAACTGACTGACCGAGGTGGAGAGCGGTGCAGGCGTTCTGACCAGAACGTCCTCCTCCTCGGCCTCCCAGGCGCCGGCAAGTCGATGTTGGCCCGGCGACTCACCACCAGACTACCGGCGATGACTCTCCCTGAAGCCGTCGAGACCACGCACATCCATCCCAGGCCAACTATTTTCAAGGCGGAGTGTGCTCGCGCTTAAAAGCAACCCAAACCTGAAAAAAGGTTTCACCCGTACGCCCGCGAAACTCCTGATTAGTCGACCATATTGCCTTCCAGCCGCGACGTACCTCGTTAGACCACCAAATGAAAAGCGAAATTGCTCTGCTCCAATCCATCTGGGGGTTGCGCCAAATGCTGGAGGGCGATAGGCTGGCGTGCTATGTCTCCGGATGGTCCCGAACTATCAGACGATGAGCCTGAACGTAAAATTGTGCCTATCCCGTTTTCGCGGAGTACACCCCCCTGCAGATAACAGAGCGTAGCCCCCATCCGCTGCCAGAGCATATCAGCTTCGAAGAAGGAGCGACGCTGGAACCTCTTGCCACCTCGCTGCACGGCGTCGGACTGGCCAAACCGACTGCGGGCGAAACGGTGGTCATTTTAGGGGCTGGGATCATCGGTCTCTGGTGCCTTCAGGCGATCCGGGCAATGGTTTCCTGTCATGTCATCGTCGTCGATGCGGCTGCCAGATGTCTAGACATGGCCACACAGCTCGGGGCAGATGCGACAGTGAATCTGACGCAGACCGATCCGCTGGAGGCAGTGATCGATTTGACCGGTGGGCCCAGGTCGATCGGTCGCTTCGAAGTAAAGGGAGGCTACGCAGATGTGGTGATCGATTGCGCCGGCGCCAAGCTTTCCCCAAATCAAGGATTGTATATGCTGAAACCGGCGGACGGACGTTTGGTCCTGGTGGCGCTGTTCAAGCAGCAGCCGGAGTTAGACTTTAACCAGGTGGTGCGCAAACAGGTCAGCATCCATAGTTCGTGGGCCTGGACTGGTGACGACTTTCGTCAGGCGATCTCTCTGGTGCAGAGCGGTCACGTCGACCGCAAACCGCTGATTTCGCACCAATATCCCCTTGCTGAAGCCCCGCACGCCTTCGCCATCCAGGCGCAGCCCGACGCGGCAGTGAAGGTGTTGCTCAAGCCCGAACGCCAAGCTAGCCATGGGCTGGCGTCTCGCAGCTCGGTTACCCACGAGATCTCTGCTCCAAGTACCTATGGTATAAGACACTCTTCTTGAAGCTCTATATTTTGCCTATCGTCTGCAACGCAGTATGTCATCAAGCGAACAGTTTTTTCTTCAATACGTCGACGATTTTTCACATAAGCGATAACTGGATCTGCAAAGCGTCTGGCGACCAGGATACTCTGGATCATCTCATTGTCACCTGCTGCAAGCTTACGAGAAAGCCAGTCTTCGTAACGCAACACCTGTCTCAAGTCTTGCTCAGTGGCACGATCAGCCTTGAGTTCAATACACGTGAATTTATGCAAAATCTCGATCGAATCAACTGTCGGAACATGAGTCAGAAAAATATCCATAACCTTGTTAATGTTGTTGGGACAAGATTTAAGAATTCCCTATAATCGCCTAATAAATCCTTTAATTCACCTTTTGCGAGAGATTTCATAAACCAAGCATTCATCCAGCCTTCATATCGAACCTGGCCTGATTGTCCCGAGGAAAGTTCTATAGTTATTTTTTCCTGTACAGAGGGAACATATGGATCACACAATGGATGAGGACTTTGTCGGATGGGATTATTCCTAAAAATCAGCCTTAACAACTCTCTTGCTTCATCCATTGTAATCTTATATTGATTTTTCTGCTGTACCGGACTCAAATCAAACGTCCAGATACGCCCTTTATCGCGAAGATCAAGAATATCATTCAATGAAATAGGCACAGTAAAATAGCCGACAGTAGGCTCAAACGAGAATCGATAGGGGAACATCTGCTGATCGTCAGGCCAGATCTTCGTTTCATCATAAAAAGGATCACCTTTAATCTTCCATAAACCGTAGATGCCTCGGTTCTTGACGTAAAAGAAAACTAAATCTTTAGCTTCGATCGAGAGTATGCCGCTAATCACTTCGGCTTTGTTCCACTCGGTGTTTGGCAATACACAACCATTTATACCACGTCTGATGCATATCTCAAAATTGCTCTCACCTACGAGAAAAATATGAGCACCCATGGGAACAATGACCACCGCGTTTTTGAAGTTAACGCCAACTACCCATCGTCATAGCTAACAGCATCACCTAGAGCTTTCGCTTTACTTTCAAATGAACCCCCTACAATTGCAGATGCTTCGTCATCCCCATCCAAATAACCTAATATTCCCAATCTTCAGCTTCTTCAAAGGCAGCTTCCGCATTTTCAGCCTCAACAAGATATTTGGTCCAAGTTTTGCGCTCACACTGAATAATGAACCACGCCATGATTTCACCTTTCGTTTGAGAGGAGGCTCTATATCTTGCCCGTCTGCCCATCGTCACGCGGACGCTTGTCACTGCTAGAGGGTGATTAGAAAATCCGTACAACTTCCCTGAGGGCCTGCCGCTGGGAGTTGGGCAGGCTATACACAGTCTGGCAGGCGAGCCGACATAGCGACAGCCGGGTCATGCCAAGTCTAGATCATGGTCTCACTGCTCTCGAGTATTGACTTCATCATTCTTGCTCAGCCTGCGTTAGCGCCCAATCCACGCAATGATGTGTTCTAAGCCCAACAACGCAGCATCACCGTATAGGCCGTCATGGGCGGGGGACCAGCATCCATAGGATACCAGCGCCAGCGCCGGGGGGGACAATTTCCAGTATCCGATACAGTGCTCATTGACGATGAGATATTCGGGTACTCTGACGTCACCTCGGCCCTCTCTTTGCCTAGGCTATTGGCCTGCAGCGCAAGCCCGACTGCCTATAGCTTCCCCCATTGTGTTTAGACGAGGAATCATGATGTTTCTTGGGCCTTTATCTGGAAACGCTCCTCACAACCTGAAAGCTACACCAATTCGGCCAATAGCAATGTCGGATGGGCGATCGACATTAGGCGAAAACCATCTTAAATGTTATCAATCGAACTCGACGACGTGTGCTCATATTATCGATCCTCGGTTGCTGTTTGCAATAGAAAAATAGTCATCCCCGCCTTTGAAAGAGGAGTGAGGCCTTTGATAACGATTACGCCTACGCCGGGAATTCCCGCAGCACCCTCGCAGGCAAAAACTTGTGCTAGATTTCGAGGAGTGAGGCCGTTGTGGCCGAAAAGGTGTTCCGGGGCAGGCAGGGAGGTACCTTTCTGGATCGCAGTCACGGACAATATGAGGCTGGGACAAGAAATGATTTGGATCTTCAACCCAGGTAATTCAGCGCCATCGAACGAGCTGCCCATGCTAAGTTGTTTGAAAATGGCTGGAAGGACGCTCGTTTACCTTGACATAAGCGGGTTACTTTTGATAGCGTGGCAGCTCGACACATAGTTGTCTGCTGCAACGGTCGCACGTCCAAGAGTGAGCGAACCCATATCATGCGCGGGAATGGTCGCTCTCCAAAGCTACAGGTCCAGGATATCCACATCGGTTTCGGCGGACTGCGAGCGCTCCAGGGAGTGAGTGTTGAGGTCCACGAGGGCGAGATCGTCGCCATCATTGGCCCCAATGGTGCCGGGAAGACTACGCTCCTGAATGCCATCAGTGGCGTCTATCATCCTTCGCGAGGGCGTATTCTATTGGATGGACAGGACCGGACGTTTATCCCTCCCAGTCGTGTCGCCAGGCTCGGCATCGCGCGCACGTTCCAAAACGTGGCGCTGTTCCGCGGTATGAGTGTCCTCGACAATATCATGGTTGGACGCCACTGCCATATGCGTGCCGGGGTGCTGTCGGCGGGGTTCTTCTGGGGCCTGGCACAGCGCGAGGAAATCCGCCACCGCGCCACGGTCGAGCGCATTATCGACTTCCTAGAGATCAATCACCTCCGCAAAGCCTCAGCGGGGACGCTGCCGTACGGCCTCCAGAAGCGCGTCGAACTGGGACGGGCGCTGGCTGCTGAGCCGAAGCTTCTCCTGCTCGACGAACCCATGGCAGGCATGAATCTCGAAGAAAAGGAAGACATGGCGCGCTTCATCTTGGATGTAAACGATGAGTGGGGCACCACGATTATGCTAATCGAGCACGATATGGGGGTCGTGATGGACATCTCTCACTGCATAGTGGTGCTGGACCATGGCGAGAAGATCGCTGAAGGCACGCCGGATGCCGTCCGCACTGACCCGGTGGTGGTGCGCGCCTACCTCGGCGAGGATTCCGAAGGCAAGCGAGGAGGCTGAGCGTGGCCGCAGTCGGCGACACACTCCCGAAACTGCTGATGGCGAATGCACAGCGCTATGGTCATCGCAAGACGGCCATTCGGGAGAAGGAGTATGGCATCTGGCAAGCATACAGTTGGGCGCAATACCTGGAACAGGTCAGAGATCTGGCGCTCGGACTCGCCAGGCTAGGCTTTCAGCGTGATGATAAGCTGGCCATCATCGGCGACAATCGCCCCCAACTGTACTGGGCGCTGGTGGCGGCTGAGGCGTTGGGGGGCATGCCAGTCCCCATTTATCAGGATGCCATCGCCACGGAAATGCAGTACGTC
>JBKPCR010000066.1:0-15149 GCA_046727435.1 bacterium | reverse complement strand
GCCCAGGCCACCACCCACGGTGATGATGTCATAGGTTCCCTGTGCCATGACGCCCCTCCTGTTCATTCGCACCATTTGACAACCGTATCCGAGACATCCGACAGAAAGAACACAGCGGCGGGCGGGCGGACCTCGCACCGACAGGCGACCGTCCCAGCATCGTGGCTCCTATCTCTCTCCTGGCGCGGCGGATGATGGCGCAGGCCTGCGCCCACGCTACCCTAACGTGGGCATGACACCGAGCTGTTGCAGCATGCTCAACGCATCCTCTTCGCCGATTTCTTCCACGACCTTGCCGTGGGCAAGGCGGAAAATGCTGATGCCCATCCAGGTGGCCGACTTCCCGGTCACAGGGATGGCACCGAAGGCCCCTTTCTGGGTAGCTTGGCCTTGCCATCGGGCGACGACGTGGTCGCCTTCGGCAATGAGATCCCCTACCACGCTGAAGAAGGCATCAGGAAACGCCGCCCGAAACTGGCTGATGACCTGCTTCACACGATCATGGCCGCGCAGTTCCCCCGTCAAAGGATAGGAGACAAGGACGTCGGGCGCGCCGAGTTCGTCGACGATCGCCACATTCCCCTTGTTCCACAGTTCATCTAGCCAACGGCCGACAATGGCCTTGTGTTGATCCGACATGGGAAATCCCCCCTCTTGTAGAGACGCCTACGCATCGTTCGTAGAGAGCTGCTGATAATCGAGCACCTCACCATTGAGCATATGGAAATGTTTCCACGTAACCCTCCTAACGGCCCTACGCGAGATGTGGATCTCATCGTCCGTTGGGATTGCTGATACGGAAATTTTTCGCCATCATAGCCCAAATACGGATCTTATACTTCGAGAATTTCGGCATCATGGCCAGTAGCAGGCGACGGCCTGAGGATGAGTTCAGGTGAGTCGGCGGAATTCCCCACCAACGTCAAGGAAGTCGTGACTCTGTTGGTTAATTCAAAAAAAGCATGGACAAACGGTCTTGCCTACGGCATTTGAAGGCCAGAGAGACCGAGTACATTCTTCAGGTGGAACTCACTCCCATGGCGTTGGAGATCGATCACCGCGACTTCACCATCAGAGTCAGTCATGGCCATGTTTGCACTGGGGGAAAAATGCGGTAATATGTCCTATCTGTATACTTCCTATCCGCGGCACGTTTTAGGAGGTCCCACATGTCTGCAACGGTCCACGCGACAGAGAAGCCGGTCATGAAGCTCCGCCATGCCACGAAGGAGACCGCACCGTTCGTCCCGGGACGGCGGGAGTTCCTCAAATATCGTGACCTTGGCGTCACCGACGCCAGCCACGGCGCGATGCGCGCCCAAGTGATGTCGGCCATCACCGGTATGACGGAGCCGACCGGGTGGCATTATCACGTCTGCGACGGCCAGTTCGTCTACGCCCTGAAGGGCTGGGTCGAACTGGAATTCGAGACCGGTGAGCGGCTGTGCCTTGAGGCGGGTGAGTCGCTGTTCATCCCGGGCGGCATGCGCCACAACGAGATCCGCACCTCGGATGATCTGGAGCTCCTCGAGGTCTGCATGCCCGCGGACATGGGGACGGTGCCGTGCGACCGCCCCGCAGGGTTGCCGTCTCACCCGTGACAGTCGTGTCAACGTCTTGAGCCAGGAGGCGAGGAGCGGGTGTCAGGTCATGGCTCACCTCCTCGCGCGGACATGACATCCGTTTCAGGCACACGGACCCCGCATGAGGAGGAAGCAGTATACCCCAGTCGGGATGATTCACCGACTGAACCAACAGAGGCAGTCGTGGCCATGTTTGGGACGTTACCCATTCCCTTTTCCTTGATCTGTTGGGCGCGGCGTTCTGCTGCCCTCATGTGCCAGCTCGGGGGAAAGTCCTCGGGCTCCGCCTGAGCAATGAGTTAGCGGATGATTTTGGCTTTTGAGGCTTAAGACTGCTTGACAAGTCGCTAGAGCGTGGTCTGAGAGGGTTCATCCAGTCAAAGCATCAAGCGCCTACCAGAGGTGCGGGAATCATGGAAGCGCCCATCCGCTTGTTCCGCCTGCCCGCGTGAGGGAAAATCCGCGATGTTGTACTTGTGCCATCACGGGACAACTTCCAGTGCCGATCCGTCAGCAAGGCGGTAGATATGGAAATCAGAGTCGGTTGTAAACACGCGACGCAGAGTGCGACTTTCGGCCACCACCACTAGGGAAGCATCTGCCAGGTCCATCGGGGTGTCCTCGTACCTCTCCATCAGCACTGCCATACGGTCGGCTTCTCCAGCGGTCAGGTCGTGCAGAACAAGGCGTCCTGTTGACCGGAGGTGCCAGAGTGTTGCTTGATATCGATACCCACCTACGGCGCCGAGCAGATACATGGCTTCTGTGAAACACACTCAGGTTGTCAGCAACGGGCCGGAAAGCAAGCGTTGTGCCGCGGCGACGCAGGCGGCATGATACGGGTCATCGGCATCCAACAGAGCCACTAAGGGTCCAGTATCCGTGAGGGTCATGGCCGTGGTTGCTGGCGCTGTGCTATCAGTCCTGCTGTGAACTTTTTCCCACTGGCTTCTGACATCCGTGCTCCACCAGGGACGTGTTCACTGCTGTGCAAAACGCCGATATGCCCCCGGAGAAAGTGTGCTAGCGTTTCTGGTTCCTTTGCTGGAGATGGGGGGGGCTCTCGGCCCATGAAGCGCTCCCGTAAACTGTCCAGCGCGAGCTGTTCTGGAGTCGTTTCCAGCTTGCGCGCTTCCTCGGCCAAGGCCTGTTCAATGTCAGGGGTGAGCTTAATGATCATCGGTGTATCCTTCCCTGGTGAAAAGGGGACTCAGAGGTTAGCGTCGCCTCCTCCCTAGGGCGCACCGATTCGGTGGTGGCCCGGTCTATGGCGACATTCAGCCCCAAGCCCCCACGCTCGGTCTGCAAGAACACCCTGTCTAGTTGACCACGCAAACCCTGCTGGCGTCCCGATCCAGTATCGTGGCCATGGTGTCGCAACAAGGCGACGACATCGGGATGAAGATTCTCCTCCACCTCGAACAGCATATCACGAGCCGTCCCCTGGCACGAGCAGGATAATCCGCTCGCGGGTCAACTCGGCGGCATAGGAAAGCGCGGCTTTGATGTCCTCCCGCTCCAAGCCGTAGCCGAGCATGATCTCCTCGACTGGCTCGCCTGCAGCCAGGTTATCCAATACGACAGACACCATGACGCGTGTCCCTGTAATGCAGGCCTTTCCATGGCAAATCTCTGGATCGATGCTGATGCGCTCACGCCAGTTCATGGCTGCCCCGTTGACCTTTGTCATGAAGGGCGAGACTGTGAACGTGCCCCCTCCCTCCGGTGGCGCCGAGAACCTTTTCTTTATTGGTAAATGCTCTCATCCATCGCCACCACAGCCGCCGCATAGAGCATAGCCGCCGGAATGTGTTGGGGTTTCAGCGTGGGGTAGTTTTCGAGCAACTCTTCAGGGCTCGTCCCTGTACCCAACTCATTCAGCACGTGCTCGACGGTCAGCCGTGTACCTTCGAAGACCGGCTTGCCCATCATCACTTCTTTCCGCGGGGAGCAGATCACAGGGAGAATTACACGGCATAGGTGTCAGGGTGAAGCAGCAGAAAGGGGGCATGGTGGGTCTATGCAGATAACCACTTTTTACCATGCTATAGAGGAGAGGCAGACTGTTGTGGGAATCGTTGGGACAATGATAGCCAAATGAGGGTAAAAGGGGCTACACCTGGGAAAGTCTCCCTTACTTTACAGAGACCATCCATCCGAAGCAATCCGGCATCATTCCTCGCTGAATCCCGGTCAGGACGTCATACAATTTCTGGGTCATTGGCCCGACCTTGCGGTCGTTGATGACAATCGTATGCCCCTTATAAAATAGCTCACAAACAGGGGAAATGACGGCGGCCGTGCCGGTGCCGAACACTTCAGTAAGATTGCCCGCGCCATGTGCGGCCAGGATGTCATCGATACCGATGCGGCGCTCAGCGACGCGAACCCCCCAACGTTGCGCCAGCGTGATCACACTATCGCGCGTCACACCGTCGAGAATCGACCCTTCTAGGGGTGGGGTGACCAACTCCTCGTCGATCACGAAGAAGATGTTCATCGAGCCCACCTCTTCGATGTAGCGCTGGGCGATGCCATCCAGCCAGAGCACCTGTGAAAATCCCTGCGCTTGGGCCTCTTCAGCGGCCAGTAAGCTGGCGGCATAGTTGGCCGGCGTTTTAGCGGCCCCTAATCCCCCGCTCACCGCCCGCACATAGCGGTCTTCCACCAGGGTCTTGACCGGCTTGAAGCCCTCGGGATAGTATGCCCCTACCGGCGACATGATGACGAAGAAGCGATACGTCTGTGACGGATGGACGCCGAGGGCAGGGTCGGTTGCGATCAGCGTCGGGCGCATATAGAGCGAGCAGCCCGGTGTGCGCGGCACCCAATCGGCATCGAGTTGGACGAGTTCCCGCAGGGCTGCCAACGTGAAGGTTTCATCCAGAGGTGGGATGCACAACCGCGCCGCCGAGGCATTCAGGCGTCTAAGGTGACGTTGGGGACGAAAGAGCATCACGTCGTCCGCCGGGGTGCGAAACGCTTTCAATCCGTCAAAGATCGCTTGACCATAGTGGAAAACGATCGTCGAAGGCTCCAGCGAAAACGGCCCATAGGGCTCGATCCGGGCCTGATGCCAGCCCGTTTGTGTCGTATAATCCATGAGCAGCATATGGTCGGTGAACACTTGACCGAACCCTAACTGGGCTTCAGGCACGCGAGGTCTGGGAGTGCTTGTCCGCAGGATGTGTAACGGCATGGCGATTCCTTCCAGGGAAAGTACAAATTCCTGCCAGCGGCCCGCTCCCCTCCGACGAGCCCCGCAGTTTTGCTGCATTCTGACCTTTCCTCACACTCCTCGTCTACCCCCCTCTCCCATTGGGAGTGGGCACCTCGTTGAGGGGCTCAGTCCTCTTCTAGTCGCTGTTCCAAGCTCTCCCAGGTGCCGACCATCAGCATCGTAATCCCCGCCTCTGGTCCGTCGATTTGATAGACCATGCGGTAGTCGATCCCGTCCATGGTGCAAATGGTGACCCACAAACCCTGAAACAACTGGGTGAGTGCCAGACCCTCCTGGGGTGCCGCCAGCAATGCTGGCAGATGCACCTGCAGGAGGGTGTCTCGCACCGTGGCGGGCAGCCCTGCCAGCTCGTCGAGCACAGCAGGAAAAACGCGCAGCCCTGGTAAGGGTGGCTGGGAGAGGTCTGTCCCTACCAGCGGACCTCCCATGCCACCGACAATCCCAGCCGCTTCCACCTCGGCCAGGGTCTCGTGTCGGCGTAACAACTCTTCCATCCGGGGGGGATCGTGCAAGATGGCGAGGGTTTCCTGGTCCTCAGGGCCTAAGATCTGCAAGACTCGACGCACCTGGCCCTTATCCTTGGCCATGATTCATCTCCTCTGCACTCTCCCGAACCAGCTACCACGTCGTGCAGCCATTGATTCACCTAAGGATGTTTGTCACCGAAACAATTGGATGGCGGTAAGAGTGGAGATGCTTGAGGAGCGAGCGGCGATGCTCCACGCCTTACAGGTCCCCCAGCACCACCCGCACGATTTTCCGTTCCAACGTATGTCCAAGGCGCTCAACGACTGCCCGTCGCTCGCAATTCCCGAAGGTGGCGATATATACTACACCAAGCAAGCGTCCGACCCGGAAGTCGACGACCGTCGATGACACTGGTCCTTGTGGTCCGCTCTGCAGCACCCGTAGCCCCACCACTTCATCCGAGAAGCCCCGGAACGGCAGGCGTTCCACCATCAACAGCTGTTGGCCTGGGTGGATTTCCTGGCCAACGTTGGCCTCGAACTGCCCGAGAAAGATCTCTTGCATCCAGCGCGACACCCCCACCGTATCTTCGAATAGGTGAGCCACGGTAGCCACCGCCAGGTCATATCCGACAGCGATCGCCTCGCCTCTGGGAATCGGTGCGGAGAATTCCTGCACATAACCCGTGAGGCGTCCGATGGCAGCGAAGTGCTCGGCACTGCTGCCCGAAAAACCCTGCTCCGCCATCGTGGTATTGTCTAGGAGGCCGTTGTGTGTAGAGTGGAAGTCTTGAAATTCCGTGGGCAGCTGGCGCACATCGAGGACCATGCGCGGCAGGTCGGCTTCCGTAATTGAGCGTGTGGCGCGATTCAGTGCTTCGGACATCGGAAAACGTTTTGGATATATCGTGCTTTAACGCAATGGCCTGTACCGTTGGGGTAGTTATACGAGAAGCGTCGAGTCATGTCAACAACCCATCGTCTGCCCCCCATCTAACCCTCCGCCATGCCCTTTGGCCCGCGGCGCCAGAACATCGACCACTCGTCCAATGCGGCACGAATCGCCCGGAGCCGTCAGGTCAAGGCGGACGCGCTGCAAGTGGGCATCGGCCTCTAGCTGGGCTTGGAGTTCGTCTAGATTAACGTTTAGTGCTTTCCCAACCAGACGTGTGGTGGTTCCTACGGTTAAAGTCTCGACTTGTGACCAGTGCAATTCAAGCCGCATAGCATCCTTCTCCCTCACCCCGGCCCTCTCCCGGATGGAGAGGGGGTACAGGACGCGTCACCGATCGTTTCCACCCTTATCCTGGCGTCTATGCTGCCGGAGGGAGATGGAGGTACAGCAAGGTTCGCAGCAATACTCCCGAGGTTGCTGCCTCCGCCCTCATGAATCCAGCAACACTGTGGCCTCGATCTCCACATCCAGCCCAGGTTCTGCCAGGGCGCGAATCTCGACCAGCGTATTGGTCGGGAACTCCCCCTTGAAATATTCTGTAAATAGGGTTTGCTGCTCATCAACCTGGGCGCGCCAATCAGCAATACTGGTGACGTAGGTAGTGATCTTCACGATGTCACTGGGTGTACCCCCCTCGGCGGTGACGATACGCATGATGCGGTCGAGGGTGACGCGCAGCTGTTCCATCAGCGACTTTCCTTGTGAGGGTGTGCCACGGGCCGTACAGCCGGAGATGAACAACCAGTTGCCGCTGCGAATGGCGCGGTTATACGTGGGACCTGCCGGGGCAATATCAGGATAGTTGCGGCGAATCTTCTCCATGCGCGATACTCCTCTCCGCCCATCATCGGTTATTCGAAGAGTCGCGCCAGCGCGTGCGCGGCGGCCTCGACATCGCTGGCGGCGAACACACCGGAGACCACCGCGATGCCATCGGCACCGGCGTCGATGACCTGATGCGCATTGTCAACGGTGATGCCGCCGATGGCAAATACTGGCACCTTAACGTGCTGCTTCACCTCTCGAAAAATCCCCAACGAGATATCGGTGCGCTTAGTCTTGGTGGGGGAGGGAAACGGTGTACCAAAGGCCACGTAGTCTGCGCCCGCTTGCTCGGCGGCCATGGCACGAGTGACGTCTCCATAGCACGAGGCGCCGATGATGGCATCGGGACCGAGAAGGGCACGGGTGTCCTCCACTGATGGATCCTCGCGCCCGACATGCGCCCCATCGGCGCCGACCGCTTTTGCCACCGAAGGATGGTCGTTGATAATCAATAGCGCCCCGTAGCGCCGCGTCACGGCCAGGATCTCGCGCCCCAACCGGATCACCTCCTCCTGCGGTGTTTCCTTTTCCCGCAGTTGCACCATCGTGGCGCCACCACGCACGGCCGCCTCAACGGCTTCGACAAAGCGGTGGCGGGGGATCAACTTGGTATCGGTGATAACGTACAATCCACGTAGCTTCGCGTGTACACTCACGAATGCTTCCTCCACATGTATCGCGGCTGCGGATCAGTGAAAAAGGCTGGGACCGTCCCTACTATAAACACAATCATGGTGAGAAGGAAATAATCTTGGTCGAAGCACAGGAAAGGGTAGGGTGTACAGGGTATGGTGAGATGTACAATAGGTCTACGAGCGAGACGGCCTGCTCACTGGGGCGGGGAGAAACGACCCAAAAAGCTGCGCACTCCCGGGAGCACCACCGTATCCATGACCTGTTGACACAGCATGGCAAGGGAGGTTTCAGCAGGAGCATAGATGACCTCTACCAAGTCGCCTTCCCCCGTGATGGTGACATCGCGGATACCCGGATGCCCTGCCAGGGCCCGGCGCACATTCAACACTCACAGACCGCAGAGAAGGCCGCCAACCTTGATCGTGGCACGACGTAGCAGGTTGGCGCGATCGGCTGCTGCGTCGGCAATCACGTGCACATTCGGTCGTACCCACATATTGTGTAGCCCAACACTCATCGTCAGTCGCTCCTTACGGCTCATGCTGCGGGGTAAAATCTGTCCGATCTGCACTTGCTCCACCATCGTTTGCCCGAGTATCGTGGACAGCCGTGGTTGCCTCCCGAGCGAGGCCCCTCTCACACAGGCAACGAATCCACGTCGATACTCGGCGTTCGGGCGAACGCTGCACGAAGGCGCAGGCCGAGATGTGTTGGGCATAGGCGCGCTTCATCAGGTTGGCGAACTCGGCACGCTCCTCGGTAGTAGTGAGTTGACGAAAGACCGCCAGGTCTTCCGCAAATGATTGCAACCGATGCGACTCGCCCATCAGGTTTCTCGTCCTTGCCCCGGCTCTAACCGCTTGAGAAACACCTGCATCTCTTTGAGGGTCTGCAGGTCACCATTACGCTCGGCGATGGGAATACCCTGGCAGTATGCTTGCCTAGCTTCGGCATGCGCACCACTTTTCTCTAATGCTTTGCCGAGATCGCGAAACGCTGCCGAGTAATCGGGTTTGAGTCGGATCGCTTCGCGGAATTCCACGACAGCTTCCGGATAGCGGCCGGCATCGAAGAGCGCACTGGCATAGCCGAAGTGTGAGAAATAGTCATCCGGGTCCAGATCGACGATTTCTCGAAATTGCTCCAGCCGTGATGGTTCGTGATCCTCCTCAGGCATTGTTAGGCTCCTTCATCCATCTCGACATGCGTGGCCAGCCGTGGAGAGCGGATGGATATGATTCTCCCTGCAGCCTAGCACTGTCAATAAACTCTAGCTCCATGCCCTTTCTCCCTCTCCCGCCGGGAGAAGGCCGGGGTAAGGGGTCTCATGCAGCACCGCCAGGCTTTCCCACACCCACACCCTCACTCAGAGGAAGAGGGCACGCTCGGCAGAGGCGATCGCCGTGCATAGGCCAGGGGGGACTGCAATAGGGCGACCTTGGGGCTATACGTCGCGCTGTCGTCGATGAAGCAGATGTGCGTGCAATCGCAGTGATCCTGGTGCATCTGCGCCACCTCTGCCGTCCGCGCCGGTGAGCTCCAGAGCCGTCCGAAGTCGCAATCATAGTCGCGTAGGTTCCCGATGGGCTGGCGCAGCTCACAAATACGTACATCGCCATGATAATCGATCACTGCAGCCGTGTCTCCGGCCGTGCAGGGCATCGGCCAGCGGGCGCCATGGGTATAGTTGGTGCGCTGAATATCGTTATAGATCGCCAGCCGTCCCAGGTAGAAGGTGCGCCACACGGCCGCCGATACCGCTCCCCGGCCACGCCGCTGGTGGCTGCGTTCCACATAGATGGCGAGCACGCGCTCATACTCCTGGTAGAGCTTGGCCAGCGCCTCATGTGGTACGTCCCGTTGGGCCGGGTTCATGGGGTCGCCGCGGATGATGTTGAAGTAATGGGTGTCGAGATCGACCTCGTGCAGCAGATAATCCGCCAAGGCCGGCAACTCCGCGTAATTCTCATGCAGAATGACGCTGTTGACGAACACTGTCAGGTTGGGAAATCTGTCTCGCAGTGCAGTGACCGCTTTGATACTGGCGATGGCTTTACGAAAGCAGCCCGGGACAGCGCGCACACGGTCGTGCGTGGCGGCGAAACCGTCGAGGGAGAAGCCAACATTGACCGTCAGCTGTGGATTTTCAGCCAGAACGGCCTCGGTCTTCGCCACGATCTGCGATTGCAGGATCCCGTTGGTCGGGAGATTAATCGTCGCCACGCCGTTTTGGCGGTGGAAGAGGCCAACGATGTCGACCAGCTCCTTCCGCATGAAGGTCTCGCCCCCCGAAAACAGCAGGCGATGAAACTGCGGCATGGTCGTCGAGATCTGGCGAATCTCGTCCATGGTCAGATCACCCTGCTGATTGAGGTGATCCCAGTAAAAGCAAAAATCGCACTTGGCGTTACAGCGTGATGTCACAAAAAAAATGAGGAGGTTAAAGCGGCGCCTGCCCAGCGCAGAGCGGACATAGTGGCGAACCTCCTGGCCGGTGGTCACGATCGAGCCCTCCTTATCAGGCCTGCGAGGGTGGTACTGGGACACGTGGCCCGGTGTGCATGACCACATGCTGCGGTGAGAGCATGGTATAGGAAATGCCACGCCAGGTGATCGTCCTGGTCGTGAACGACACGGCGATGTTCGTCAGCGCCAACACGGTGACCGCTGGGGTCCACAGGGCCTGGGCCCAGGTGTGTTGAGCGACGGTGAACCCATGAGCGGATAGACGGAGGCGTGCCGCACGACAGACCGCCAGACTGCCGAGCCCGGTGAGTACCCAATAGCTCAGAAGCAATCCACCCGCGACCCACTGATCGGTAGCAAGAGCCATGACCCCGAGCAAGCCCAAGGTGATGCTGCTGAGATGGATCAAAAGACCCAAGCTTAATGAGTACGGCACATGCACGCGTGCGATGCAGGTCTGTCGGTTGGTCCATTCGAGCAGTTGCTGCCAAGTGCAGGGCTCGAAGGTTGGGACCAGACAGGCTGCGACGAAGGGTATCTTCAGGCCGGCGCCTCGCACCGCTTGTGTGAGCAACAGGTCATCGCTCAAGCCACGCGACCAGGCATCGCGAATCCGCAGCTTCTCGAATACTTCACGCCGGATGGCCGTCGATCCACCCCAGGCAAATCCATACCGTGGGTGAGCCATGAGGATGAGAGTGGCAGCGTTCCAGGCCGAGCGCAGACTTCCTGCCACACTTCCACGGTATGGTACATACCAGCGATAGCCCGACGTTGCCCCCACGGTGGCATTGTTGAGCGGTGTCACCAGCGCCTCCAACCAGTGGGGATGGACCTGTATATCGGAGTCTACGAAGGCCAGGATGCTAGTTTCTGGTGCGACATGTTCCAGCCCGACAAGCAAATTATGAATCTTCTGGCTGCACCCCTCTGCCGTCCCGGTGATGATGAGCGATGCACGAGCGCTGGGCACGTAGGCGAGGAGGCGGTTGAGCACATGCCAAGCAGGGTCGGTCGTCGATTCGACAAGGAACAAGACCTCATAGCCTGAATACTGCTGCGCCAGGAGCGCCCGTGCATAGGCCGCAAACTGGTCGTCGACACCACGACAAGGCGCCAGGATGCTGACGGGGGGTGGGTCGGTGCCGGCTGCGGTACGGTGCGGCTCAACGGTGCACAGGACACGTGCCAGTCTCTGGCTGCGTCGCAGGTTGAACAACGCTCCTACAAACGCCACGATCCCACTCAGCAGCAGCACGACAGACATCACTTCCACGCGGGTGTTCTCCCTTGCCGCTCGCGACTCCGGGCTCTTGCTTCTTCTCCCGCTGGGAGAAGGCTGCGGTGAGGGCGATGAGGCTGATCGATTGTGCCCTGCCACCCTCACACGACTCCTCATCCCTCCTCTCAGCAGGGGAGGGAACGATGCAGCCATCCTCCAGTTTATGATGGAGCATCGGAGGACGGTGGGACGTCGCCTGGACGATGGCGATGGCGGAGAAACTGCTGGATCTCCTCGACGATTTCATCGCCCTGCTGCACATCGGTATCGGTCATGGTTTGGTCATAGGCCATCTCCAGTTGCTTGATGAAGGCCTGCAGCTCGTCGTTTTTGGCTACCTGTTGCTGCAGCACGCTTTGAAACTCGCTGACCCATGACTGCAACGCACTGGAATCGATGCTGAACCCAATGAGCTTGCTGAGAACGGAAAGGATGCGCACCACACCCCTGGGATAGCTTCCCTGCAGATAAGGGGGTACGCCTCCCCATAGACTTACCCCCTCGACCTGTCGCTGCTGGCAGGTATACAGCAGGAAGGTCTGAATACTCGTCGGTCCTTCATAGCTGGTAAAATCGATATGTTGCAAGCGCAATGCCGCCTTGAGACGCGCATCGCTGACCACCGCTGCGACATGAGGCGGGCGCGTATGCGGGATCTGATCGTAGTAGCTGCCTATAGTGTAGACACGTCTGACCGCAAAACGATCGATCAGGCTCCAGAGCGCTTCGACATATTCCTGCCAATGCAGGTCCGGTTCCAGACCTTGAATCAGCAGCAGTTCAGGCTGGGTCCCAGCTCCAGGCAAGGCGTGCACCTCGGTGGTGGGCAGGCGCAGTTCCTCGATTAGTCCGCCACGAATGGTCGTGATCGGTCGATGTGCCAGCGAGGGATTCGTGATCACATAACACTCGGGAGCTTCGAGAGTGCCGATGGTATCAGTCTCCAACAAGGATTGTAGTTGTGACACCACCTCGACCGACAGGCCGGCGGCATTGGCCCACCCGGCAAACCCAAGGACCAAACTCGGAGTTTGCAGCGTCGGCTCATGACGGAGAATCAGACGTGCCATAGTAATCCTTCCACGGCTCGCATGGCGAGCGTTAAATACGTTGCAGCACCTAACGCCATGTCAACGACTGGGTGGAATCGTCAGACCAGAGGCGGTGGCGAGTCCGGTTAATTGCCGCCAGGTTTCATCTTCGATGGGAATGCCATCTCGACGCCGCTGCTGTTCGGTGCGGTATTCGATTTCACCGGGATACAGGACTTCTTTGAAGCCCTCGGCCGGTGGGGTGTCTTTGACATACTTGACGAATTCGGCCATTTCGCGCTTGAACTCATCCAGAGGCCGGAAGGCCTCGACGGCGAAGACCGCCATGAACACCCCGTCGTTGTGTGGCCCGTTGGGATCGATGCCAAAGCCCAATCCCGTCAAGATCCCCGACAATACCTCAACCATGAAGGACAACCCGTAGCCCTTATGTCCTTGATCACCGCCAACGGGGAGAATTGCCCCACCAGCATAGTAATCAAGGGGGTTGGTGGTCGGGTGTCCATCTTTATCCACGATCCACCCAAGGGGAATCTGTTGTTTGCGGTTACGGGCCACACCGATCTTCCCGGCCGCCACGGCGCTGGTGGCCATATCGATGAAAATGGGGCCGTCGAGGTCGCTGGGCAGCGCGATGCAGATGGGGTTGGTGCCCAAGCGGGCGACCCGACCGCCGAAGGGCGCCACCGCTTTGGAGGTTTTGCCAGAGTCGGCGGTCATCATGCCGATGAACCCGGCACGTGCCGCCATGAGCGGGTAATCCCCGACGCGCCCCACATGACTCTGATGGAAGACGGTGACCGCGCCTAGCTCATAGGTTGTCGCCTTGTCGATCGCCATCTGCATGGCCCGCTCTGAGACCACCTGCCCAAACCCCCAATTGCCGTTGATGCGGGCGGTCGTGCGCCCCTCTCGGACGATCTCGAATTTGGCGCCGGGAACGATATGCCCCTTTTTGATGCGGTCCACATAGGTGGGCAAGAGAATCACCCCATGCGAATCGTGTCCCACCAGATTGGCCCCAATCATATGACGGCGCACGATCTGGGCCTCTTCCTCACTTGTACCCATCGCGCGCAAGATGCCATCCACCATTTGACCTAGAGGCTCGTGATCGACCGTAGGCATCGTGGTTCTCCTTGCAGGATTGTCAGTGTTCTATCTTCTCTTCGGGCATCGGGATCACGCCGTGCCACGCGTATATGGCTTGCCTGAGGTCCCATTGTAGCCCTCTTCCCGACGCCCTTCAAGAGGATCGACGTAAAGAGGGGCTACCGCCGCGTTGCATCACTCGACGGGTGCGCGGCCAATGCGGCTGCCATCAGGGAGGATAACGAAGCGCACGGCACGGCGATCATCATCGTTCCCCTTCCTGTCCCTTGTTCACCGTCGACTGGATCACGGTACGGAGAATCCAGCTTCGGCGTGCGCCCTCCAGGAGAGCCGTCAGGTTTTCGTAGAAAGTAGGGTCTTTGATGAAGCCACCGACGGTCCCTCGCCCGGCAGCGATGTCGGCGGCGATCTGGCGGGAGTCGTGCATGATGTGGGCCAGATCAATGAGCACCTGCTTTTGTTTCGGGTCATTGAGAAGGCTCGCGAGGAGTCCATCTTGCCCCTGTAGCTTGGCCAAGAGCTCATTCATATGGCCCGTGGCTCCGGCAAAGTCTTTGACAGCCTTGCCTCCCTGCTTATCATAGATCAGCGCGTGCAGGACACCCTGACCCTTCTCGATATCTTGCAACAGCTTGTGCGCCGTAGCCATGAGTTTGGTCAACTGCGCTACCACCTCCGGATTGGGATCGGTGAGCAGGGTCTGGAGAAATCCCTTCCCTTCCTTGATGCCCGTCAACGTGTCCCGCAGGGCCGTCGTGGCGGCCGCGAGATCGGTGAAGATCCGTTCATTGCCCTTCTCATAGATCAGGGAGTGGATGAGGCCATCGCCGGTCTCGATAGCCCTGGCCGTCTGGGCCAGTGAGGTGAGGAGGTCGGTCACTGCCATAGGGCCTTGGCTCGAACGGAAGCCACTGGTGAGGGCGCCTAGGGCGCTGGTGATCTCGATGGTGTTCTTGAGGACTTCCTCACCCTGCCGGATCAATTGACCGTAGTCGGCCGGGGCTTGCGTGCGAATGAACATCCCATCTAACAATTCGGGTTCGGACTCGCTGCCTAGGGTGATGTCGATATACTTATCACCCAACAACCCAGAGCTGGTGATGACGGCCACGGAGTCCTGACGAATGCGCTCCTGATAGTGACGGGCGATCTTCAGCGAGACCAAGACCTTCTGGGCAGCAATATCCTCAAAAAACCGGATCTCGCCGACGCGGCCCACCAACACACCGGCCAGATAGACTCCTGCGCCTTCTAGTAAGTAGCCGACATTGGAGAAGACGGCCTTCAGGGTATACTGGGGTTGGAAATATTGCGTGCGGCTGCCGAGCAAGAAAATGGCGACCGTAAATGTCACCAGGGTGGCAAACACGAAGATCCCGACGCGGACTTGGGCGCTCTTCTGCGTGATCATAAGCTATTCCTTTCAATGATAGTGCTGAGTGCTGAGGGATGAGTGCTGAGTAGCACAAAGACAGAGGACTCAGCGCTCAGAACTCAGGACTCAGCACTCAGCACTACGCCTTTAGTGC
>JBKPCR010000065.1:0-7188 GCA_046727435.1 bacterium | reverse complement strand
ATAGCGGGACTTCTGGCAGCAGCAGGACAGGCAGGGCGCATCAGGGTGGATGTTGCTTGGGCCCCTACCCTCCCATCTTCTGTGCCCGAGCTACAGCCGATCGAGTTTGCCTATGAAGAGGTCTCGGTCTTGAATAGAGCTGCCCGGTTTCTCCGGGAGTCATCTCCGGGAGAAGGTATTCCTATTGCTGGCGTGGTGATTCGCCTTGCCAGAGAGCAGGATGCTGAGGATGGCACAGCGACGATTCTTGGGGTCGTTGGTGGAGCCATCCGGAGAATTACGATGCCGCTGCGAGCGACGGACTATGAAATGGCCATTGATGCGCATCGCGACAAGAAAGGAATACGCTGCCTGGCTGATATTAAGCAGATCGGTCGCAAGTATGAAGCGACGAATGTGGCAGAGTTTCGCCTTCAAGAATAAAGGAAGATTACGACGCTACCTCCAGCAGTGGCCTAGTTTTATGCGCATTGATTGCCTGCCAGCGCGTTTGGTTGGTCAGAAGCCCAATGTTCACTCCGCATTGCCCCACCACCGGGCGGAAACCATGAGACCGCAGTACGAAGGTGAGAGCCAGTTTATCCTGCCTGCACGCGACCCCGCTGACATGTCGCATCGGGGTGTGCTCCACTACATTTATGAGCGTCGACGGCCCCGTCTTGGCCGCCCTGAAGCAGGGGGTGTCCAGCCCTTGAGGTCGTCGCGTGTCAATCCGTAGAGCTGGAGCTGCCCTTGCAGGAAGGTCTCGAAAAAGTCCCCCATGCGCTCCTGAAACTCGGGGTCGAGGTCGTTATGCCACTGCTTGAGCCATGGGATGATCTCCGCCAGGCCAGCCAGCAGCGGTTTAAGCCGCTCGACCGGCCAACCCTCTTGTTCCGTTACCTCCGTATACCAGGCCGTCAGGGCTTTGGCCTGTTGCAGGTGGTCCCAGCCAGCCCAGCCGATCAGCAGCGATGGATCGGTGTCTCGCGAGCAGAACGGATAGCTGATGAGCCGCTCCTTCGGCACGTCGAGGGCACCGCGCAGGCGCCAGCAGGGCGAGGTCTGAAAATCGGCCGAGGTGTACTTGGGCGGTGGGGAAATATCGCCGACTTGTTCCCGCTTACGGCGGCGTTGCTCGGCTGCCAAACGCTCCTTGAATGACTGGGGAGTTTCATCAGCGCGTCGTACCAGGGTGCTCTCCACCTCGGCATCGATGGCATCCTCCTGCCGCTGGAGGTCCCAGGTGTGCTCCCAGATCTCCCGCTTGCGGACCCCCGAGGGTTTGTAACGGAGCCCGGGGAGAACTGGGACGGGCTCGGCCTCGACCAGCTCAGCGACCAGAGCGTGCACGTCGAAGCCGGCATGGCCGCGATACAGTTCGGCCACCTGCAGGAAATCTGCGTCCATCTGGGCTTTATTCGCCAGGGTGCGAGTGGTCTGTAGAGAGGGTTCTTGCCAGTACCGGCTGTCCTCCAGGCGATCAAGCAGCCAGTTCCGGATGGCGCGACGCTCCTGCTCATCCCAGGGCTCGGTGTTCCAGCGGCGTTTGTACTCGGGGCGTTCGATCAGGTTGATGTAGTGGTCGTGTTCTATCAGCTCGATGCGACTCTCGACCACCCGTTTGTAGTCCCCGGGCCAGTGGTCGGGAAGTTCGGTGATGGGCTTCGAACCATGACGTTCGAACCAGCTAGTGTCCAGCTTGCCAGCAGCCATCTGGCGAGCCATGACGATCTCAAATGCGCGCTGGCCGAGGGACAACTCCGGTGGCTCGCGCTGGTTGCCGGCAGGGTCTCGGTAACAGAGGTCATCTTCGGTGAGATCGTAGAGGGCATAGTAATGCCAGTCGAGTTCTTCTTGCAAGGCTATCATCTTGCCCTGCAGGGCTGCAGCCTGGTGTTCGTGCGTATCGAGCGTTTCACGGGTCAGTGGGAAGCTTGCAGCCAGCTGGGCTGGCAGGTGGGCCGGCCGCTCCTGGGCCAGTCGATCCAGGAGGGCGGAGAGGTCGAAGGGATTGTCCTCGGTGATTGGAAATTTCTGTAAACCAGTGCCGGTGAACTCATAGAAGTTTTCAAACGCGATGGTGGTCTGACGTGCGCCTCTCTCATCCACCGTACTGCCTTTGTTGTGAAAGACCTGCTTTATCCAGAAACACGCCGTAGAGCTATTGAGTATGCCGAGCAGGGAAAGGTAGTCGTCCTCGGTAGCATCAGCGGGTAACTTGATGATCGGAGCCGAGCGGTTAAATACCTTTCCACCGCGGTCGAGCACGAAATGATTGTGGGTGGCGACGAAGGCAAAGGCAAGGGACAGCGGGGTGCGGAACCTATAAGTAAGAAACCGATTCCATTCCCACCAAGTACGACCAAGTTCTCTATGATCTCCACTGAGTTCACGTCGGCGCCATAACAGTTCTCGCGTTGGCCAAAGGGACCAATGAACCTCCGGTCCCTTATCAAATCTTACAGGGGTAAGATTTGAGTCATAAGGGAAGAGAGCCGAACCTGGTGAGATTAGTTGCCAATCTCTTATTTGGTCCCCCTGGACGCTGGTGATTTGGTGTTCTTTTCGAATGCCCATTCGATCAAGGGCTTTCTGCGGGAGCAAGTAGGCCTCATCTTCACGTGTAATACAAAGCGACGAGATTGCATCGATCTTATCCAATAGGCGACAGACCGCATTTTGCTCAATGATCGCAGTTAACTCTAGCTGGCCCCCTCCACCAATACTCCACGGATGTTTGGCGAACGTTGCCCTCGGCACATCAGTGACGCTAACGAAGTCGTTCTGCGCCTTGGTATGGTCCAGAAGTTCGACAATTGACCGCCATACCTCCCCCTGGGCCGGGTCCGCTGCCGTGCCCGGTTCGCCACGAATACCGAGCACGGCACGTACCGTCCGGCCCACAGGCGCACGATCACGGCCAAAGAGGATGACCGTTGGCGTCCCATGGCCGGGAATATAGGCTCCCGAGGTGTCGATGACATGGGTCGGGTCGACGCGTGGGAAAAACTCCTCGATTAGCTTCTTGCCGAACTCACGCTTCATGAACGAGTTGGCGGTGATCATACCGACATAGCCGGCGGGCTGTGCATCATGAGCATAAATCGCCAGCTCGAAAAATCGTTCGACGAACGGCACCACAAGCGAGTATTGGCCATGGCAGGTCGAGAAGCGATTACGGTAGACCTGTTTGAGAGCGCGATCCTTGACCGTGATATACGGTGGATTGCCCACGACGGCGTGGTACTGCTGGCCGAGAATGTGATTCAGCTCAGTCAAATCCTCCACGCGATAGGCATGGCCAATGCCCTCGCGCCGCCCGTTAAGCCTTGGTTGATCGCCCAGGTCGAGCTGGTCAAAGCGCCGTCCATGGAGCAAACTATCTCCCACCACCACGTTGATGCGAAACCCTGGCGCGTCTTTCAACCTCTTGATGCCACTGGCCTGCAACGCCGCTACCAGCAGGCGAAAGCGCGCGATTGCCACGGCGAATGGGTTGACATCCACGCCATGGACTGCGTCCAAGGAGCGTTGCACCAGGGGGCGTTCGGGCGTGGCGGGTTCAGCTCGTACCCACCTGTCCAGAATGCGATGGAAAGCCCCCAGTAAGAAATGCCCCGAGCCAGAGGTCGGATCGATGAGCCGGACTTCTTTGAGCCCAAACTCGGCGATCGCGGGCTCCAGCGTGCGATCGAGGATGAACTCCTCGACGAAT
Organism: bacterium; assembly: GCA_046727435.1. Taxonomy (GTDB): domain Bacteria; phylum Tectomicrobia; class Entotheonellia; order J063; family CAVPRW01; genus CAVPRW01. The sequence continues at coordinate 3,491 of JBKPCR010000065.1, read as the reverse complement.
TCAGGAGTTTGCAACAGGGCGTAACGTTTGCGCGCCTCCTCCGACAGATCCTGGTAGAGGTCGCCCAGGAAGCGCGTATTCCAGGTCTCTTCAGTGAAGTCGTGTACCAGCTCGCCGGTCTCCGGCACCCGCCGTCGCCAGAAGTCGATCAGCTCCTTGGCCGCGTCTCCGGAGATGCCATACACCCAGATGGGGTTGTGCGCTTCGTCAAACAATCCAGCGACCGCTGGCAGCGTCTGCACCGTGCGGAAGACATCATAGAGGTAGTCTCGATCACTGTCGGTGGGATGCCTCTGAAAATACTGCATCTGGCGCTCAGAAGCCTGCTCGCGCCTCTCCCCTGGGCCAGAGAGTAACGCCTCATCGACCAGGCCGTTATCTTCCAGGAAGCGCACGAACACGCCACTCACCAGCCAGGCGGCCCCAGCCTGTGTCAGCATGCCCTCGCGCCAGACCTCGGAGGCCTCCCCAGCACGACCGGCTGCTTTGGCAGCGGCGTATTCGTGCTGAAGGGCAGTCTGCATGGCCTCCACGCTCGCCGCGCGCTGGCGCAGATCGTCTTCGAGGCGCTTCAGCATACGCTTGAGGTCATCCAGCAGATGCTTGGCGTTAATCATGGCTATCGCTCCTGCACTGCTGAGGATGTTTCAAGGTGTCTTGCGTGGTCATAGTACTCATGATGGGCCATCGCCGATCTCTCGCCTCACACCTAAAGATCAACCTCTTCATATTCGCCGTTGACAGCGGCCAGGGCATCGGCACGATTCATTTTCAGGGCTTCGTTGAGGGCGGAACGGAGATTTTCAATAAGCTCTTCCCTGGTTGTCGCTTGGGAGCTCACACCAGGAACCTCCAGGACCCATCCGATCCACGGTAGTCTATCACGCTGAATAACGGCAGTATAACTGGACTTCATATAGAGGATTCCTCAGTCAATGAATGAAATAGCTTTAATGCCTATGTTAGGTTTCCACGGTCTTGGTGGTGCGTTTGAATCTTTTTCGCCAACTCCTTAAGGTCTGGATCACCAAGCCATTGGTACCGCTCTTCTGTATAATTGCCCCACCCGATTTCCGATTGCTGGAGAAAGCGCACCATGCCGACGATGCCGAGATGCTGGCGAAGTATGGCAAGCCCCTTCTCGCGAATCTGTTCTAGTGTCATTGCTTGCTGATCCATAGCTATCTCACCTCCATGAGCCAAGTTAAGGGGTTCGCCACGCATACGTGCAGCTCCGCTGCATGACTTGCCGCTATACGGAGCCCGCGATCATCTGTAGTCAGAAAGATATTTACCGTCGCCTGCTCGGCACAGGCCATGTGGAGAGCGTCATAGGTCCGAAACCCCATGGCCTTTAATTCCTGAGCACGTATCACAGCGGCCTGCGTCAGTGCGACCGTGCTGTGCGCCCCGCTGAGCATGCTCCTGACGCGATGCCGGCGCTCAATACTTGGCGTGTTGTTGACCTCTTCCTCTACGACGGCACTACTGATCCACTGCCAGGTGCCGACCGCACAATGCCCCAAGATCAGCAGAACTGCCTCGGATTCCAAGCGAATGCGGTCCTGGCGTTGATCGTCAAATGGGCGGTTCAAGCAACAGACGTCAAGGTAGATGCGTAGTAATGGTTGCTCAATGTCTTCTAGCATCATGTATAGTGATATCTACACGAGACAATAATTATCGCATCATCAGTGACTTTATAGACAAGTCGATGCTCATCATTAATCCGTCTCGACCAGTATCCTCTTAATTCATGCCTCAGTGCTTCTGGCTTCCCTAGACCTGAGAATGGGTGACGTAGCGTATCGAAGATCAGGTTGACGATGCGCTGGTAGAGTTTCCTATCGATCGTCCCCCATTCGACAAAATCCTGAAAAGCATGGCCCTCGAAAATTACTTTCCTCATTGCAAGTCTTCGAGGTTGATTGAGATAAGGTTGCGATCATGAGTAACATTTTCGATGGCCTTCAGCAAACGTTCACGATTCACTGGCGATCTCAGTAGATAGGCTGTCTCATCTTCTTCACTCTGAGCCGCCTCACATACGACAATCTCAATGTCCTTATCTTTGAACATGGCTTTCAATGCCCTGAGAAAACGGCTGTCTAACTCTGTCTCATTCATTCTATATGTCATATACATTGTTTCCCTCCTTGCGCTCTCGGAAGATGCCAAGGACATACGCCAAAGCGACTGTACGCTATTTAACGATCGGTCTCAGATATTATACCCCGATCTCCTGACGACCGATGCGCATTCTGCAGCCAGGCCTCGGGGATTCGCACCCACTCGGAGGCCAGGATCACCGGGATGGGCTTGCCGTCGAGCACGGGCATGTGGCGTTGCTCATCGGCAGCGATGAGCACGATGAAACCGGGAGCGTCGTGCTGCCGGCCGCAGGCCTCACGCAGTCGCTCCAGGAGTTGGATCTGATCGTAGCGCGCCAGCAAGCCGGGGTACGCCAGCAACACGGGTCCGCTCGCCGTCAGCAGGGCCTGCTCGACGGCCGGTATGGCGCGCCGCACCAGGGTCTGCAGACGGCGCCAGTCAGGGCTCTCGGGCGTGGCCACATCGGCCTGCAGGACGACCTCCCAGCGCGCCCCGAGGGCCGTTGTAGTGGCTTTCATCTCCTGCAAGAGCATGGTTTCGAGGCTCATGCGGATGACGGGAAAGCGGCGCACGATCTCGTCTTCCGCCCGCAAGAGATAGCGCTGCGCCACGGTCAACACGAGAAAACGGCGTTCAGTCAGCGCAGTGGCCAGCCGCTCCTCCAGCGCGCGGGCGCCATCCACGTCGGGTGACAGGGACAGTCCGGACTGCAGGCCAGTGCTGTGCCGCGGTAGGGTCGTGGCCGTCGACGACGAGTCGTGCAGCAGATACCGGGGACGGTAGCAGCCCCGTCCGTCAGCACCGTCGCGATCCCAGACCAGCTCGACCCCCGCTTCGCGTAGCAAGTCGTCCAGAAGCGGCGGCTCTGGGATGGGTTCGGCAGCGGGATAACGACTGGCGATCCGTTGCCGAATATCGGCGACCGTGAGTTGCTGGGGGCCCAGTAATGAGCCGATTCCCAGCTTCAGCGCACGCCCCGCTTCCATGCCGCGAGGATAGACCTCCAAGCGGCTGGAGATCGCGGCCATCTGTGATGTCGCTGTGGCTAGGCGCACGACGCGCTCGCTCGGAATGGGGGGATCGCCCGCCGGCGGGCTCACCGACTGCAACTCCTCCATGGCCCGCGACGGTGTCAGCAGCGGGTCAGCCGCCGCCATGGCATCGGCGCGACGACCAAGCTCCTCGGTATATTGGGCGCGCGCCGCTGGTGAGGCGGTGTAGGCATCGGCCATACCCGGCATGGCCACGATGAGGATACAGTGCGCGCCGCGGTGCAAGGTATAGCGTCCGCCTTCACGGGTCATCTCCGTGCCCACCGCCGCACAGGCAACGGCGGCGGCTGATTGCGAGCGCTGCGGTTCATCGGCGACCGAGCCCCG
>JBKPCR010000064.1:0-10656 GCA_046727435.1 bacterium | reverse complement strand
GTGCTGACGCTGGTCAACAATGGCATGCTCTCCGCGGCGGATTTCATCGCCTGGAACGGCGCCTGTCAACTGACCGACGCTGGCCGCCGCACCTTTCTCGAAACCTACGAGCGCCGGAAATCCACTATCGTGACCCACCCCTTATTTGGCTACAAGATGAGCTACGGCCGCATGCTGGAGGTGCAGGCACGCCTACTCGCCGCATACATCCGCGGCGATGTTCCGGCGTATCAAGGGTTCACGGTGCGATGATGTGTGGTGACCTCTCCCCCTACATACCAGGGTTAGGAGTTCATTCCCTCTCCCTCCGGGAAACCATACAAAAGTGGGTAAAAGCCCCTTCCCCCCCTTGCGGGGGAAGGACAGGATGGGGGGGAGAGAAGCAGGAAATGAGTAACGTTACGAGCGCACAAACCTACTCAGGCCAAGAAACCCTTTGAAGGAGAACCATGGAAACCCACGTCGTCGCCTACGACATCCGCGATCCGAAGCGTCTGCGGCGTGTCGCCAAGACGTGCCTGGACTTCGGCTGTCGTCGACAATTGTCGGTCTTTCTGTGTCGCATCACCGCCACCGACTTGGTTCGATTAAAGGCTCGCCTGGAAGATATCATTGAGCTAAAGGAAGACCAAGTGCTCTTCATCCGGCTGTGCGGCGCCTGCGCCGTAGATATCGAGGCGCTGGGAGTGCCGACGCCAGCGCATAACGCGCAAGATGTGGTAATTGTCAGCTGAGGAGGCCGCTATGGACTTTATCGCATTCTTTCGGAAAGCCACGCGAGTCGAAGGGCAGCCAGAGCGGTCACCATTTCCGTATCAACGATTCCTCGCCACCGCCGAAAGGCTGCCGCAACTCATCGATGTACCAACAGGGGCTGGCAAGACCGCAGCAGTTATCCTGGCCTGGCTGTGGCGCCGACGCTTTGCAGAGGAGACCGTCCGACAAGAAACCCCACGCCGCCTGGTTTATTGCCTGCCCATGCGTACGCTGGTAGAGCAGACGCAAGCCGCAGCGCAAGCCTGGCTCCGAAACCTTGGACAACATACAGACGTGCGGGTCCATGTCCTCATGGGGGGCGAGGAAGGAGAGGATTGGGATATCTATCCCGAGCACGATGCCATCCTCATCGGCACGCAAGATATGCTTCTCTCCCGCGCTCTCAACCGTGGCTACGGCATGAGCCGCTACCGCTGGCCCATGCACTTTGGCCTGCTCAACAACGATTGTCTATGGGTGCTGGATGAAGTCCAACTCATGGGGAGTGGTTTGGCCACCTCGACACAGCTTCAGGCGTTTCGGGAAAAGCTGGGCGCTTGGGGGCCTGCGGTCGGACCCGTCAAAACCATCTGGATGTCCGCAACGCTACGGCAGGATTGGCTGGCGACAGTCGATTTCAAGGACAGGGCCTCGGAGTTGCCACGTGTGGGAGTATCCGACGATGATCGGTGTGTGGAGGCGCTCAACAAGCGTCTCACGGCTAGAAAACGCATCGATTCCGCGCCATGTGCATCCGTGGAGGAACCGAAGAAAATCGCGGCACTCATCACAGAGGCGCACCAGCAACGCAAAGCACTGACCCTAGTGGTTGTGAATACCGTCGAGCGGGCACAGGTGCTCTATAGTGCCCTCAGTCAGATGTACGGGCAGCCCGCAACGAAAACGCGCCGGCGGAAGAGATCTTTCGCTGAGACCACCGACCCTCAAATTGAAAAACCCGAGTTGCTTCTCATCCACTCCCGCTTCCGCCCGCTGGAACGCCAGAAGCTGAACCATGAGCTCATACTGGCGGATAACGTCTGCCGCGGAGAACCGTTACCGTCGTTGACCGACGCCGAACAGTTCTGGGTCGAATCCGTCCGACACCATGGCCTCATCGTCGTGGCAACGCAGGTGATCGAAGCTGGTGTCGACATCTCGGCCAAGACGTTGTTTACCGAGCTCGCTCCTTGGCCAAGCCTTGTGCAACGCTTCGGGCGATGCAATCGCTTCGGCGAATACGAAGTGGCGCAGGTGTTTTGGATCGCTATCCCTTCAGATAAGAAGGGCCTCGCTGCACCTTATGATGAAGATGAACTCTTGACGGCTCGCAGGGTCATCGAAAGTTCAGACTTAAGCGATGTAGGCCCGGTCTCATTGGCAAACCACCTCAAGAAGATTTCAGACGAGGAGAGAGGCCAGCTTTTTTCCTACCAGCCTATTCATGTCATCCGTCGCAAAGACATCATCGAGCTCTTCGACACCACACCTGACCTTGCCGGCAATGACATCGACATCGCACGCTTCATCCGCGACGGTCGAGAGCTGGACGTGCAGATCTTTTGGCGGGAGGTCGCCGAAGGGAAAACGCCGTCTGCGGACGAGGACAACGGTAAGGCGCCACGTCGTGAAGAACTGTGCTCGGTTCCATGCTACAGGTTTCGGGATAGCTTTCTCGGGCAGAAGAAACTCGCCTACCGTTGGGATATATTGGAGAAGCAATGGCAGCGTGCGACTCCAGAGATGGTATTTCCTGGTCAAGTGTTCTTGATCCGTGCTGATCAGGGCGGCTATGACCCCATAAAAGGTTGGGACCCCAGCAGCAAAGTTTGGGTTCCACCAATACCAGCCATGAATGGGCGGAAAAGCGAGGGGAATGACGACGACATCCCATCACAAGATGCCTGGCAAACCATCGCCGACCATTCCAGCGAGGTCGTGGCCGAGATCGCGAAGATTGTTGACAGCCTTGGCTTTGCCCCTGAATGGAGAGAGGTCCTCGAAACCGCCGCACGCTGGCATGACCGTGGCAAGGCGCATTGCGTGTTCCAAGCAGCCATCCATAATGGAGGAGCGCCTGAGCATGAACGTCCAGACGTGTGGTGTGGAAGGCAAGATTTGGCAAAGGCGCCAGAACATTTCTGGAAAAAGTCTTATAGCCGCAAACACTTTCGCCATGAACTCGCGACGGCCTTGGCCATGCTGCAAGCTGGACTTTCACCGTTAGCCATATATCTCGCTGCAGCACATCACGGTAAGGTACGACTCTCCATCCGCTCCCTTCCCAATGAGAGGCACCCCCTCTGGGAGGCTGGGTCATCGCCCCTGCAGTCGAACTCTCCCTTGAACCGATGGAGCTGGGAATAGGTTCAAATGGCCAACCAAGTTGGGCCGAATGCGTGCTACAGCTACGTGATAATCCACAGTTTGATATCTTCAGGCTGGCATTTCTTGAAGCCATACTTCGCGCTGCCGATTGGCGAGCGAGTGAGGCGCACCGAAGGAAGGGATCGTGTTAGGAATATGGCCAATGGCGGCAGAACAGTGGACCCATTTAGAGACGTCGATAAATGTCCCGTCGATGACCAATGCGATACACACGAATGACACGTGCTTGGTCATCTACAGTATAAAGAATCCGGTAATCTCCCTGCCTCAGGCGGTAACCATCTTGTCCGACAAGCCGCTTGGCCCCTGGGGGGCGTGGAGTGGTCGCGAGGTCGTCGATGGCATCGCTAATCCGTGCCTGCACCTCGGGTGGAAGACTCAGGTAGTCTCGTCGCGCTCGGCTCTCGATTTCGATCGTGTAGGGGACTTGCGGCCCTCTTTCCTGGCTTCTGCCTTGACCTCTTCCCATGCGTGGAATCCTGTCGCCTCTTTCATGGCATCGCGCAGATCTTCAGCGTCGAGGAGATCTTCGATCTTTTCTCGGATCGCCTCTTCAACGAACAAGCTCTTCTGGAGCCGCAGTCGTTTACAGACAGCATCAAGGCTCTCGGCCAGATCGACTGGTAGTTTTGTGGCGAGCGTTCGTGTCTCCACAGGCAATTTCCTTTCATGCGTCGGGATGTCTGATCTTGTGTTGCCTTATCGGGGAGGATTATAGCATGCCCGAGATAATGCTCCATGGCTGCACCCCGGAGCCGTTGATGTCGTACCTAAAGGCGTTGGGTGTCTTGCGCCTGGTCGCAGAACAGGCAGATTCGGAAACCCGTGGGGCTTGGCGCGGTGGGGTTTTTGTCCTCTCATCAACGTTCGATGAAGCTGCACTATTAAGATTCTTTCGGGAAAACTACAAACCGACGCCGCTCGTCGTGCCATGGAGTGGCAGCGATTTTTTCAGAGTCAACAGCAGTGGTGATAGTGGACCGTTCACGAAGGCACCCACAGGATCGAAGGTGGTTGAGGCCTTTCTCGCATCAGAGTCCGAGCGACTGGAACCATACCGCCAGGCGATCCGCGTGACCCTGAAGACGATGAGTGATCTGGGCATCAAGCAAAAGGCCGACATCGAAGGCAACAAAGGGAAAAGAAACAAGGCAAGGTTCTTAGCCAGCATTCGCGCAAGCCTTTCCGACTCTCTGGTCCCCTGGATCGACGCCGCCGCGATCATCGAAGCGGATAGCCTTACATTTAACGCCCTCTTAGGAAGTGGAGGGGGAAGCGACGGCAACACACACTTCTCGGATAATTTTATGCAAAATCTCTGGGACTGTCTTCCAGACTTTGATGCTCAGCGTCGTCAAAGGTCTGGGGCCGGAGGGCAGAGGGCCAAAGGGCCGCAACTGTCGACGGGGGGTGACGATGGTTCTCTAAGCAGTGCGCTCGTCGGCTCCCCTGCTCCAGCCTTGAAACCAGGAAGAACGGCATCGCTCTTTGACTCAGGTGCTGTCGGAGGCCCCAACGCTGGACAGGGCATGGAGCGCGATGCGCTACTCAATCCTTGGAATTTCATCCTGGCTCTCGAAGGCACATTGTGTCTTGCGGGGGCCGTGGTGCGGCGTCACAGTGCAAACCTGGGCGAATTACCGGCATTTCCATTCTCCGTCCGCCTGGTATCAACGGGCTATGGGACCTCCGTTGCCAAGGAATCGGGGCAATATGAAGTATGGTTGCCCCTGTGGGAACGGCTGGTGAGTCTCACCGAGCTTATGCTGCTCTTTGCGGAGGGTCGAGCAGAAGTCGGGAAGCGCCCAGTCAAGAATGGGACTGATTTCGCCCGAGCTGTGGCTGGATTGGGGATTGATGCCGGTATTGATGCGTTTGTGCGCTATGGAATTGTCAGAGGACGCGTCGGAGGTGAGAATTACAATACGGCTATTTCACTAGGTCGGTTCAACGTGATCGGACAACCGCAAGTTGAGCTCCTCCAACATATCGATGCATGGTTGGACAGATTCCGCCGGGCCTGTCGCGGAGAGGCCACCCCACCGCGTTTTGCTGCTGCTTTACGCCGTATTGATGCGGCCATCTTCGACTTTTGCCGCTATGGTGGCAAGCCGCGCATGGCTCAGATTCTCTGTGCACTCGGTGAAGCGGAACGTGAACTGGCCAACGGGGAGCGTTTCAGGGACGAACGGCGTATAAGTCCCGTCCCGCCTCTCTCCCCTGCCTGGATCACTGCCTGCGACGATGGCTCTGCAGAGTATCGTCTAGCATTGTCCCTGGCCTCAATTCGTGGTGATCGCGCGCATCTTGTTGGGGATATCAGGCTCAACCTGGAGTCGGTCGAACGTCGGCGCTCTCGCTGGATATGGGCTGAAGGGAACCGCATGGTCGTCTGGTCGGAGGCCGATCTGTGCCACAATCTGATCGCCGTGCTCACGCGGCGTGTAATGGACGCTGGCCGGGCAGGCCTCCAAGATCTCCCCCTCGATAGCCGTGTCAAGGTGTCGCTGGTTGATGTCTCCAAATTCTTGGATGGAGACACAGACGACCGCCGGATCGAGGATTTTCTCTGGGGCTTGCTCCTGATCGATAGCGAACAGGATTGGCGCGAGCCTATTCGACTGTTGACGGCACCGCCCAGACATAGTTTACCTATTCCATACGCTTATGCCCTGCTCAAGCTCTTATTCTTACCTCAGAAATTATCCTGGCCAAGCGACGGAGAGAGCATCGCCATCAAGCCCGAGCCTGAGATCCTCGGCCGCTTGAGGGCTGCTGACGTGGAGGGAGCTTATGCGATCGCGGTTCGTCGGTTGCGGGCGGTAGGTCTTGTGCCGATGCCAGGCCCAACGTCCGAAGGCATACGCCGGCATATCAGCGTGGGTGCACACCTCTCCGCTGTGCGTCTAACCGCAGCCCTGCTATTCCCCAGTAGTGACTCTCTGCGACTAGGAAGGCGAGCCCTTCGTCCAGCAGCTGAGGAACGAGTAGAAACAGCTCTATAACCTCATAAAGAAAGGGGGTCTGTGATGCAGACGATTTTTCCGGAATTGCAACAAGTGTCACGTCTATTGATGAAAGCTGAACTCAAGCCTGTTCAGGGAGAGCGCTTTCAACCTACGGGCTTCGCCGACTTGGGACCAGCACGTTACCAGTTGCCGGATAGTACCGAGATGCTCCTGGTGGAATCTGCCCAGTCGGTTGCCAACCGATTAGAAAGCGTGTGCTGGGACGATGTCGCAGGTCAATTGATTCCGGAGCTGCAAGGATTACCCTTCATCGTTGTGAAACGGCCTGGGGGCACACCTTGAACGAATTCGCTGCTCGAGGCTCATCGCATTAACTCCCCTTACATCCTTGAGGGACAGGATCAACATGTCTTTGACATGCTAAAGCGTGATGTCGCTGGCATGGAGGAAGGTCCAGTCGATCTGCGAGCGTTGGCAAAAACCGTGTTTACATATGATGCGAACGCCATCTTGCACGGAGTATTTCTGGCGAAATCTGACCTCGCCGGAGGTCGATTGCGACTGCCCCGCGTCTTATCAGGATTTATCGAGGCCAGGAATATACGGGCTGTTGAGAGCGGTGGGGTCAAGAACGATCGCGTCAACCCATCCGGCGAGACCAGGCAGGGGTTCGGCAATGTCCCGTTTCATCGTACCGAATTCACTGCTGAGAAGATCACCGCCTACTTCAATCTCGACCTCTCTCTCCTGCGTGGCTATGGTCTTGGAGACGATGCCACTGACCTGCTCATTGTGCTGGCGCTCCTGAAGATCCGTCGATTGCTTTCCGATGGCTTGAGGTTGCGCACAGCGTGTGACCTTGAACCGACAAACGGCCTGGTTGTAACACGCCCGTCCGGCTTCGTCGTCGCTGGAGAGCAAGCCCTCTTCGAGACTATACAAGCCAAGATTGCAGCCTGTCAGCAGCAACAATTGTTTGCCGATCCGCCTGTCACTGAGGTGACGTGGGCACCAAAAGCCAGGGCCTCCGCCAGAACAAGGCGTGACGAGGACACCGACAGTGATGACGAGGATGGAAAGGAGTAGATCATGGCGGTCGCCATTGCCATTGCCTTTCCCGCAGGTCGCATACATAGCACCCTATGGGGACATCACGTCAATGAAGGAGTGCCCGAGTGGCCACCCTCGCCGTGGCGGTTGCTCCGGGCCCTGGTGGCCGTGTGGAAACGGAAGCTTACGGATGAGCCGTCCGCCAATATCATCATGCCCACTGTCCTCGCGAAGTTGACCGCGCCTCCCTTATTCTCTCTGCCACCGGCATCGCTTGGTCATACTCGCCACTACATGCCGTGGTTCAAGAAGGGACCGCAGGATAAAACCTTGGTCTTCGACGCGTTTGTGGCGCTCGACCCCAACGCCGAGGTGGTCTTCCTCTGGCCAATAGCCACTCTTGACGCATGCGAGGAAGAGATGCTTCAACTCGTGCTTGCACAGCTCAATTACTTCGGCCGGGCCGAATCCTGGTGCACGGCGCGGCTGAGCCAGGACTGGGAACTATATGAGAACCGTGTTTGGACTCGACTCGACAAAACGACCGGTAACGCACTGGCCAAAACGAATTGTATTCCCCTCAACGGCAGCGACATATCAGAAGGGAAAGAACCTGTGCGCGTGCTCGCCCCCTGCCCTGTACGGTGGAACCAATGGGACTACACAAGAGCAAGACGCCCCGATCCACCCTGGAACTTACTCGCCGAGACAGCAGACCTACATGCCGAGAGTTGGAGCGATCCTCCAGGGTCATGTTGGGTGACCTATCTCCGGCCAGCGGATGCCTTCGCGGTGCAGGCCACATATCGGCAGACGCAGCGCCGGGGCAGGTCTTACCTCGCAGCCCGCTATGCGCTTGATGGCACGGTGTTACCGCTGCGGCAGGAAACGCTCTCGCTGGCAGAGCTGGCGCGTCGACATCTGCAGGGCATCTACGGCAAGCAGAATTATGGAAGAACATCGATGATCTTCAGCGGCAAGATGCCGGAGGGCATACCGCTTCAAGACCACCGCCACGCCTTTTATCTCCCCACTGATGAGGATGGCGATGGGCGTCTCGATCATCTCACCATCTATGCACGAGGGAACGTTGACCCGGAAGGTCAGGATGTGGGCTTTGAGAAAACTGATCTGCGAGCACTGGATGCCTTCCGTCGACTCCGTCAGGTCGGAGGTAAACCCGATCTGCAGCTGGTCTTGTTGGGCGTCGGCGGTCGACATGACTGGAAAGATCCATCGACCTTCAGTCGATGGCGGTATTGGCGATCCCACACACCGTTTGTCCCGCCGCGTCATGAAAAGACCCGCGGCCGAAATCGGGAAACACCGCTTGAGCAGCTCTATGGCGAGTTGCAACGGCGAGGGTTTCCGAAACCTGTCGGTGTGAAGTCAATACCACGGTGTGAGTTCAAAGACCGGTCCATCCGCTGGATTGAATTCCGCCGGGAGCGGCTGTTCGGCGGCGGAAGCCGTGGGCAGGGCCTAGGGTATGGCTTTGCGATAGAGTTTCCTGAGCCGGTGTGCGGGCCGATCTGCCTCGGGTATGCTTGTCACTTCGGCTTGGGGCTATTCCTGCCGGCAATGGCCTGAATGTGGACTCTGTAAGGTCTCTACATAGGAAGTCGTATCGGAGGCCTATGGGCGGCTGAGATAGGGCAGTCTAACTGTTCGAAAGCCCGCCCTCGAATCTCATGCCATTGACTGACGAGCGTACAAAGAGATGTGATAGCTTGGTGAACGATCAATTCGTAGGTATAGCGGCAAAGATAGGCTGCGGGCAGGCGAAATTCCCACAGCTATTCGGCCGACCAATTACGTGCAAGTTGCTATGCACCATGCCCGTCCGCTGCGACCAGACCACGGTCGTGACCGATCATTCCCTATTATAGAAGCCGAGATAGGGCTTAGGTTTTCTCAATAAAAGGTGGGGTTGATGGGAACATACGATTTGAGTAATTTCGTAAGCGTTATGTTCTCTTTGGTTACTTTCTCTTTTAATTTTCTATTTTCTTAGTGTTTTGAGGCGCTCTTTGAAAACCGAAAATTCGTGCAGGTTTTACGTCAACGACTGCGCGAGCGGTTTCGTGATAATGGATATGTGCCCACCCCTCGCGTATAAGATTTCTATAATTTTTTCGGGAATTTAGCTATCCGATGGCTATCTCCGATTGTGCTCCAGTCGAGTGCGGCAAAGCCCCAGGAGAAGGGCTCTCGCAAAGGTCCTCGCAACCAACTGTTTTTACAGCGTGAAGAGCGAGGGCCGTTTCCGCAGCTCCCAAGGCTGCGGCCCCATTGAAGCCGAGAATATTGCTTGTATGCGCCTTACTACGGGGTGCATGTTTCCGCAGCTCCCAAGGCTGCGGCCCCATTGAAGCTGGCATGTTCTGCCTCTCGCGGGTGCTCACGCTCATGGTTTCCGCAGCTCCCAAGGCTGCGGCCCCATTGAAGCTTTTCACAAGGCTTCTTCATCCTCCTGCTGCTGGAGGTTTCCGCAGCTCCCAAGGCTGCGGCCCCATTGAAGCCTCACCAGCATTATGCGCAAACGCGGCTTTCGGGCTGTTTCCGCAGCTCCCAAGGCTGCGGCCCCATTGAAGCGCGCGCAGCATGATCCCGGTGCGGCTCAAGGCCAGTTTCCGCAGCTCCCAAGGCTGCGGCCCCATTGAAGCCATCATGGCTGATGAAGACGTGCAGACGCCAGATCCGTTTCCGCAGCTCCCAAGGCTGCGGCCCCATTGAAGCTGGGTTCGCCGGGCTCATGAATCAGTCCTTCCAGGCGCGTTTCCGCAGCTCCCGAGGCTGCGGCCCCATTGAAGCAATAGCAATCTGATCCAACCGCACGATATTCAGCCGTGTTTCCGCAGCTCCCAAGGCTGCGGCCCCATTGAAGCGCTTTCATCCTCGTCGCCAATCTAGTCGGCATCGCGCTGGGCTCAAGCCAGGCCAGTGGCCGGGCGCTGGTGGGCCAATTGGCGCCCCCATGGCGTGCCGCCGAGTTTTTTGGGCTGTGGGGGCTGGCAGGCAAGCTCGCGGCGATCGTCGGGCCGCTGAGCTATGGGCTGATCACCTACCTGACCGCAGGCAATCAGAGGTTGGCTATCTTATCCACCGTGCTGTTCTTTGTGGCCGGACTCATGCTGTTGGCGACGGTGAGTGAGTCACGTGGCAGGGCCGCGGCGATGGAGGGATAACGGTGGACAACGAACTGAGGGACATCAACCTCAAAACCACAGGTGCCATGGTCTGAGCGAGCCATGGAGAGTTCATCGAGGAGCATGAAGCCCGTGTGGTCAAATAGTGCATACCTGCCTTTGCTCTCGACGTGACCCACCTTGATCCTCGCTTGCGAGTGTCCTGCCTCCCATTATCGCTCCTGTTCTCCCACATCAGGGTTGGCCTCACGATCGGATGCCACGTCGCAGATCTCTGCGGGCAGCAGGGATCGTACGGCCTCAAGAAATTGTTGCGCCTCAATCAGCGCAACGTGGGCCTCAGC
>JBKPCR010000063.1:0-11835 GCA_046727435.1 bacterium | reverse complement strand
GCCCGGCTTGATTTCGCCGCGGTGCTCGCCCACCGTACGCATCAGGCCGGCGACCATCTCCGCCGGATTTGCCACGCGCGCAAAGCGAGCGGAATCCGCCTTGAAAAAGTCAGAGGTGAACAGCGTCCGTAGCATAGCCTTGATCTCATAGCCAGAGTCGAAGTAGGCCTTCTCCAGCGCTGCAATCGCCGCTTTATCCTTGGGCGGCGTCATGCGCCAGGATGGCACTGGCACCTCGTCGGCCACGAAGAAGTTGTACATGTGCCGCGAGAGAAACCGCGCCGTGCCAGGTTGCTTACAGATGAGGTTAACGATATCCTCGCCATTCCAGCGACCGGTCTCACCCAGGAAGGTTTTTTCGCTATCATCGTGGTCGGCCGGATCATAGCGGAACTCCCACGGGCTACGACCATAGGGAAAGGGAGGATAGGCCGGTGCGACGCTCCAACCGCTAAAGGCGCGGGCGCACACTTTGACGTCAGCCTCGCTATAGTTGAACTCCTCGTCCTTACCGACGCCCAAGGAGAACAGCTCCAGCAGCTCGCGGCCATAGTTTTCGTTGATGGCAACCCTGTGGCTTTCGGTGTTGTCCAGGTAATACATCATGGCAGGGCTGGTGGACAAGCGCATCAATAGGTCCCGGAAGTTGCCCATGCCATGCTCCCGGAACATGGCGATCATGCGCGCCATCTCTTCCCCGCTGTCGATCTTGCTGTGGCCGGCGCAGAAGATCATGTGCCAGAAAAGGGCCATCTTCTCCTGCAGCTGGCGGGGGTTGTTGATCATGCGATACACCCACTCTTGGACGTTGACCTGGATGGCGCCAGAATGGTTATAGGCTGGGTGGCAGCGATACATCAGGTCTTCTTCGATGGCCGGCTGCGATTCAGGATTGAGTAATTCTTCTACCGTCGCATCATAGCCCTGAGCCGCTTTGGCTTCGATTTCCGCACGGCTTGCGCCAAAACCAGCTCGGCGCAAGAGATGAGCCATCAGAGCAACATTCTGGTCAGTCATATGCCCTCCCTCCCTTGTGAACGGGCATCACGCCCCTGGCGACGTCAAGCGGCTTGCTGTTCAGACCTTTACAGCAACGCCGTAGACGAGGTATTCACACTCCAACCTCCAACCCATTCGGCAGCCAGGCTAGGCTGCTTAGCCCGAACCGCCGATAATCGAAGAACGTCGTGTGCTGCACCTACGTCCCTGCGCGAAGCTAATTCTCCCCAGCGCAACATCTTCAGGGTGAGATATACAACAGGTGTTAGGGACCAAGCGACCCTCGACCTATTTCTCAACTGGAGAGCCATGATGCATGAGGTGACAGCACACTCTACTTCGGACCGTCCCTTTGCCGCTCTCGGGGCCGCCTGATTGGAGCTAATGCGAATCATTCCCGATAATGAACCAGGATACTCGGACACCCTAGTCACTGTCAAGCGTTACCTGCTTGACAGCGCTCCGTCCGTCTTTTGTGCGGTTGTGTTCAGGTCTCCCTTTCCCTCCTCTCCCCCTCTCTCTCGCTCAGCGCCGGAGAGAGAATCGGCTCTGGACCTACCTCGTAGAACCCGGATTTAGGATCATCCGTTTTTACCTCTCCCAGATGCCTACGGGGAAGGCTAGCACGGATTGAAAGCCCATAGCCTGATAGAGCGTGAGAGCTCGGTCGTTCGCACGGCTGACGATCAGGGAAAGAGTCTCGAATCCGCCTTCGGCCAGTTGCCGCAAGCTGTAGTCCAGGAGCCCTCGACCAATGCCTTGACGTTGGTATTCAGGCAGCACGGCTACCTGGGGCAAATGTCCCTGTCGGGGGGCCACTTCCGTGACCACAACGAAGCCGAGGCTTCGCCCTCGGTTCTGAGCTATCGCTGAAGCTTCGGGAACGAGAACACCGCAACTGCCCTGGTTTACGATATTATCGAGTACGGTACGGCAGCCATCCATGCTGCGATAGAGAGCGAGAATCTCGGCTTCAATACCGCCGGCATAGGCCGCCTGCAGAATCGCCGCGGCTTCGCCGAGGTGGGTTTCTTGCCATGGCTCCAAGGACACCAACGCTAGAATGCGCCCAGGCCATCGCGATGGACGCAGTTCGCAGCGGAGGAACTCGCGCCAATAGCTCTGGAACCCTTCGGCCTCAAGCGCCGCCCCAAGCCAAGGACAATCGGCAGATATGAAACGGCTTTCGATGCGTGACACCCCCTGCCGTTGCATCTCATGAATGGTGTTCTTGAGGAGCGTTTCCCCGACATCACTGCGACTCCAATCTGGCAAGACGACCAGACCGGCAACCACCCCGAGATGCCCATCTATCCCATAATACGTGTAGCCGACCGTCCGATCGTGTACCCGCACAGCCTTGCCTGGCAAGCCACCGCGCCCCACAATACGGCGCAGTGCGGCAAAGGCACCCGAAACGTCCCAGAGAAGCCGGTCATGCCACAGGCGCACTTCATACTGCCAGAGGTCATCCAGCTCGGGGGCGGTGACAGTGCAGAGGTCCACTACTTGAACGTCGCCGAGCGGTGTCACAGTTCTCCATCCGGTGTTTGAAGGAGCCCTGCCATGAACCCTGGCCCCAGGCAAACCTCCAGCAGACGCCCACATGGGCGGGTTCCGAGTATCCACAGGAGTCATTTCTACCATGGGCGTTGCCCGCAGGTCAAGCCCCACTCCTCGCCAATAACTCGCTGGTGTGCGACGCTGAAATTGACATGCCGCCGGCCGGTAGCTACAATGGCGCCGCCTCAGCCGAGAACGTCTATGCGTAGATGTATGACAAGAGTCTTGCTGACCAACTCGTGCCCCTGTATAAGGCCTTATGAGAGCCGGAGACTGTATCCGAGGGTGACTAGGCCCTCAGATGCGGAGGACGTTATGACAGTGACACTCGATGCCCCACCGACCCAGGAGACGATCCCCGATACGATGCGGGCGGCGGTCCTCTTCGGTCCGAGGGACATCCGCCAGATCAATCGCCCCGTGCCGTGGCCTGGCGCTGGCGAAGTGCTGGTCAAGGTCGCGATGTGTGGGACATGTGGCACCGACCTGAAGATCTATGACGGACATTTCCCGCTGACTCCACCCTATGGCGCTTTCACGCCCGGACATGAGTGGACGGGGACAGTGGTGGCCCTGGGCGAGACGGTCGATGAAGTCGCTGTCGGGGACCGGGTGTGCATTGAAGCGCATCATGGGTGTGGCCGCTGTGATAATTGCCTCATCGGCCGCTACACCGCCTGCCTGCAGTATGGCAACGCGACCAAGGGCCATCGCGCCACCGGCATGACCGCCGATGGAGGCTTTGCCGAGTATGTGCTGCACCATGTCAGCGCGCTCTACAAGATACCCCCTCAAGTATCCTTCAAGGATGCAGTGCTGCTGACCACCGCCGGCACCGGTCTGTATGGCCTCGACGCAGCCGGCGGGTACATTGTGGGGTATGACATCGCCATTTTTGGCCCTGGCCCGGTAGGATTGATGACGGTCCAGGCCTGCAAAGAGCTGGGAGCCGGCCGCATCTTCCTAGTGGGCACACGGATCAGTCGTCTGGAAATGGGCCAACGCTTTGGCGCCGACCACATCATCAATGTGCGTGAGTGCGACCCGGTCGCCACGATTCAGGAGCTGACCGACGACGCCGGCGTCGACATGGCAATCGAGTGTTCTGGGGCCGTTGAGACGCCACAACAGTGTGTCCAGGTGACCAAGCGTGGCGGCAAGATCCTCGTCGTCGCCTTCTACCCGCAGCCGGTCACCCTAGACCTAAGTGCGGTGGTGCGCGGCGATATCACCATCTACACCACACGTGGTGAAGGGGGCAATAACGTCAAACGCGCCGTCTCTCTGGCCGGCCAGGGACGCCTGCGCGGGGCGGAGCTGGTGACTCACGAGTTTTCCTTGGAGGCAATCGCCGAGGCCTTTCGCGTCATGCGCGAGCGCGACGGCGATCCGATCAAGATTGTCATCACTCCCTAGCGCACCCAAGGCTCAGCTAGGCGCGCAGCTCCAATGGCATCACGTATAATGAGGGCGTGTCGTACAGGGTCAGGTGAGGGATGCCCGACGCATGAGCTCACGCACTGCGAAGATCCTCCTTGATCAGGTTGCGCTGGCCTTCGGCGAACGGATCGTCCTGCAGGGTGTGTCACTAACCCTCTATGAACACGACCTACTGTGCATCGTCGGGACATCGGGGAGTGGCAAGACCACGTTGCTCCGAGCTGTCGCCGGTCTGCTGCCGCTCCGCAGCGGTCGTATCCTCCTCGACGGCGTCGCCATCACTCGCCCCACTCCTCGCATC
Source organism: bacterium (assembly GCA_046727435.1). GTDB lineage: Bacteria > Tectomicrobia > Entotheonellia > J063 > CAVPRW01 > CAVPRW01. The sequence continues at coordinate 7,532 of JBKPCR010000063.1, read as the reverse complement.
GCCATGATCTTCCAGCATTTCGGGCTGTTTCCTTGGAAAACGGTACGGGCAAACATCGCCTATGGGCTGTCGGTCCAGGGACGTCGGGACGAGAGCGGCGTCGTCACGCGCCTGCTGGATGTCATGGGGCTGACCGAACATGCGGCGCGTTACCCCTACGAACTGTCTGGCGGGATGCAGCAGCGCGTTGGCCTGGCGCGGGCGCTGGCAGTGCGCCCTGAGGTGTTGTTGCTCGACGAACCGTTCAGCGCTGTCGATGCGATCACGCGGGAGACGCTTCATGGCGAGTTGATCCGCCTCTGGGAGGACCCGCAGCGTCGTTGGACAAGCGCCATCCTGGTGACGCATGACCTCGATGAAGCCATTTTGCTCGGCGATCATATCGTCGTGCTCGGCGGCACCCCAGGACACGTGCGCCTGCATCTGGAGGTCCCGATCCCCCGCCCACGCGCACCGCAGGATCTCCGCTTCCATCCCACCTATCCCCAGCTACGCCGCCAGCTTTGGGAGGCGCTCCAGGATGACCATGTGCTGCACCAGGCGAGCGATCACGCCACACTGTCGGTGGAGGGAGGCACGTGAAAACAGCAGCTGGTCACCTCACGCCAACCCCTGCCTTACCTGCGCGTACGACCCGCCATCCAATGCGCACGCACCTGAACCGCCGCATGACGTGGGGCCTCCGCGGCACATCCCTGGCGATCACATTGGCGCTCTGGGAATGGTATGGGCGCAACACGAACCCGATTCTCTTTACTTATCCGACGGCCATTGCTCGCGCCGCCATCGACATGCTGGCCGATGGCACGCTCCTGAGCGCCCTGGGCCAGAGCCTCAGTGTGCTCTCCACCGGTTTTGCCCTGGGCATACTGGTCGGGGTCGGACTCGGCCTGCTCGCCGGTCGGAGTCAGGTGGTCGCAGGGCTGCTGGATATCCCCGTCACGGCTCTTTATGCCACGCCCATGGTGGCGCTGGTCCCCATCCTCGTGCTCTGGTTCGGTTTTGGTACTTTCTCGAAAATCGTGGTCGTACTGCTGTTCACGGTCTTTCCGGTGCTCATCAACACGCAGCGGGGCGTCCGCGAGGTCGACCCACGCCTGATTGAGGTGGCGCATGCGTTTTGTTCTACGGAATACCGACTGTGGACTGATCTGATCCTGGCGTCGGCATTGCCGTTCATCATGACCGGCATCCGCCTGGCGATCGGCCGCGCCTTGATCGCGGTCATCATCGCCGAGTTCTACACCGCCATTTCCGGACTGGGATACCTCATTGTCTCCAATGCCCATGCCTTTCAGACGGCGCGCGTGTTTGTGCCGGTCGTCGTGCTTATGGCGCTTGGGGTTATCAGCACAGCATCGTTGGAAATGGCCGAAGCGCGTATCTCGCGTTGGCGTCAAACCTCTCCCTAGGAGGAATCTCATGCAACAGGTGCGGGCTGTTGGTGTTGGCGTCGTGCTCACTATCCTAGCGGTGATGTGCGGGAGCGCACCACGTGCTGGTCGTGTGGTGTTCATCCCGACGGGTGACGCTGCCTCGCCTGTGTCCACGCTGACACCGGCCAAGATTAGAATTGGGCTGCCGACCGGCAAAACCAGCTTCGCCAACATAGATGTGGTGGTTGCCCAGGAACTGGGCCTGTTCAAGCAGCAAGCTCTCGACGTCAGCATCCAGAACTTCGATTCAGGGGTAAAAGTGGTGCAGGCCGTGGTGGCCGATGATGTCGCGATCGGCGGCGCCAGTATCGAACCAGTGGTCAACGCCTCGGTGGCAGGCGGCAATCTTGCGATCATCGGGACATATGCCAACCGCCTCACCGTCTCAATGGTAACGCCGAAGACGATTACTTCTGCCGCGCAGCTCCGTGGCAAGAACGCTGGCATCCAGGACGTGGGCGCCTTTCGCGAGGTGATGACCCGCATGGTGCTCGAAAGTGCCCAATTAAGTGCAAAGGACGTGCACTATATTCCGGTATCCGCGCCCGGCTATATTCAAGGGTTAATCAGCGGCCAGATTCACTCGGCGATCCTCCAGACCGAGCAGGCAATGGAGATTTTGGCGCGCGATACACGGTTCCATGTCCTCGTCGATTTGCATGAGGTCGAGCCCAACTATTTCTACGGTACATACTTTGTGAGCAAGAATTGGCTAGCCAAACATCCCGATCTGGCCAGCCGCTTTCTAACCGCGCTCACCCAATCCCATCGCTTGATGTACCAGAATCGGGCTGGCACGGTCAGGATCGCTGCCGAAGCCACCGGCTTCAACGCTGGCGTGATCGACAAGACTTATGAGGTGCTGCTAGTGCGTAATCAGGTCTTTCCCGTCAACGACGGCCTTGAACTGGCGCGGCTCACATATACGATCACCAGGATGAAGTCGCTAGGGTTGCTAAAGGATCAAGAGCCCGACCTCGCACAGTTGGTCGATCGGGGGCCATTCATGCGGGTGCTCGACCAATTGGGCACCGCGTCCCAGTGATCGTGTATGGTCGGCATCGATCTTCAGGGGGAGCCGCTCATGATCTGCGGCGATCGATGCTAGGGGAGGATCCCAAAGGCTTGCGCCACAGTCTCAATGGGCAGGCCCGGATCCTCCGAGATGTGGAGGCTGGAATGCCTGCTCATAGGCCTCAGATGTCCTCACACATGTATTGAACGGTTATCGACCGTAACCACGTCCTCATGCTGACCATCATGGCTGGACACCTGTCGCGCTCGATCGAGAATTTTCCCTTGCGAATCCGTCATGATACCTGGTAGGCTATGGGATTGACAGTGTTCAATAGATCTCCATAAACATGCACGACGAGAAGAGTCGTATTCAGACGAAGCAGAGGCCCTTAGGGAGGACAGGCTGGTGGAAACTTTGAAGACCGCAGTGAACGGCTCGAAAGAGCCGAAGGAGAAAGCGCTGAGTCTTGCCGTGGCCCAGATCGAGCGGCAATTCGGTAAAGGCGCTATTATGCGCCTGGGCGCGCAGCCCGCCGCCTTGGACATCGCGGTCATTTCGACTGGGGCGATTTCGCTCGATGCCGCACTCGGCTTGGGCGGGATCCCGCGTGGGCGCGTGACCGAGATCTACGGTCCCGAGGCCTCGGGTAAGACCACGCTCGCACTCCACCTCATTGCCGAGGTGCAATCCACGGGCGGCATTGCCGCCTTTATCGATGCCGAACATGCCCTTGACCCGGTGTATGCCCAGAAGCTTGGGGTGAAGACCGATGAGCTCCTCATTTCGCAACCCGACACCGGCGAGCAGGCCTTGGAGATCGCCGAAACGCTGGTCCGCAGCGGCGCCATCGATGTGATCGTGGTCGATTCGGTGGCCGCGCTCGTGCCCAAGGCTGAGATCGATGGCGAGATGGGCGATGCTCAGATGGGCCTGCAGGCGCGCCTCATGTCGCAGGCCCTGCGGAAACTGACCGGCATCATCAGCAAGTCCAAGACCGCCATGATCTTCATCAATCAACTGCGCCAGAAGATCGGCATGTTCGTGGGCAACCCCGAAACCACTACCGGCGGCAATGCTCTCAAGTTTTATGCCTCGGTCCGCCTGGATGTTCGTCGCATCGGCCAAATCAAGGAAGGCGACGAGACGACAGGCAGCCGCGTGCGCGTGAAGGTAGTGAAAAACAAGGTAGCCCCGCCGTTCCGGCAGGCGGAGTTCGATATGATGTATGGCGAAGGCATCTCGCGCGAGGGAGACCTCCTAGACCTTGCGAGTGACCGCGGTCTCGTGCATAAAAGTGGGGCCTGGTACGCCTACCAGGATGACCGGATTGGCCAGGGCCGCGAGAACGCTAAGAAGTATCTCAAGGAGCATACGGACATCGCTGCCGCCATTGAGCAGCAGCTCCGCCAGACGCTGGGACTCACGCGCGTGGCCGCTGAGCCGCCGGGGGGAGATGGCTCCAATGGAGGGTCCTTGGATCTAGAGAGCGACGACGTGTAGGCGAGCTCGTGGAACAGACGGCAAGCGACGGATCAAGGGGGGATCCCTCACGGCGATCCCCCGCTGTCGCATGAGCATCATTCCATCAAAACCACCTCACGGCCTCGCTGGGCGGTACTCTCCTTACGGGAGCCTGGCAGTATCCCCGCCTATTCTGCATCGGCCGGCACCAATGGCGACTCAGCGGCTTCCTATGAATTCATCTAGAGACCATAAGTGCCCCCGCAATCAAACGCTCAGCGTGACACGGAAACCATGCTAACATATGATGTCGGCTAGCTTGCATTGCAGGATTGTCAGACAATTTTCCTTGACCAGAAAGAGGCCACGTGGCCCCGACGCACGTCGCATGCCCTCAAGTGGCTAGTACACCGCGAGAAGTCAGCTGAAGGAGGCGCAGTGGAACAGAGGAGGGTGGAGGAGGGGAGGCATGAAGTCACCAGCGAGGACACATGCCCCAGAGCGTGGGGCTGAGGGTCCGGTCTGTAGTCGAGTAGAAGTCACCTACCAGCGGCTCAAACGCGACATCATGGAGGGGGTCTATACGCCCCGCCAGCGTTTGATCGAAACCGACATCGCACCGATCCTGGGGGTCAGTCGGGCGACGCTGCGGGCGGCGCTGCTTCGGCTGCAACACGAGGGCTTCGTGGAGATTCAGCCGAACCGCGGCGCTCAAGTGCGTGCCTTCAGTGTCGCAGAGGCGACGCGTATCCTGCAAGTACGTGAGGTACTCGAGGGGCTCGCCGCCGGGCTCGCCGCCGAAAAGGCAACAGCCGCCCAGCTTGCTGAGCTCCACGACATTGTGGTGGAGATGGAGAAAACGCTCGCTGCCGACGATCTCCTCGGCCATTTACCGCTGGTCGGCCGTTTCCACCAGCGCATAATCGAGATGGCAGGAAACGAATTCATCGACCAGTTCCTCAGTATGCTGCGGGCGCCGCTCATTCGGCATCAGTTTCGTGTCATTCTCGTCCCCGGCCGTAAGGACGAGTCGTTAGCGGAGCATCGCGAGATTTTGTCGTATCTCACAGGTCGTGATGCGACCGGAGCCGAGTGGGCCATGCGACGGCATATCGCGGCGTTGCGCAATAGCCTGCAGCAGGCAAACCACCCTTCCATCGCCTAGGTATTGCGCGACATAACCACTCGGCCAGTTCCGCGCAGGTGGCCCCCTTACCCAGTCCTTCTCCTCGACGGGGAGAGGGTTGGGGTGGAACTGGCGTCGCGGCGTATGGTGCAGAGTTGCAGGTCCATCCGCATCCGCAATTGCGTCGGAGTTAGCGGGTGCGTTCGACCCCAATCATCATCAGGAGGCGTTCATGGACTTTGGACTGTTCTACTACTGCCAGGGGCGAGGTGTGCCCCACGATCAAGCCTATCATGAGATGCTGGATGAGATCGTCCTGGCGGAAACGCTAGGGTTCGGTGAGTGCTGGTTCGCGGAACATCACTTCACTGATTATTCCCTGCTCCCCAGCCCCAATCTGATGATCGCCTCGGCCGTCCAGCGCACCGGCCACATGCGCTTTGGCAACTACGTCAATGCCATGTCGTTTCATCATCCGCTGCGGCTCGCCGCTGAAGCGGCCATGCTGGATAATCTGGCGCGAGGACGCTTCGATTTCGGTGTAGGCAAGGGCGTGCGTCAGGGTGAGTTCGCCAAGCTCGGCCTCAATTTCGACGATGGCGTGGCGATGACCGAGGAGGCCGTCGAGATCGTGCTCAAAGTCTGGACGCAGGAAACCTGCTCCCATACCGGTCGGTTCTGGAGCTTTCCAGAATTAAGCTTGCGGCCGCGGGTTTATCAGCAGCCTTATCCACCGCTGCACGAAGTAGCTAGTCGCCCGGCATCAGTGGCGCGCGTTGGGGCAAAGGGCTGGCCGGTGGCCATGCATTTCACGCCGACGGAGGTCGTGGCACGGGCGGTCCAGGATTATCACGCCGCGCTCGCGACGCGTGACCAGCCACTGGGGGAAGGTCCATATCGTCCGCGTCTGCTGCTGTGCCGTGAGACGTATGTCGCGGAAACACCGGAACAGGCGCGGGCTGAGGGGGCTTTGGGGTTGCAGGGTTTCTACCATCTATCCTCACTCGCCGCTCCACCGCCGCCAGCGGATTTTTCCGACGAGCGCCTCAAATCGCTGACCCGTAGTTGGGGCGGGCGGAGCTTCGACGAGATGGAGGCGCTCGGGGCCATGCTGATCGGATCGCCAGAACAAATCGCGGCGAAAGTTGAGCACCTGGAATCGATCGGGATCGACACCCTATTGCTGGTGTGCAGCTTCGGCAGTCTATCCCACGACCAGGTGTGCCGCTCACTGGAGCTCTTTGCCAACGCTGCGATTCGCCCTCGGCAACCGGCGGCGACAGCGGCTCTCTGATGAGCGATGTATGGACGACTCAGCGCCTCCAAGGGACGCATGGGGCAGTTCCGGAAGCGCCAAAGCGGTTTGAGAGCACCAGAGGAGAGCACGATGCAGTTTGGGGCGCTGGTCCACGCTCACGCCGGACTGGACAAACCGCTCACCAATCTACGTCACGGGTTACAGTGCATGACACACGTTGCCCCTACAGATGAGGAGGCCGCAGAGGCGTTGAGCTATGTCCGCTGGCAGACGCGGGCCCAACGTGGTCTGAACCGCCAGGAGGTGACGAACGGCAGGGTCGACGCTAGCCCCTACCCCAACGAGCTCAATGACAAAGGCCTGATGGACCGGCTGTTCTTCGGCGGTCCCGAGACCGTCATCGCCAAGCTCAAACACGCTGCCAGTGTGGGCGTGACGCACATCAGTAACTGCATGATGTTCGGTGGGATCGAGCACGAGAAATTGATGGGGTCGATCCGACTCATGGGGGAGGAGGTAATCCCGGCGCTACGTTACGTGCAGCCGCGTGTTGAGCTCCCAGCGCAACTCTTAGACGAGAGCGTCGTCACCAACGAGGAACTGCAGGCCAGTCGACTCGGCCGCGCTCCAAGGGATATGGCCACTTGACAGCCAGAAGCAAGCTTGGGGTATTGCGCACATCGGAGCAATCCCACTGAGGAAGGCGACAACGATGCCTTTCGGGATCTTTATGGAGTTTGAATCACGTCAAGGCCGCAGCCAGGCGGAATCCTTCCGCGAGTCCTTCGATTTGTGTGAGCTCGACTCCGGGGAACAGATTCCCCCGGAGCGGGTAAAGCGCAGCCTACAAATTCTCATCCATGAGGTGAGGCCTGCAATCAAGTAAAGGATGGTCTCCACGCCCCCATACAGGCGCCATCGCTGCCGTCTCCATAAACCGGTTTGCACGTGATGCGAAAGAACGGCTTGTCTCGAACAAAAAGGTCTGATACGATCACGTGCTAACGTGCAAGCCTTCCGTCTCGATCATTATCAAAATGTGGCTTCTTCCTAGGAGGAACTCCCATGGGGATTACGCGTTTGTATACCGGCCCAGATGGCCAAACGCACATCGAAGAATTGGACCTCGCCTCCCATCCAGAGCTCACCCAGCTCATGGCCACGAAGGGCGTCGTCTTTCGAAGCGCGGAGCCCGGCCGTTTTAGCGATTGGCACACCGCCCCGCGCCGGCAG
>JBKPCR010000062.1:0-7468 GCA_046727435.1 bacterium | reverse complement strand
ATGTCTCTGGTGACACGCACGCCGTTGGCGTTGGAGACCGGCCACCGTGACTTACCCAACAGAGTCGGTCGTGGCCATGTGTACACGCCAGTGCCTGGAGAACTTGCAGGAGACGCTGTGGCAGATATAGGGGGCCGGGTTGCACAGCTAGCTATTTCACGCCTACCACGATAAGCCAGGCATGCAGGAACTGCAGTTCGTGGTCGCGCCTGTAAGGGCGCATGCCGGTGGTTTTGAGCCCCTGCAGGTCCTGGGTGAGCGCCTCACGGATCGTCTCTCGGGCGGCGGGGGTGGCGCCGGTCAGATCGAGCCAGCGGTTGAGGTGAACCTCGACGTCGCGGGGAGCTGTGTGCGCTATGTGTAAGCCCACCTCGCGTACCAGCCCTTGCAGCTCGTCGGCGGTCAAGGCTCGCACGTGAGATGGGTCGCGCAGGCGTTCCAGCTGATTGTAAGTCATCGCAACTGCGGGATCATCGGGAGAGACCATATCGATCACCGCCACTCTCCCCCCGCGTCGACATACACGTACCATCTCCTGCGCCGGACCACGCGCATCGGCGAAGTGATGCAGCGAAAAACGTGTGACCACCAGGTCAAAGGCCTCGTTCCCATAGGTCAGGTGCTCCGCCTCACCCTGTTCGAACACCACGTTGGTCAGCCCCTGCTGCTCCGCCTCGCGTTCCCCCTCTGCTAGCATCTCTGGGGTGAGATCAAGGGCCACGACGCGCTTGACGTGCGGTGCGATCGCCCGACTCAGATGCCCCGTCCCAGCGGCCACATCAAGCACCTCAAAGTGGGATTGCAGGCCAAGCTGCTCGACCATCCACTCGAGATACGCTTGGTTCGAGAGCGTTAATCCCTGCTCGCCATAGCGCGTGGCCTGCTGGCCAAACTCTCTGCGAACGACATCATGCTGGGTCTCCTGCATCGCCCACATCCTCCCTACCACCCATCCCAATCCTTCATCCTTCCTTCTCTCAGCACGGTCTTTCATAGCGGAAGATGAAGAAGGCAAGGCAGCTTCACTGATCGGTCATGATGCCGACTTGCTGACCATTGTGATCCTTGATAAAGACTACGCGTTGCTTGCCAATGTGTAGCGGCCCGCTCAAGAACTCAACCCAGCGCATCTTGAGCTCCTCCACCGCAGCATCGAAATCCTCCGCCGCAAACGTCACGTGCGTTTGCAGCCCTGGAATGATCTCGCCCGACACCCACACCTCGCCGCCATCCAGATGTAAATAGACCAGTGGCATCCCGTTGACCTGAACTTCCTCCACTTTAGCAGCACCGAATATCTGCTCATAGAAGGCTACCGTTTGCTGTACATCTGGGACGACCAAGTGCTGATGGGCCAGGCGGAAATTGGTGCAGGAAGTATTGATGTACCCCGACTTAAACTGATGCACCGCTTTTTGTTCCACATCATAACGATGGCGGTGTTCGCAACCGATGTCATTTCCTAACAGGTGGATCGAGATCGAAGCTTCGGGCGAAATCGTCTCGATCATGTGGATGTCCCCTTCGGGCGGCAGCAGCGTGGTGATATCGCCAGGTGTGAGAATATTCTCGGCTACTTGCAGCAAGTCCGCAAAGTCGGCGCGTGATCCGTCATCGAGACGCCGATACACCTTCTCGCGCTGGCGTCCTTGATAGACTCCTACTAAACCCCAGGCGCGATGGTCATGCACCGGGGTCGCCACGCCGGGGGGAACCACCATGGCCATGACCGATAACGAGCCGTCTTCGGCACGGTAGATGGCATATTGCACGAACTTCCCTGCTACTGGCTGGCGAAAATCCGCATGCAACCAGGTTGGATCGGCCAGTAGCGCGCCGAAGCTGGGTGTGAGTCCGGCGATGGTATCTCGACGGTCCTCGCTGCTCGCTACCACCTGCTCGACCTCGGCGATAAAGGCTTTGAGATGATTGGGTAACGGACGGGGGATGGTGGCCATTGTGCACTCCTTCTCCGCTCGGGAGCCTCAGGTACAGACCTAGCCCTGGGGCGGTAGCGTTGTCATTTGGTATGAGGTTATCGATCAGCATACCGGAATCATTACCGACAAATATCGCCTGTCGCACAAGCCAGACCATCAGATTATTCAGCTTGGGCAGAATTTTTCACCCACAAGGATGTGGACGAGGCTCATGGAGGATCATCACACCCGGCTCATTGTCAGGCATCGTTCCGGAGCACAGAGTGAAGTCAGCTGCAAAGGCGCGTGTGCACTATGTCATGAAGATTCCTGACCTGTCAAGGCTCAGAGGTCGTCGCAGCGCATGTGGACGAATCGTCTGTGGTCTGATTTAGTGTCCAGGCTTGACAGCCAGGGAAGAGCAGGTTTACAGTGCAGCCTTCTGTCAGAGCCCCAGACGTGGGCGGTAACGCTTTATTCTTTTCGGACATAGCGCTTCAGAGACTACGGGCCTGGCCACTCCTTTCTTGTTCCTGTATGCCCGGCAGGCGAGCATCGAGGCCGAAACACTACCGTACGAGGAGGTGCGGCTCAAGCCGTAAGGCAGGAGGTGTCGATGCAGCGGCGATACCCTCACCCCCGTGCTCTCCCTGTGAGAGAGGGAGCAAAAAGGGCGACCTGGCGGGATAGCGCAAATCTCTGGCGCACCTCCTTTGAGGATTGCCCTGTCTGCAATTGTGCCTTAATATAGGCATGCAATTGACCTATCAGGCGCGTGGCGACATGGCAGCCTCATGGGTCTGGAAAGTTGCCCACAGCCATGGGCATACGGCCATTCGGAGAGAAGGGAGAAGAGTGATGCACCTTGGACTGATGATGGAATGCGACTACCGGCAGGATCGGACGCAACGTGAGGCCTTCGATGAGGCTTTTGCCCTGGCGGAGACGGCAGAAACCGAGGGCTACGATGGTGTCTGGTTCGCAGAACGGCATTTCGCGCCCCCAGGCGGCACCGGCCCTATCCCTTCGGTCGCATCGGCCCCCGTGGTGTGGGCGACCGCCATCGCGGCGCGCACGAGTCGGCTACGGGTGGGCACAGCGGTGCTGGTTCTCCCCCTGGGACACCCGGTGCGCATGGCTGAAGAGATCGCCACGCTGGACAACATCAGCCAGGGCCGCGTTGATCTGGGCATTGGCCGCAGCAGCTTTCCGCGCTCCTACGATGGCTATGATATCCCCTACGCGGAGAGCCGGGATCGGTTTGAGGAGTTCCTACAGGTGATGCGGCTCGCCTTCACCCAGGAGCGCTTTTCCTATACCGGAAAGTACTACACGTTCCGCGACGTGTGCATGATCCCCAAACCGTACCAGCAACCGCATCCACCCCTGCGCGCCGCCGCCACTACCAGAGAGACATTTGCGGTCATGGGACGTCTAGGACTCCCCATCTTCGCGGGTGTTGGCTCCGCGGTCATGTCAGATGTCGGGCAGGTGCTCCAAGACTATCGCACGGCCTGGCGTGAGGCCGGACATGTGGGCGATGGGGATGTCGTGCTGCGCCTCCCCATCTACGTAGCGAACACCATGGAGCGGGCGCTCGCTGAGCCGAAGGACAGCACGATGCACCACTATAACCGGTTACGCCAGGCGCTGCAGCGTTCGGCCGGCGCCACAGACGGCGACGCCCGGACGACACGGGCTGAACGCCTCGCGACCCTCACCTATGATGACGTGGTGCGGGAGCGCGTGGTGTTTGGCACGCCCGAAGACGTGGCCAAACGACTGCAGATCCTACAGGAATCCCTAGGTCTGTCTGGTTTCATCATGGAGTCGAATGTCGGAGGCCGCATCCTGCCGGAGTCCGTCTTGCAATCGATACGTCTGTTTGGGCAGGAAGTCGCGCCGCTGTTGCGGGCCTCGGCTGATTGAGAGCACGGGTCGACATGCCGCCAACGAGAGAGACAGCTCTGAGTATACTCTCCCCAAAAGGCCTTGCGCACCTGCACGCCACAGTCGTGGTCGAGGAGCTGCGCCGTTGTGGCGTGGGGGTCTTTTGTCTATCCCCAGGCGCGCGTGCGATCCCACTCGTCCTGGCGTTGGAAAATAATCCCGCGGTCGTGATGAAACTATTCAATGACGAGCGCAGCGCCGCTTTTTGGGCGCAGGGGGCGGCGAAGGGCGGGATGTTGCCCTGTCTGGTATGCACCTCGGGGACGGCGGCCGCCAACTATCTGCCAGCCACGGCTGAAGCATCGCTGGCCGGCACGCCGTTGCTGGTGCTGACCACGGACCGGCCGTTCGAGCTCCACTATGCGAAAGCCAACCAAACCCTTCCCCAGCGCGATCTGTTCGCCCCTTTTGCGCAGGCGACGTTCGAGATCCCGGCTCCCGAACGGCAACTCTTTCTGCATGCCCTGCTCGCGGACCTCGATCAGGCCGTGTTCGAGGCCCGGCGCACGGCGCGGCCAGTGCATCTGAATATGGCCTACCGCAAACCGTTCGTCGATGAGAGCTTCACCATCGACAGCTTGCCTGCCGGGGAAGCGGCCGCGCTCGACCGTTGGCTGGCGCGAGATCAGCCCTATTGCGAATACCTGCTGCCGCAACTCGGACTCGCGGCCCCTGATACCCAGCGTATCGTCGAGCGCATCGCTGCGGTTGACAACATCGTGTGTGTGGCCGGTCCACTTGCGCCAACCGGTGACATGGCTGCCCTGCAGTCGCTGGCAACACGCCTGGCGGCCCCGCTGTTAGCCGATATTAACTCCGGCCTGCGTTGTCATGGGCAGCAAGCCTCAGTCCTGGCGCTCTATAATCTGTACCTGCGCCGGGCAGTCTCGCGCCTGCCTCCTGCAGACCTGGTGCTCTACTTCGGAGACCGCATCGTGTCTGAGCCGCTCCGGGAGTATCTCGAAGCCCAACGCGGGGAATTCATCCTGTGTTCTAGCTATCCACTGAGGCAGGACGCCATCGAAAACGAATTCATCTACCCGACCATGAAGGTGTGGAGCGATCCGTGCGCCCTGGCCACAGCGTTGTTGCCAGCTCTCCCCGCTCGACAGCCAGGATCTCTCGCCCGCGCGCTGGCGGACTGCGAATCGGCTGCCCCTCAGCAGCTGGCCAAACTCCTGGGCACACATGCCGCTGCACCTCTCACGGAAGGACGTGTCATCTACGAGGTTTTTCAGCATATTCAAAACGACTCCGCGGTGTTTCTCTCGGCAAGCCTGATTTTCCGTGAGGCGGAATATTTCGTGCCAGGTCTGCAGAAAACCCTCCACGTCGGTGCCAATCGCGGCGCCACGGGAATCGATGGCGTGCTGTCGTCGGGGATTGGCTTTGGCGAGGGGCTGCATCAACCCTGCACGGTGCTCATTGGGGATCAAGCGCTGCTCCATGACCTGAATGCACTTGCGCTCCTGGCCGGGACGAGCATCCCGGTCTATGTCCTCATCATCAATAATCAAAGCGGAGCGATCTTCCATTTTTTCGATCTCGGTGATGCGGGCGAGTGCCTACGCAATCCACATCCATGGAATTTTCGCGGGGTAGCAGAGAATTTTCACCTCTCGTACGTGTGTCCGTCCTCGATAGAGGCCTTTATCTCTGCTTATCAGGAGGCGCAAGCGCAGCAGCGCTCGACTCTGTTTGAAATCGTCGTCGACGGCGAAGCCAGCGTCAGGTTGTTTCAAGCTGCCAGCATGACCTGAGGCCGTTGCAGTGCGTCGAGCCGTTCTTTTGCTCGCCGAGCTTCACAGGGGTATAAGGAGTAGGCACAAGGTATCAGCCTGGGATACTGCGGAGGAGGGGAGTGGTCCATGCGACAATCGAGATTAGGGTCAGGTGGCGAGAATGTGTTGCAAACGATTCGAGCGAAACGCGCCGAGGCCCAGGGGCGAGGCGTGCAGCTCATCGACTTATCCATTGGTGAGCCCAAGGGGCCAGCGCTGCTCAGCGCCCGTCAGGCTGCAGCTGCCGCTGTGATGAGCGACGACGAAGCGATGCATGCCTATCAATACAACGCCAGCCCCGGAGTTCCCGATTTTGCGCCGCGGTTCATTCAGGCCCACGTGCGCCGAGTATTCCCCAGCGGCGAGGTGGATTACCTCCCCATTCCAGGGATCAAACCCATCCTGGGTCTGGTGCCCCTGGCCTGCGGCTGTGCCGAGCGGCGTACCACCGTCGCAACGATGACTAGCCCTGGGTACCCGATTCCAGCCGACTGGTGTGCGTATCATCCGCTCGTGACCCATTATGCCTTGCCTCTGCGTCCGGCCAACGCGTTCCGCTTCGGGCCCGACGAAATTCCCCCAGGCAGCGACCTGATCATGATGAACTATCCGCACAACCCGTCGGGCCAGGTGGCAACCCGCGAGTGGCTCCGGCAGATCTGCGAGGTCTGCAGTACACGCCATATCCGTCTGTTCAACGACGCGGCATATATCGTGCTCAGTTATGCGTCCGACAGCGTGACCCTCTCGGAGGTCGCCGCCGATTACCCAGAGCTCTCCTGGGCCGAAGCCTTCACCGCCGCTAAGCTGATCGGCAACGGTACGGGCTGGCATGTTGGGGCTATGGTCGGCTCGCCCGACTTCATTGGCGACCTCAAAATCGTCAAAGGGCAGACTGATACGGGTTTCGTGGCACCGATGGCCGTCGGTGTGGTGGCTGCTTTTGAGCACGATCAGGCCAGTATTGCACGCTACCGTGAGATGTACCGCGCGCGACTCAGACGGCTGATCGAGTTGCTAACCCCGCATGGGATGCAGCTTGCCCTGGAGCCAGCGGCAGGCTTCTTCACCCTGTGGCTCGTCCCCAGCCGTGCCTTCGGCCAGAAGATCGAGAGCGCGGAGCACTTCAATTTTCTGATGATTGAACGAACGGGAATGGTTGGAGTGCATTTCCCTGGTTACGTGCGCTACGCCGTCTGTGCGGACATCGACGCCATGGCCAAAGAAATCGAAGAAGCCTTCATGCAGGCAGAAGTCTCCTACGAGTAGATTTGTTTGCCGGCAGAAAAGGGTCGGGCAGATCTACATCTTACGCAAAGCTCAGCCGCCGGGGCCGCCTCCGACAGCATCACATACTAAGGAAAACCAGACTGACGGCCCACGACCGCTGTGGGGTCTGGCCGGACATGGACCCTCAGGCGCTGACCCCTCCTACAGGAATGACCATACCGTGCTTCCTAGCCTGCGGCTTCGGCAGCAGGGTCGGCTAGCTTCGACAGTTCCTGCTCATCCGTGAAGACGAGCGATTCGGAGTTGACGCAGTATCGCAGGCCGGTGGGGGCGGGCCCGTCATCGAAAACATGGCCGAGATGGCCGTCGCAGCGAGCGCACAGAATCTCCGTGCGGATCATGCCGTAGCTGCGGTCTGTATGCGTGATGATGTTCTCCTCGGCCACGGGCTGGAAGAAGCTGGGCCAGCCGGTGCCGGAGTTGAACTTGCCATGGGAGGAGAACAGGGGCAGCCCACAGCAGACACAGCCGTAGATCCCCTGGCGCTTGTTGTCCAGGAGCGTGCCGCAGAACGGTCGCTCAGTGCCC
>JBKPCR010000061.1:0-9109 GCA_046727435.1 bacterium | reverse complement strand
AAGGATGGCCCTGCGGGCACCATATGTCCAGATGCCTTCTATAACCCCTTTTGGGGTTTCACATAGCTGGGCGGCAATACCAGTCATCCCTGTTCCACAGAACCCATCGAAAACGATATCTTCTGGTTCAGTAAAATGTAGAATGTAAGGGACAATAGCTAGTGCAGGAACTTTGGTTGGATAATAGTGGGCAAAGTATAATGGATCATTTTTCCCAACAGATATATCTTCGGTTAGAGGTTGAAATGTCTTATCGGGATGTATATGTGAACCTCCTTGTAGACCACGATCTATGAAAGGATTTGGACAGGCTGTGAAGAATGGAGGTATAGATAGCATTAAAATGTCAGTTTTAGAACCTAAAGGAAACCCATCTATTTTTGGCAAGGCATCGAAATCCTTTGATAATTGCTCGGTTTCAGGCTGTAAAACTAATTCACTAGAGTTTGATCTGGATGCTTGATGCTGTTCAATTGGAAACATATGTATCTGCTTGATAGGAGTTTTTTTTTCGTGATCATCAAGCATTTTATCTCCTTGTGACAACGCTTTTATTTGTTCAAATATTTAGCATCTTTACTCATAAAAGATATGCGCCAGTACTTTAAGTGTACGCTTTATGACGGTATTGCCAGCTCCTCCTGTTGTTTGTCCCCCTCCGTAATCAATTGAGAGATACGTATTAGCAATATCGGCTATGCTTTGAGGAGTACCCCGCCCTAGTTCCTCTGCAATCACATCAGTACCCCGGTTAGCAATTAACTGTTTCATCTCCCGCATAACGGGATCCCAAAGCGAACGATTTCGCGCTTCCTGAGATGCAGGACCCATACTGCGCCGGAGGTTTGTAGATGCTCGAATAGCATGGAGCCGTTGAGAGTATGCTCTCGCAAATGCGACAGCCAAAGGTAGAAGACTTTGAGCATGTCCTTGTAAATTATTCCATCCTCCACCTCTGGCAACCAAACTTTCCGCATCCAGAACCCCTCGGCTAGCTAGCTCAGCTATAGCTTCCCGTGTTGCAGCAATAGCTGCCACAAACGCCGGGTCGTTTCGGAGATCGGCCATAGGATTCCCTCGATCTGGGCTATAGGTAGGTATACCCGATACTTGGCTGTCATCCTTTGTCTATCTGACTTACCGGCTTTAGGTTCAGAGGCATCGCGGTTTACGAGAATGGCTCTCAAATAATTTTTTGCGCCATTTTGAGGGGGAAATGGCCCAAAATGGATTTAGCCATTTTCGAGCCGTATCCTTCATCATGGCTTCTCATGCGCATAAAGCCATGCAGCGCCGCGTCCACGGCCCATGGGCTTGACCTAGCTTCGCCAAGACGTGTAATGGCTCGCACCTCAGAGCTGGTATGCCCTGACTCGTTTCGCAACGTCCGTTGCTGGAGGACACTGAGCACACGGGTCTTAGCGGCCTCCCAGTCAATGTGGCGGTCGCACAACCCGATCAGAATCATGCCTTTGCTTTTGCCTTGTCCTCTGGTGCAGAAGCCATCGCTTTCATGGGTTTTGCTCCAAGCCAAGTTAGATCTTTTCGGTTAGCCTGCACCTACTCTTATGGGATCATATTAGGGTGATTCATGGGGCCCCGGGTCCACAAACCTCACCTGGATTGCGGCGGTTCATAAGGCCTATTGATCCTGTCCGCTAGTGTCATGAAAAGGCGGTGGCAATGAGTGGCAGCTCTTCTGACCCTGGCAACGTCGAGCTGGCTCAGGATTTTCGGCCCATGATGGATCTTGTGATATTCACCCTTCGCTGTGTGGCGGGTGGCCTCCCTCAGAGCCGATTCCAGGTCTTGCTTGCCGATTTGTTCGACGTTTGGGTTTCTGGGAATGGCGTTGGCATTGAATCTTTGGCCGTAGAACCTGCTCAGGCCATCACGATCCGCGACCAGCCATGCCTCCATTATTTGCACCATCAAATGGTAGTGCTCCGCACTGATATCCGGCAGATTCCACCTATCTCGACTCATCAAGTGCTCCTTGGGGCCACGATTCACCGGACCCTCCGAGTCAACGAGTAACACGTTGAAGGCCTCCGGATGCATCTCTAAAGCCAGTAGAAAATTTTCAAAGGCGGCCTGCCGCGGACCACATGCAACGATCTGCCACCTGACTTTCTGGCTTCGTGCGGCGCGGACGATATCTTGCAAAAAGCGTTGAAAGCCCTCGCGTACTGAAGCTTTCGTCTGACTGCCTTCACCCCCACCTTCGACATACATGCGGATCTCGCTTACCACCGTGTGCCGCCGATCTCACCCATCCGCCAGAGTTCGCCGAGGGAATATTTTTCCAGCCATTGTTTCAGCCGCACTGCCTCAAGACGGCGCAGGTGGGTCCCCGTATCATCGTGTTCAAACACCAACACCGACTCTGGAGTGTCCGTTAGCGCCGAGACGAGCGCGTCAGAGTGCGTCGTCACAATGAGCTGTGTGCGCTGGGATGCCTCCACCAGCAACTCGGCAACAGTGGTGAGGATGTCTGGATGTAATCCGAGCTCTGGCTCTTCGATGCACAACAATGGTGGTGGAGTTGGATGACAGAGCAGCGTCAGTAAGCAAAGATAACGCAGCGTGCCATCGGACAGGCGGCTGGCAGGAATCGGTTGGTTGAGGCCCTTTTCATGGACAAAAATCTGTACCGTGCCCCCCTGCACCTTGGTGGTGATATCCTCTGCGCCTTCGTAACATTGCCTAAACTTCTCGAGCAGTACCCGTCTGGTTGCTGATCTATTCTGCAGGTCGTTCAGGACCAGCCCAAGGTTACTAGTATCTTCCAACAGAAAATCGTCTGGCAAGTCTGCTTTTTGGGGCATCCGCGGTGCTGTATAACGCCCCAGGTTCCACTCCCTGTACAATCGTATGTTGGCAAACTGGTTCCCCAAGTAGGTGATCTCTGGATACTGATCCGGATCCTTCCGTTGAGATAAGACGGATTGCTCTGGACTCAGATCTTCACGCCGTAGCTGCCGCCTGGTTCTGCCCTCATCCGTACCGGCTCGTGCGTGGGCTCCGATGGCCGTTCTGACATTTAACGCGGGATTGCCACGCTGGAAGCGGTAGAAAAAATCAACATCGATTTCACCAGGCTTACTTGGGCGTTCGTTCTCGACCGCCTCATCGACAATCTCTAGTCGCTGTCCGACGAGCGTCATGCATAGCCGATAGCGGAGAGGCATGATCCCCTCCGGATACGCGATAGTCGCGTCGATCTTGGCTGTTGGAATGGTTTTCCCACCCTTCCAAAGCCATTCCCCTATACCTCCCCCCTCGCGAATCGGAGAAGTCAAATCTTTTGGCGTCGCGCGCAGAATCGCCATGGATTCGATGAGGTTTGACTTACCGGAGGCGTTCGGGCCGATCAGCACATTCAGCGGTTCGAGCGTAATCTCTTCACTCTCAGGGCCAAACGAAAGCAAATTTTGTAGGTGCAGAGTTCGGATGAGTCTCTTACCTTCCATCCCTTGCTCCTATTCGAGGACGATCCGCACCTTACTCTTGTCTTTGCCCCGAGTGGAGCTATTAAGGAATTCCTCAAAGCGTTTCGTTAGCTCAGTTGGGGTGGCTGGCGTGCCGCCGGCAAGGAGGGCGACGCGAAGCTCATCAGTCTTGATTACGACTCGGACGAGTCCTGATAAAGCTTCCTGGAGCGCCTGAATGAAGCTTTGCGAGAGCCTGGCGGGCAGTCGCTGTGATTTCACCAAAGACTCCACTTGCTTTCGACGTTCGGCCATTAGCAGGGTGAGATTCTCCTGGGTGGTCGGGTCGGCAAGATCGTCGAGTAAGGTCTTGGTCCAGTTCGCCGTGAGCTTGTCCAACTCGTCATTCATGGCGGTCAGGATCGCGCCTGCAGCAGCGTCCACCTGCTCGGTGGAGGGTTTGAATACACAATGGGGGCAGATGGGAGTTGCCTGGAGTTCTGGCTCGGTGAGGGCAAAGCATGATTTCAAGTCGGCCAGGCGATTCCGGAAATCCGTTAGTTGGCTCGCGGGCATCAGTTCGATCGTCGCGAGCTTCTGGAGGTGGTCGACACGCTCATCACGCAAAAGCGCTGCCTTGCGCTTGTCGTCGTTCACGCCCAGTCTGGCCTTGGTGTGTTGAGCTATATAGGTGATGATATAGTCCTGTTTTAACTTGGCTAATCGTTGGCGTACCTGCGTGCGAAGCGCGGAGTGCGTGGTACGGTTTTCTTCCAGCTTATTTCGCAATTCGGCTCTCGCACTTCGGACTTGTTGGACCCATTGGTGTTCCTCGGGCAGGACCATTTCAGCTTGCGCTAAATAACTTGCCACTGGCCCGAGTTCGGCGACGAACTCTTGCAGAGAGGTCAGCTCACGCACGATCTCCAGGCCGACCTTCCGGGCTTTGACGTCGGACTCGTCATAACGGATGTTCTTGAGCCTTCCCGGGGAAGAATAGGCCTGCAGCGATTCGAGAAAGGTCTTGGTTCCATCTAACCGCTCTCGGTATTCGGTCTGTTCCTGCTCAGCCAGTAGATTGCTCCCCCAGAACAGAAATCCACTCTGCACCTGCTGCTGGGCCAATACCAACTGCTCGACGCGCTGAGCGATGGCCTTCTGCAGGTCTTGAACAGGTTCCTCTTTGCCTTGGGTGACGAGCTGAGCATTGCCCGGCGTGAGGCCGACAAGCTCGAACAGTGCCCTGAGGGCGGGTAGATTCCACTCTCTAGGGGGTTCGATGTGCCTGAACTGTAGGAGAACATCGGCCGGTGTGGACACCAGGCTGTCCAGGGTGCTGGCGTCAAACTTCTTGCCCGGAATCGCTAACACCACATCGCCGCTATAGACCAGTGCCGCCAGGAGCACAACCACCCATTCCGGCTCCAGGCGATACCTGTCGGGGGCCATGTACTCAACGCCAAGGTCGTCATGTAGCAGTTCGGCCCGATTCAAAACCTGGCCTTGCCCCTTATGTCTGAGGAGCGTCAGGATATAGCTGGCATATCTCGAACGCGAGGGATCGAGTCGATCGCCGTCGAGCAATTCTAGGGCATCCAGGACCGCTGTGGCTTGCTGCGTCTTCGTCGCGCCCCTTATCCAACGCAGCGCGTCCTGCATCGCCTGCGCTCGGCTCTCCTGGGTCACCAACACGGAAAATGTGGGATATTCCGGAGACTTGTCACCGAAATGGGGAGCCAAGCAGATCCCGCCAACCGCCTTCACGATGTCGCGTACATTGGCGCGGGCCCCTGCCGGTGGGGAGAATTTCCCTTTGATCCATTCCTGCAGTGGCTGGGTCCGACCCTGATAGGTGACCTCAAAAGCCGTGGTGATGTGTTCCTGGAGCCACTTGACCAAATCTCCCAGGAACGCCGAGGCCTTCGAGCCGTAGATGTCTTTAGCCCTTCCGGAGGCGGTGGAGGCAAGGTCCAGGGCGGCCGCGTACCGGCGCAATGTCTCATGGAAGACGTTGTCCACGTTGGATAGGCGAAAGAAGACCTCATCCGCCTTCCTCTCGTCCTTGTATGGGGGTGGCTCGTAGGGCTGGATGAAGTAGAGATAGAAATCGCGCGGCGGCTGGGCCGTTGAGCGCTCGCGCGGCGTCCCGAAAAACATATAGCCCCGACGGGAGGCCTTGCGTTCGCGCCACTCGAGTTCGTCTTCCCACGCGAGGTGCGTCCCCGGGTAGTAATGATCCGATCGCTCCAGGATGCGCACCAGCGCATTGAAGTAGGCTAGATCTAAAGGATTCGGATCGAGGCTCTCGCCGCGCTTGTCGATCAGCGTATCGTAGTCGGTGTCCTTCTTCAGGTCCAGATAGTACTGCTCCGTATCGGCGGCTTTCGAGATGAACTGACCGTTGACCGTGCGACCGATTTCCCGCAAGACCGTTTGCACCAGCGTCAGCAAATCTTCGGCTGGAGTGCCTCCGAGGTCCTCCACACCTGGTTGGTAGAGGCAGAGGGAATCCCGTAGCTCCTGGGCCGTCAACCCCACGGGTGTTTCGATGTCTCCGGTGGTGAGGCGATGGACCGAGAGCGCGTGGATGATCTGGACCGCCATCGGCTTGTAGACAGGCCGTGAGAATGCCTGCTGGATGCGTGACTCCAGGATGTCGCTAACGCGGATGACCTCTCGGATGTCCGGCACAGCACGGAAGGCGGCGTTTTCACGGAGCACATTCCAGTAGCTGTCATAGGCGATGAGGCCAGGGGTATCCTCTGGGACCGTCTCATTCAGGAGCTTTCGCATCGTCGAGGACAGGGTCTTGAGGATCTCCCGCTTCTCGACCACGGTCACCCGCTCAAACACGTCGATGTAATCGGGATGCACGGGGAAGAGGCGGACGAACTCGTCCATGCATTCGTTCAGGTCATTATAGAATTTGGCGAAGGGCGTTAGGTGCTCTCTGGCCCAGGCCTGTTGTTCGGCGGTTTTCTTGAGGAGGCGCTCGGCCACCACGAACTTCACGTCCCGACGCGCGATGAGCACCTGCTCGAAACGATCTTTGACGCGGCGGAGGCTGTCGGCGGCAAATTGGAATCGCGGGCTATCGAAGATGGCCTCCTGCACGCCGGCCATGAGGCGGAAGCGCAAGTCCTTGCAGATCTCCCCCATTTCGCGCAGGAAGTTGAGGTCGAGAATGAGTTCGTGATCTCTGCGGGTACGGAGGTAGTCTAATAGTTCATCCACGACCAGGAGCAGGCCGTGGTCGGGATACTGCTCGTGGAAGCTCGCCATCATCTCCTCGAAGGCTCCCTTGTGGTTGGGGATCTTGTCGCGTGGCGGGAAGCGATAGGCGATGCCCCACGTCGACAGGGCCTCTTCCAGT
The DNA here is from genome assembly GCA_046727435.1 of bacterium. Taxonomy (GTDB): domain Bacteria; phylum Tectomicrobia; class Entotheonellia; order J063; family CAVPRW01; genus CAVPRW01. The sequence goes on along the minus strand of JBKPCR010000061.1, from coordinate 2,305 downwards.
TGCGAGCAGACGAACTCCCGAAAATCCATCGTGGTGGATCCGAGTTCCGTGCGCACGACGTTGAATCGCCCTGCAACGGGGACAGCGCTCTTCGCAACTTGGGGATTGTGGAGCGCAGCAACGAGGTCGGCGTGTTCGGCTATTCCCGAGATGACAGCCATGAGGTGCGACTTCCCAGTGCCGTAATTCCCCACGATGAGCAGGCCCTTATTATCAGTGGGGCGCTCGAATTGGAGCTGTGGAAAAACCACTGCCGTCAACTTCTCAGCCATTTCCTCGGAAATCACATAAGTGGCGACCAGCTCTTTGGCTGCGCGCAGATCATCGGCATCGCGGAGTTGGATGACGGTCTCGATGGGGTCAAACTGCACCTGATCGCTGTATTGCATGGTACTGTCCTCTCAGGATCTTTCCTGGACGATCGTCTTCAGGCGGGCACAGGCGGACTTACGACCAGGAGATCACCGGCTGGATAGCGACGGTATTCCGGATGGTCGGGCGCGGCATAGATCAGGTAGCCATGTTCAATCGTACCATTCCAGGCAGCCACCACAGTTGTCTGTCGTGACAATCCCTGGAGGCACCGCAGCGGGTCCTGCTTGAGCGAGACATCGAAGAGCACTTCCGTGTTGTCGAGTAGGACCGCTTGTTCATTATCCTTCCCAACGATGTCGCTCAGCACACGAGATACTTGTAGGGCTCGCTGCCGCTCGGTAAAGTCCAGCAGCTGTCGGCTCAGATCGAGGCTCACGTTGATGTAGCGACCCCCTGTCCGCTTTGCGACTTCCTCAAGTACTTTCGTTTTTCCCATGCCAGACGGGGCCACAAATAAGATCAACCGGTGGTATAGTGTAACTGCCTGGTCGATCTGATGCATGATCTGCTCTGCCCACTGCTCAACCTGCATATTCTCGGTCCCCATTCAGCTGTTTGACGGGTACTCCCTCTAGCCAGCGGTCAATAGCTTCACGACGGAAGCGCCAGTGCCGCCCAACCTTCTGCGAGGGGATCTTGCCCTCTTGGGCAAGCTTGTAGAGCGAGGACCGGGGGATTCGCAGGTACGTCATCACTTCCTCGAACGTCATCACATCGTGTGGTTGCTCGTGCATCGTTTACCCCAGTGGAGAAAAGCAGCTCTGCGTTCGTTGATTTTTTATGACGCCTGACTATACCAAATATTGTTAGCATCTGCTAAGCATTTTCGATTCCCAAAGACCCAGAGCTTGTAACCGTCGATCCATCAGAAGACTATCCTGCTCATAGACAGGTTCAGATGTCCAGGCATGCTGCGCCAACAGATCACTCCGCTCGCTCTTGACGTAGGAGTATCTCACCAAGGGAGGTGAGCCATGCCGTGTAGTCAACGTCAGACTACCTTGCAGCGTTCAGAATGAACAGACTGTTGGAGGACTCAGGGTTGGCTCTGCCGAACTGCGAACAGGTCGCCATGAAACCGCTTTAGGAGCAATGCTAGGATGGGAGGCGAGACACCGCCATAGCATTACTGTCAGGCTATGGCGGTGCAAGATGGTATTCGATCAGGCATGCGGTAAGCAGACACCTCCAGCGGACACTAGTCGTCCGATGTCCCCACCCATCCTGTACTAGAAATGTCAAAGATCACGCCGTCTGGTCCACGATATTTTACTTCGAAATTGCGATGTCCTGCTGCTTGAGGCATGGCCATATTTACCTGGGGGCGTTTGTCGGCGTGGGCCGCTTCCAGACGTGCCTCGGTCGCTTCCAGATCCTCCACCTTGAACCCGAAATGGTGCAGCCCGACGAAGTTGACCCCTTCCGGCTTGTCAGCAGCCTGATCGTTCTTGAATTTGAGAATAGCCACATTGATCGAGCCGTCGGTGAGGTAATAGCCCTCGGCCAGAGGACCATCCACTTTCCCCACTTCTTGTAATCCGAGGGTCTCTTTGTAGAAGGCTGCGGTCTTCTCGGGATCCTGCGTCGACAGGGCGATATGTTTGATCTTCGCCATGATGGTCTCCTTTTTGGGCTGCGAGAGATATCCACTGGGCCCCTGGCGCGCGGCGCGAGGCTTGTTTGCGACACTACCAAAGCCGCCTGTCGCTGTCAATCACCTTTTACCCCGACGTCAAACGCGCCAGCCCCCGTACCAGGCGCTTGGCGTAGTCGAGCGGATAATGGGCCCGCATGGCGATCTTCTCCGCCTCCAGGGAGCCGCCGCCATGCAGACTCTCGACCATCCACATGCCGCCGAGGTCTGAGGCCGTGAGGTCGCGAATGAACTTGAACAGTTTGAGGCGATCCAGGGTCGGAATCCCCTTGGCAC
>JBKPCR010000060.1:0-11217 GCA_046727435.1 bacterium | reverse complement strand
AGAGTGTGCTAGATTGCGACATGGTTGACCTCCGAGTTGGTCGGTGATGGTTCGCCATCAGGCGGCTCTGGCTTCTGTAAGCTAACCCGCGTTACGTCGGGGGTCAACCTACCCTCATTGGAAGTCATTATGTCTAGGCTCTGTTACAAGAAGGGGTTGCGGTAACAGAAGCTCATGGCAAATACCCAGCAACCTCACCAAAATCTTTCAAGGAGGTCGCGATGAAACGGTCTTTCTTCCCTCGGCAATTCTGGGCTCTGTCAGGCGTCCTGGTAGTAATGGCGTTACTTTTTGCCCTCTCTGCTTCTGCACAGGCCCCGAGCATCGAAGGCACCTACAAGCTCATTTCGCGGAAGCTACCGGATGGCACGATGCTCAGTCCGCCAAATATCATGGGGCTCTTCACGTATACGAAGACCCACAGAAACTTTAACATTGTCCAGAAGGACGCTACGGGCAAGTTCCGCTCGCTCTCCATTGTGTCTACCTACAAGCTGACGGCCACTGAGTACAGTGAGACGCTTCTGTTCAGCATCTTAAACGACCAGATCGGTGGGAAGGACATCGTCTACGACCTATCGGGGAAGACACAAAGCGTCCCCGTGAAAATGTCAGGTGGGCGTATCGAGTTCAAGCCCCCTTTTGATCGACCTTCACTCGTCTTCGAAGGGAACAAGATAACCGCGACCCTCGAGGGCGAGTTTGTTGACGTGTGGGAAAAGGTACCATAAGCTCCGCAGCCAGTCTCACCCAAAGGCGGTGGGAAAACAAAAAACCGGGGGGCAGACTCGAATTACGCAGAGCGTCTCGCCTAACCACCCAGTGGAGCTGACGGCCCACAGCGCAGGCTTTTTGGCGGTTCCTGGCTCAGTACCTGTGGGCCGCAGCTCACCGGGAGCGTTCGGCGTCCAGACACTGAGCCAGGGCTCATGGCATGAGACGGATTTTTTAGCTGTGTGCTGATAATATCCTCATCATGATACCTATGAGGATCCAGCAGTGAGAGTGTACCTCGACAATTGTTGCTTCAATCGTCCGTTTGACGACCAACGACAGATGAGAGTGCGGCTCGAAGCAGAAGCCAAACTGTGTATTCAAGAGTATATCCGCGCGGGAACGCTGGAACTCGCCTGGTCGTACATCCTGGATTTCGAGAATACCGCGAATCCTTTCGAGGAGAGGCGAACCACGATTAGTAGGTGGCGGCCATATGCGACAATTGATGTCGAGGAAACGGCGACCATCCTTCAGGAAGCCAATGCCCTGGTGGAATTAGGGCTGAAGGCGAAGGATGCCTTGCACATCGCGTGCGCCATTGCTGGGGAATGTACGTATTTTCTCACGACAGATGACGATATTCTCAGACGCGGGAAAGACGTGCGGGGTATCGCCGTCTTGGATCCGACCGCTTTCGTCCGGGAGATGAACCTATGAGCACCGACACCGAATTACGCATACGCGGCCTCCATGCCTTGGTGGAGGCCCTGGGTCCCGTGGAAGCCGAGCGGTTTATCACGTTGATGTTGCGCGAGCCATTCGACTATACGAGTTGGCAGAGACAACTCTGGGTCGAAAAGGGTGTGGACGAACTCAGCAAGGCGGCGATGGAATGGCGACGCGCTGCGCCGAACCAGGGCCTGGAGCCGACGCGGTAAACCGCGCGGCTCATGCCTGGCCGTGTGTGCCGAGCATGTTGCACAGCTTGGAGGTGAAAGTCCTCTTCCCAGCTGGACGGAGGCGAAGGGATAGCGAAGCGCAAGGGCGTCGTCGCGAGACGGGGTCTGAAGGAAGCGTGGAGCAAACGCGCGGGCTGAGGGACAAGAACCAGATACGAGGCGTGACGCACCCTGGGACGAGTTGGCACGGCACCATGAAGTCCTCCATCCATCAAAGGGGGCGTTTTGTAAATCTGGCAGCTATGCGCGGAAGGCGGTGCAACTTACCTCGGGAGATCTGCCATGTGTCAGGCAAAGGAGGTCAACCCTCTGGAAACTGACTGAGGAAGTCGTGAGGCATCCTACCGCATGGCAGAAGTCAGCAGAGGGCGTAGTAGCTGGACGAGACGTCTGGTGAAGGCCCGAACGGTCCCCGAAAGGGGTGAAAGGGATGGGTCAGTAGGCGGGGGTTGTCATGGGAGCCAAGCAGCAGAAAAACCAGTTGAGTCTGGCCTTTATGGCAGACAGTAGGGGTGAAACCCCGACGGCTGCCACCGAAGGGACTGAAGCCTCCATGGCAACGCCCTGGACCGAAAGCCCGGTTAGTGACGAACGCGTCAGGGAAGAGATTGTTTCGCGCGAGAACCTTAAGAGAGCCCTGCAAAGAGTGAAGGCGAACCAAGGGAGCCCTGGCATCGATGGCATGACGGTGGGGGAGTTACCGCAGTCTCTCAAACACCAGTGGCCATCCATCCGGGAGCAGTTGCTCAGCGGCACGTATACACCGCAAGCGGTGAAACGGGTCGAGATACCCAAGCCCGATAGCGGCGTCAGCAAGCTTGGTATCCCGACAGTGCTGGACCGTTTCATCCAGCAAGCGCTGTTGCAAGTGCTGCAAGCCAAATGGGACGCTTCGTTTTCGGACCACAGTTACGGGTTCCGTCCACACCGTTCAGCACACCAAGCGGTGGAACAGGCCCAGCAGTATATCGCCGAGGGCTATCGCGGGGTGGTGGATCTTGACCTGGAGAAGTTCTTTGACCGGGTGAACCACGATAAACTGATGGGAACACTCGCCAAGAGACTGCAGGATAAGCGCGTGTTGAAACTTATCCGTGGATTTCTGCAGGCGGGCGTGCTCGAAGGCGGCTTGGTCAGCCCGACCGAAGAGGGGACCCCGCAAGGTGGCCCCCTGTCGCCCCTGTTATCGAACCTGGTGCTGGACGAACTGGATAAGGAACTTGAACGACGTGGGCACCGCTTTGTCAGGTACGCCGACGATAGCAATATCTATGTGCGGAGCCTGCGAGCGGGTGAGCGGGTGATGAAGAGCATCACGCGGTTCATCACCAGACGGCTCAAGCTGGTCGTGAACGAAGCGAAAAGCGCCGTAGCCCGACCGTGGGAGCGTAAGCTGCTGGGTTTTAGCTTTACGCGACACCGTGCACCGAAGCGCCGGATAGCGCCACAGGCGGTGAAGCGGTTCAAGAAGCGGATTCGGACACTTACGCAGCGTACCCGCGGCCGACTGCTGGAGACGCTGGTTCAGCAGGTGAACAGCTACCTGCGAGGCTGGCACGGCTACTTTGGCTTTTGTCAAACACCCTCGGTGTTTGGCGAGTTTGACGCTTGGCTTCGCCGCCGACTACGCAGCTATGTGTGGAAGCAGTGGGGCAGGACAGGCTATCGGGAATTACGCCGCCGCGGCGTCAGCCGAAAGCTCGCCTGGAACACCGCCAAATCTGCACACGGACCCTGGCGTCTCAGTCAGAGCCCGGCGCTGAGTATCGCCCTTCCTGCAGCGTTCTTCGACTCGCTCGGACTTCTCCGCCTTGCCGCGCCGCACTGACTCAACCCGCCGAACCGCCGGAGACGTGCCCCGTACGTCCGGTGGTGTGGGAGGGGGGAGGCCGTGAGGTCCCTCCCTATCCCGATTAGCGAGATGAAGGGAGGAGTCAGCGGCCGTGAAGTACTTTGCGGACACCTATGAACTGATGCGTTTCGCACGGACATTTCTCGACGAGCGGTTGGAGTCCCTACAGCGTGATGTGGCTCTCTGCCTAAGTGGGACCCATGCCCCCTTTCCTGCGCTCCTCTACTTCTTCTCAACAGTCGACATGCTAGGGGCACTCTCTGCCGGAAACGCTAGTCGGAATGCCCCTACGACCAAGCAGTCGAAGGGGTACATGCGCCGCTTCATGTACTACTCTGAGGACCAGTGTGACCTTCTCTTGGTGATATTCCGGCACAAGATCGTCCATCTAGCTCAACCAAGCCCCATTGTCGAGCATAATGGTCGACGGCTTTCGTGGGGGTGCTGGCACGATGATCGCGCTCATCATCTGCAACTTATCTCGCTGCCTCCAGGTGCTCAGCGCCAAATCACATCTATACGCTCTCAGTCTTGGACCCATCGCTTCGAGGTCAGCATAACTCATTTGGTCAAGGATCTCGTGGATTCGGTCTATCAGCCTGCAGGCTACCTCCACTCATTATCACAAGATGCTGGCCTGCAAGACAAATTCGATACTGCAATTGAGCAGATTCACGAACCATAGACGATTTCACTCGCTAACACGTATGAGGTCTCCTCCTGTCAAGAGACAAACTATCCCGCTGAGCGGTTTTTTTCTCTTTTTTTCCGCTTACCGGGCCTGGCGCAGTCTACAGTCAGTCGCGTGTGCTGACTCGATTTCCGTGTGCAGGTGCCAACCCAGTGTGGCTGCACCACACACGTCTTGAGGCTCTGTCGCCACCGTAGTGGCGATGGCAGAGAACCATTGGGGTGATCCTCTGCGGCCTAGAAATGATGCTGTGCCCTCGTACCGGCCTATTCAAAGGTGTGGCTACGCCTGTGCGGCGTGCCCGTTAGTCTCAGGCTCGGGAGAGCAACTGTCTTGGTTGTCAAGAGTGAGTGGCATAATTTTCATGCCAAGGAGTCTGATGTTTCAGCATGGCGTTGAGAATGGTCAACAGCTTGCGCATACAGGCAGTGAGTGCCACCTTCGGGGCTTTCCCGACTGCTCGCAGCCGCTCATAAAAGGCCTTGAGGGCAGAATTGTGGCGCACGGCCGCCAACGTGCTCATGTACAACACCGCCCGGACGTGCGCCCGTCCGCCCCAGACCGCCCGTTTGCCACGCAAGGTGCCGCTATCGCGGTTAAAGGGGGCAACCCCAATTAGCGCGGCGATCTCCTGGCGGTTCAAGACCCCCAACTCCGGGACCTCTGCGACCAGCGTCCGCGAGAGGATGGGGCCGACGCCCGGTGTGCTCTGCAGAATCTCGTCTTTGGCGCGCCACAGCGGGCTGGCGTGGATGGCTGCCGCCACGTCGTCATCGGTGCGGGCCAAGCGGCGCGTCAGCCAGGTGATGTGGGCCTGGATGTCCGCCCGGATCGGCTGGGGAGCCGTCTGCAGACGGCGACGTTCGGCCGTGAGCATCTGCACCAATTGGCGCCGTCTCGTCAGCAACGCGCTCAACGCTTGTGCCTGAGCCTCGGGCAGGGGCCGCGGCGTCGGGCGCACCGCCTCCGCAAAGTGCGCCAGCCCCCGTGCATCGAGGGTATCTGTCTTGGCCAAGCGACCGGTGGCTTTGGCAAAATCCCGCGCGTGGCGGGGATTCACCACCACCACGGGCAGACCGGCCTCGGCCAGGGCCCCGGTCACCGGCACCTCCAACCCTCCAGTGGCCTCCAGTACGACCAGGGTGGGCTGGACCGTCCGCAGGCGCTCGACCAGGCTGGCGATCCCCGACTCATCATTGTTGACGTGCCAGCAGGCATCCGTAGGCCGCAGAGCCACGTCCAGCTGGGCCTTCGAGACATCAATTCCGACAAACATCTGTGGATCGCTCATGGCAGTTCCTCTCCCTTCGCCCAGCCTTGTGCGATGCGGACTCCGACGGTCCTGGCAACTGTTCGGGCTCTGGCAAGGAGAGACGTCACGACCCGGGCTCACCCACGGCCTCTCACGACCCGAGGGGCGTCGGCCTGTGACGTCCCGTGTAACGGTGATCAGAGGTTCCATCTTCACATACTCTCGCGATGGAATAAAGATACAAGGGGCAGCCCACGTTCCCTATAGCGACTATCGCCGCGTATGAAGGAGCCAGAGCGGGTGTCCAATCAACGCCTAGGGCTCTGGGATAACAAGCCTATGCGTACCTTGGCGTTCAAAGACGCCGTCCACCAGGACCGAGAGCACGCTTGCGACAGGCTGATCCCCGGCGTGGCCAGTGAGGCGTCCGGCTCACCCGCTCTGCTCCCTTAGCCATGGAGGCACTGGTCCATATCAAAGGCCGTTTGGCGCTTGAGCATATCATAGACGGCCCGTGCCAGCTTGTGCGCCAGGATGGTCAAAGCTTTCCCCTTACCGTGTTTGTTCTCCACGCGGGCCAAGTATGTTTGCCCGGCGGGATTGTTGCGCAGGAACAAGACGGCGGCCTCGGAACAGGCCCACTTGAGGTGGCCGTTGCCGATTTTATTGCCAGACGTGCCCAATCGCTTGCCAGCGGATTCCTTCGCACACTTGACCAGACGCCCATAGGAGACAACATCCTGCCCCCTGGGGAAGCGGGCCATGTCATGGATTTCGTCGAGCAGCACGAGGCTGAGGATCTTGCCAATACCGGGCACAGTTTGCACCAGATAGAGGGTGTTGGCATCATGGTGTTTGGCCGCCTGGACAATAGAGCGTTCTATGTCGCCCAGCCGTTGGTCGTCATAGGTGATCAGGGCCAAGTCGACTGCGACGCGCTTTTGTACGGCGGGATCAGCAAAGCGTTCGGCCACGCCAGCACGGTTCGCTTTGTAGGCGATCTTCTTGCCAATCTCGGGGAGGTTGTATTGGCTATTGGTATGTTGGACAGGGGCCAACAGTTCAGCGCGTTTGCGCATGAGGTGTGTGCGGCGCCGCAAGAGGTCACGGGTGGCGCGCATCTCGGCAGGAGAGACAGAGGCCTGTGGGAGCATGCCACCGCGCCGCAGGGCCGCAATTTTTTGGGAATCGATCGTGTCGTGTTTGGCCTTGCCCCCATGAATGGCCTTCATGTACAGGGCATGACCCAGCACGAAGGGAATCCCCTCTTGCGCGCAGAGATCAGCCAGCCAGTACCAGGTGAAGAGGCATTCTACTGCCACCACGAGGCCGTCACGATAAGGTGCCACGGCTTTGAGAAACGGTTCAGGCGCCGCTTTCATGTGGCGGTGCACCAGGATTTCCCCGGCATGGTTCACGATACAGACGTACATGCTCCGGGCATGCAGGTCGACGCCGCAGTAATATTGGTGTGGGTTGGTGTAGAATCGCATGAGGTCTCCTCCTCTTAAGTGAGTGGCTTTTCCCAATGCCAGCATACCACTGGGGTATGCTGAGGGGGAGGCCTCAATCATTATCAAAGCGCTGCAGCGGACGCGGCAAAGCGCTGCAGCGGACGCGGCAAACAGCGCCGCGCCGCTGAGCTTTCGCGTTCGGCTGCTTGACGCTCATTTCGTTGGACGCATGTGGAGCAAGAGTATGACGCAGGTGAACGGAGACCGGGCCGGCGAGACAACATACGGATGCTAGCGCATGACAACTTGGATTCGAGGCGCCAATCCCGCCATAGGAGACTGAGCCGTGCCTCCAGAGACCCGATATGCTAAGAGCGGCGATGTCCACATTGCTTACCAGGTGGTCGGGGACGGGGCGATTGACCTTGTGCTCGTTCCCGGCTTCGTGTCGCATGTCGAGGGCTGGTGGGAAGAGCCGGCGTGCGTCCGGTTCTTTGAGCGCCTGGCGTCATTCACTCGCCTCATCCTCTTCGACAAGCGCGGCACGGGCCTCTCTGACCGAGTCGCCGTCGTCCCCACGCTAGAGCAGCGCATGGATGATCTGCGCGCCGTGATGAAGGAGGCAGGCTCCGAACGCGCTGCGGTACTCGGCGTGTCGGAGGGGGGCGCCATGAGTACGCTGTTCGCTGCTACCTACCCGGAAAGGACTTCGGCCCTGGTGCTCTATGGGACCTTCGCCGAGTTCTGCTCGTGGGTACCGTCGCCCGAGCACCTCGAGCAATTTCTCCGAGCCATCGACGAGACCTGGGGCACCGGTAGTAGCCTCCCGCGCTTCGCTCCTGGCGCCGTGCAGGACGAGCGGTTCAAACGCTGGTGGGCGCGCCACGAGCGCCTGGGCGCCAGCCCCGGCGCGGCGATCGCCCTGATGCGCATGAACAGTGAGATCGACGTGCGCCATGTGCTGCCGACGATCCGCGTGCCGACGCTCGTTCTCCACAGGACCGGCGATGTCACGGTGAATGTAGAGGCAGGCCGTTATCAAGCGGCCCACATCCATGGAGCCAAGTACGTCGAACTGCCTGGGGTCGATCACCTCCCGTTCGTCGGGGACGCCGATTCAGTCCTCGACGAGATCGAGGAGTTCCTGACCGGGGTGCGCTCGGTTCCGGAATCCGACCGCGTACTGGCCACAGTACTGTTCACAGACATTGTCGGATCGACCGAGCTGGCCGTCCGGTACGGCGATCGGCGCTGGCGGGATCTGCTGCAGGCCCATCATGGTCTCGTGCGTGGCGAACTGGCTCGCTTCCGCGGGCGGGAGGTCGATACAGCAGGAGACGGGTTCCTGGCCATCTTCGACGGGCCAGCGCGCGCCATCCGCTGTGCGGGCTCCATCAGCGACGCGGTCCGTCCGTTGGGGATCGAAGTCCGGGCCGGACTGCACACAGGGGAGTGCGAAGTCATGGGAGAAAAGGTCGGGGGCATCGCGGTCCACATCGGTGCGCGGGTGGCCGCGATCGCCGGTCCCAGCGAGGTCTGGGTCTCCAGCACCGTCAAGGACCTCGTTGCCGGCTCAGGACTCCGCTTCACGGATCGCGGTGCCCACCCACTCAAGGGTATTCCCGGTGAGTGGCATCTTTTCGCCGTCGAGCGGTGAAGAGGCGCTGTGCGGTTGAGCGCATCCAACTCCACGATGAACCTGACGGCGGATCAGCTTTGTATCGCCGCCGCGGGTTATCGGGAGCGTTCGGTTTTGGACTATCATCAATGTCAGTGTGGTAACAGAAAGGAGAGAACACCCCATGGCGCAAGCGACCTTTGGCTTGTTCGATTGGATTGACCGGGGTAACACGCCCTTGCAACAGCTCTACGAAGAACGGCTGCAGCTCCTGGAGGCCGCGGACGCCGCGGGCTTCTTCGCCTATCATCTCGCGGAACACCATGCTACGCCCCTCGGCATGGCGCCCTCGCCGGCACTGTTCCTCACTGCAGCGGCGCAGCGCACGCGGCACATTCGTCTGGGACCACTCGTGTACCTGCTGCCGCTCTACAACCCGCTGCGACTCATCGAAGAAGTCTGTATGCTGGACCAGCTCTCAGGCGGACGGCTGGAGCTGGGTGTCGGCCGCGGTGTCACGCCCTATGAGCTGGCCTACTTCGGGGTCAATGCCGCTGGCACGCGCCCGATCTTCGACGAGACGTTGGCGGTCTTGGTCGCTGGGCTCACGCACGAGCGGCTGACGTTCGAGGGCCAGCACTACCAGTACCACGACGTCCCCATGGAACTGCGGCCCCTGCAGCAGCCATACCCGCCGCTGTGGTACCCCACGCACGTGCCGGAGAGCGTCATGTATGCGGCCAGGCACGGCTACCATTTCGTGACCCTGGGTCCAGCGGCGCACGTGCGCGAGAACGTGGACCTGTACTGGCAGACCTGGAACGCGCACCGGAACGATCTCGACCGCCTCAACGGCCACGTGGCTGAGCCCAAGGTGGGCATCTTGCGCCAGGTCGTCGTGGCGGACACCGATGCGGCGGCGCTGGCAGCGACGCGCACGGCCCATACCCACTGGTTTCGCTCAATCACCAAGCTGTGGCATGACCACGACGACCACTTTCCCGATAGCCTCTTCTCATGGGAGACGTCCACCCAACAGGAGACTATCCTTTTCGGCTCGCCGGCGCGCGTGCGCGAGCAGCTAGCGCAGTTGCTAGAGGTGAGCGGCTGCAACTACGTGATCGGTGCATTCGCCTGGGGCACCTTGCCCCACGAGCAAACGCTGCGCTCGCTACGGCTATTTACGGAGGAGGTGATGCCGGCATTCTCTGGCAGCACCGTACCGACGACATAGGGCAACGCTGTCACCACGAGATGGTGAGACCTGTTCCACAGAGTGCTCAGGCCAGGGCGCATCGGCAAGTACCCCGCCGAACCACGGCATGCAGGCGACGGCAAACAGCGTCCGCTCGTCCCTCGCTCCCGCTGTCTGCCGCGCCTGATGCCTGGCGTTCGGCTTCGTGTTTGGTCTTTTGTAACTCAAAGGGTAGGAGGATAGCCCGACGATGAATCTTGAAGAACTCGAATCCGAAAAGAGAGTATCGAGGTCTTGGAATGGCTGCGGTATGGTCTCCTCCATCTGTAAGGTTGCGAGGGGAAATAGAGAACCCATGCAGCATACCATCCCTTTCCAACCACTCCAGCTAATTACACCTTATCCTCGTGCCTATGCCACGAGAGGGTTAATGTGAGGGGAACGGCCGAGACCCAGCCAATTTCCCTCACCCCAGCCTTCTCCAAAAGGCAAGAGAGAGAAAGCCAACTTTACACATACAGCGGCAGGAACACAGTGAAAGTGCTTCCTTGCTGAGGCAAGCTCTCGACATCAATGTGTCCACCGTGGGCCTCGGCGATCGAGCGGGCAATGCACAACCCCAGCCCCGAGCCTTCTTTTCCCTGATTCACGGCCGCAGGAGCCCGGTAAAAGCGTTGGAAGATCTGCTCAAGCTCTTCACGTGTGAGGCCGATGCCGGTGTCTGCGGCGCGCAGAGCGGCCCATGCCCCGTCGCGTTGCAGGGTTAACGTCACCCTCCCACCAGCGGGGGTGTACTTGATACCATTGTCGATCAGGTTTAACAGAAGCCGTCGGAGATGCACACGATCTCCCTGAATGGTGATGGGCACCATCGACTTGCGCTCTATCGCCACCCCATGTGCTTCGGCCAAGACTTGCACGTACTCGCTCACTTCGGACATGAGCTTGGCCAGGTCCACCGGTTGTCGGTCCATGCGGAGTACTCCTGCATCCGCCCTCGACAAGAGCAACAAACCCTCCACCAGTCGTGCAATGCGCTCACTTTCCTCCAGCGCGCTTACCAGGACACTGTGATACTCGTCCGGGCTTCTAGGGGCGCGGAGCGCCACCTCAAGCTCCCCCTTTAAAATGGTCAGTGGGGTTTGCAACTCATGGGAGGCATCGGCGCTAAACTGACGGACTTGCCGAAAGGCCGCGTCCAACCGGCCAAGCATCTCGTTCAGCGTGGCAGCCAGCCGATCCAGTTCGTCGTCGGAGCCTGTGGTCTCCAGACGCTGATTGAGATGTTCAGCGCCGATGCGCCTGGCGGCCTCTGTCATGCGGTCCACGGGCCGTAGCGCCCGCTGGGCCAATATCCATCCGCCACCACCAGCGAACAGCAGTGCCAGGGGAAGCACTGTCGCCATGACCAGGAGAAAACGCCGGCGGGTCACGGCGACGCTCTCTAACGACATCCCCACCTGAACCAGGCTGGTAACG
>JBKPCR010000059.1:0-14556 GCA_046727435.1 bacterium | reverse complement strand
GCTTTGCGCAGGATCTTCACCGACTGCTCGATCTCCCACACACGGACCATGTAGCGGTTCCAGCAAGACCCCAGCGGACCGTGGTTCTCCACGCCGACAGGAATGTCAAAATCGAAGCGATCATAGATGGAATAGGGATCGTTTCGGCGCAGGTCCCATCTCACGCCGGCTGCCCGCAGATTCGGGCCGGTAACCCCGTACCTGATAGCATTTTCTGCCGTTAATATACCGACCTCAACTGTTCGTTCGAGAAAGATCTTGTTATAGGATAGCAGATTATTCAGATCATCCACTTTGTGCTCGAAGTAATCCAGAAACCCCCTGGCCTTTTCCACCCAGCCCTCGGGCAGATCGCGCGCTACGCCACCAATCCAGATGTAATTATAGAGCATCCGCGCCCCACTCACCCATTCGAGCAAGTCGAGAATCATCTCGCGATCGCGGAAACACCAGAGGAAGGGCGTGAACGCGCCAATGTCCAACCCGTAAGTGCCGACACTCACCAGATGGCTGGCGATGCGATTGAACTCACACATGATCACGCGGATGTACTCAACCCGCTCTGGGACTTGGAGCCCCATAAGCTTCTCGACCGTGAGGGCATAAGTCAGGTTCTGGCTCATCGAGGCCAGATAATCCACCCGATCAGTATAGGGGATAATCCCCGGGTAATCCACCGCCTCCGCATGCTTCTCGAAGCAGCGATGCATATAACCAAGATGTGGAGTCACCTTCTTAACGATTTCGCCATCCGTCACCAGGGCGAGTCGGAGGACACCATGGGTGCTAGGATGTTGGGGACCCATGCTGAGGATCATCTCACCGCCTTCCCACTCGATATCTTGGGACACACGATACCCTTGTGGCGGCGCTGCAGGCACCTCTTCGATGGCTTCCGTTTCTCCCCAGTTCAACCAGGATCGCAGCATGTTGCCCCCTTGATGTCCGTTAGAAATTTGCGTCAATCGCGATCGGGAACTGATTTGCTGGCGCTGCCCACCCTCAAGACCGCTGGCCACCAGCTTTGAGTAGATCTGTCGCGGCTCGGCTCACTCGGCCGGCCTGGCCACAGGTTCCATCACCGTTGGCGCCTCGTTAGCTGCCGACGCTTTGGCTCCGGCTTCTTTCGGCGTGGCTTTAGCGGCGGCGGCTCGCGCGGTTGCCGCGGCTTTACGCTTCTCCGCCTCCTCTGCCTCGCGCTTCTCTGCTTCAGCCCGGATGCGCCCCGCCTCAATGGCAGGGTAAGTCGAGTAGTGGTAGAGCAAGTTGGCTCGATTAAAGACGGAGTTTTCGTACTTAGGTGTCATCTGCAAGCATTCGGTTGGACACGGAATGGTGCAAAGGTTGCAATAGCAACATTTAGCCATGTCGATGTCGAAACGCAGGACATGCAAGCGCTTCGGGTTCCCGGTGGAAGCTTTCCCTAAGTCTTCGCCTGGCCCGGTTTTGACCGTCTCGATATAGATGCAGTCAACCGGACACACCTTGGCGCAAAAACCGCAGCCGATACAGTCATCGAAATTGTTGAACAACTGCGCGCGGGCACCGGGCGGCAGCTCCCATTTTTCATCCGGGTACTGCAATGTGACCGAGGGGGTAAATAGGTGCCAAAACGTTAAGCGCATCCCCACCAGCACCGTCCAGATCCCCGCGAACACATTGGTAAAATACTCCTTCAGGGCGTAGGTCACGATTTCTTCCCCTCACCTGGTGAGCCAAAGACATAGGTGCCACGGTCTGGGTCGAGGTCCGGAAACGGCACCCGTATGTCGTGATAAAACTCTTGCACCACGTAATCCTTGCGGAGTGGATGCCCCTCCCAATCGTCTGGTAAAAAGATCCGCCGTGGATCTGGATGCCCCTCGAATCGGACGCCGAATAAGTCGTACGCCTCGCGCTCGTGCCAGTCGGCGGTACGCCAGATCAACGCCACCGAGGGCACGCTAGGGCTCGCGCGCGGCAGCTCCACCTTGAGCACGATCTGGTGCATCAGAGTCATGGACTGGAGGTGATACACCACCCCCAGGGGTTGCCCGGCCCCATAATCCACACCGCTCAGGCACATCAGATAGTTGAACTGCAGCTCGGGATTATCCCTTAAATACCGTCCGACTTCAGCGACGACCTCTGGGACCAGTTTGATGGATGGATTCAGGAGCGACTCTTCAAACTCCAGGACTTGATCCTCAAAGCGCTCCTTAATACGTGCATGAATCTCCGCAGGTGTCACGATGATTCCTTCCCTCCTCGCAGGTCAAAGTCGTGCTGCAGACTAGTGATGGTCCTTGGCAAAATCAGGCACCTTAACTTCCGATCTGCCGATGGCGGCTAGCTTGCGCTGCAGGGTCTGCTCCTGTTTGATCTTCTCCTGGAGCTTCAAAATCCCCTCCATGAGGGATTCTGGACGGGGGGGGCAGCCTGGCACGTAGACGTCTACTGGGACGATCTGGTCGACCCCCTTCAGGACATGATAGCCATGTTTCCAATAAGGGCCCCCACAGGTCGCACAACTCCCCATCGAGATCACGTACTTAGGAGCTGGCATCTGGGCATAGAGCCGTTTGATACGGCTGGCCATCTTAATGGTCACCGTGCCAGCCACGATCATCAAGTCTGATTGCCGCGGACTTGGCCGGAAGACGCCAGCGCCAAAGCGATCGAGATCGTAGCGCGAAGCCCCCGTGGCCATCATCTCGATAGCGCAACAAGCGAGTCCGAAAGTCATGGGCCAGAGCGATGAGAGCCGGGCCCAATTGAGGAATTTATCCACCGAAGTTACCAGGATGTTATCGCCGTAGCGTCCCTCGGGAGGGAACTCCCCCTCCTTGAGCTCCGCGACCTTATCCACGATCAGGGGATTCTGTGGGCGATGACCTGCCTCAGCCATGCGCCTGCCCTCCCTATGCTGGTTGGGGCTCCATATCAGCACCTCTCAGGTGATGAGAGCGGTGTAGACGTATGAGACCGGCAACAAAAACGAACAGATAACCGCGTACATTGTGTATTATATCGAGGCCCTCTGCGCCTGTAAAGGGACGGACACCCTATAGCCGCAGGCTCGTGTTCTGGTGGGCTGCACCGGCGACCCCTAGACAACACTGCAGGGATCAGAGGTGCACGGCCCGGCCATCGGCTGCCAGTGCCGCCTCCAAGAGTGCTTCAGCTAGCGTCGGGTGTGCGTGCACTGTCAAGAACAGCTCGTCTAAAGTCGCCTCTAAGGTCTTCAAGGCAGCGACCTCAGCAATCATCTCTGTGGCCTCAGGCCCCACAATATGCACGCCAAGAATCTCCCCAATCTTGGCGTCTACGACGAATTTCACCAACCCTTCCGTCTCGGCCATGGCGAGCGCCCGGCCACTGGCGCGGAATGGGAACTTGCCCACTTTGACCTCGCGCCCCGTTTCACGGGCACGTAGCTCGGTCAGACCGATACTGGCCACCTGCGGAGAGCAGTAGGTACAATTCGGAATGTTGGTACGTTCGAGCGGCTTAGGGGTGCGTCCTACCAAGTGCTCAGCGGCGATCACCCCTTCGGCCATGGCCTTATGGGCCAACAGCGGCGGACCTGCGACATCCCCGATGGCATAAATGTTGGGGATGCTCGTCTGCTGACTGCCATTTACCTGCACAAAACCATGCTCCACGGCCACGCCCACCATCCCTAAGCCCAACGCTTCCGTGTTCGGCGCTCGGCCAACCGCCAGCAGCAGGGCTGCCGCCGACAGCTCCTGCATGCCTGGGGGGGCCGCCACTATCACACGTACCTCATGGTCGGAGACCTCGACCTTCTCCACCTTGGTGCCGGTCATGATCTGCATGCCACGCTGGTGGAATGAGTGTTCCAACACCTCGGCGATTTCTTGGTCTTCGAGCGGCACAAGCATCGGCAGCATTTCGATTAGCGTGACGCGCGTCCCGTAGGTGGCGAATACTGAGGCGAATTCCACCCCAACCGCGCCCGCTCCGATGATGATCAGGCTCTCTGGGGCGGCTTCAACCTGCAGCGCCTCGTAGCTGGTCCACACCCGTCGGCCGTCCACGGTAACACCGGGCAGGAGGCGTTCGCGTGAACCCGTTGCCAGAATGAGATGCTCGGCCTCCAGCACCTGGGCTGTGCCACCTTCGGTGGGTTGCACCTCCACGTGCGTTGGCGTGCGCAGCCGAGCCGCTCCCGCAACTACAGTGATATGATTTTTGCGCATGAGAAAAGCAATGCCCCGCATCAGCCGATCGGCAACTTGACGACTGCGCACCTGGGCCTTGCGGTAATCGGCGGTCAACCCCTGGATCTGCAGACCAAATTCCTCTCCACGCTGGGCTAGCGACAGCACCTCCGCATTACGTAACAAGGCCTTCGTGGGGATGCACCCCCAATTAAGGCACACGCCACCGAGACGATCGCGCTCGACAACGGCCACCTTTCGGCCCAGTTGCGCGGCGCGAATGGCTGCCACATAGCCGCCAGGTCCTCCGCCAATGACGATCACCTGAAACGCCTGATCCGGTGCCGCCATCCAACCTCCTTGAGCTTGTACATCGCCTGCTAGGCTACCCTACCCACATGGCTCCGGTAGGTATGCAACGGCCGCCGACGGTGTGGTTCGGGGTTACAGCATGAGCGTCAAGGGTTGCTCGAGCAGTTGCTTGACGATCTGCAGGAACTGTGCGCCAGTCGCCCCATCGATGGCGCGATGATCGCCGGATAATGTTACTTTCATGCGATGCCCAATGCTGAGCTGTCCATCGACGACCACCGGCTGCTGCTTGATGGTACCCACCGCCAAAATGGCAGCTTCAGGCGGGTTGATGATCGCAGCGAACTCCTCAACATCGAACATCCCCAAGTTCGAGACGCTGAACGTGCCTCCAGTATAGTCCTCGGGTTTAAGGTGGCGTGCCCGGGCCAGCTCGGTCAACTCTTTGGCTTCTCGGGCGATTGCTCCCAGGCTCTTGCGGTCGCAATCGCGAATGACTGGCGTAATTAACCCGTCGTCGAGGGCCACCGCCATGCTGAGATGCACGCGCTGGTATGCTCGGATCTTCTCGTCGGCATAGGACACGTTCATCTGGGGGCATTGCCGTAGGGCATTGGCCACCGCTTTCAAGATCATGTCGTTGAAACTGATCTTCGCTTCATCGGCCGCCAGCTCGTTCAACGATTGTCGCATGGTGATGGCGCGCTCCATATTGATTTCGGTGGTCAGGTAAAAATGTGGGGTGGTGGTCTTACTCAGCACCATGCGTCGGGCGATCGTCTTGCGCATCATGCTGAGTTCGCGCTCGGTATGGCCGACGTCTGCGACTCCGATCAGGGCCGGCTGTCCCGGAATCCGCAGGCCCGCCTCCAGGGCCGCTGCCGGTGCTGTGACAGGCGATGTGGGTGGTGGCGAAGGCTGGCTGCGAAGCTGCGCCAGAAACGCTTCAATATCTCGTTTCACAACTCGGCCCCCAGGACCAGTGCCAGGAACCTGGGCGATGTCGATCCGCGCTTCCTCAGCCATACGGCGCGCTAACGGAGAGGCGTCGATCCGCTCACGTGTGATAGATTCCGGTCGGGCGGTTTCCCCTGCGCTGGGAACGACAGCGCTTGGAGGGGCAGCGGATGTCACGGATGCAGCCATGATCACGGGCGACGGCTGTGGGAACGGCGATGGTGATCGGTCGATGAGGGACGACACATCCTCGTCCGCGGACCCGATCACGGCGAGGAGTTGCCCGACCGGCACCTTGCTATCCTCTTGGGCGAGAATCTTGCGCAGCACCCCGGCCGTCGTTGCCTCAAGCTCAAGGACAGCCTTATCGGTCTCTATCTCCGCCAGGGCATCGCCAGACGCCACGCGATCGCCTTCGCGCTTCAACCACTTGACTACCACCCCTTCTTCCATCGTCTCGCTCATTTTGGGCATGACAATCTGACTCGCCATCGATCCTTCCTTTCTCGGGCCCACCATGGCTTTGCAGAAATCATCGCTAACGACGACCGGGTGCCTCGGCGCGCAAGGATCCGATCGGCGCAGGCCGACTTGCCATCAACCCGAGAGGGTGAAGAGGCCTGTGTTGGCTTTTTGCTCTCCGGCATGGTACGAACTGCGCACTAATGGCCCCGCCTCCACATGCCTGAAGCCAGCGGTCAGACCGTCCTGGCGCAATTGCTGGAATTCCTCCGGGGTATAGATGCGTAGCACCGGAAGGTGCCGTCGTGACGGCTGCAAATACTGGCCAATGGTCAGGATATCGCAATGTACCGCGCACAGATCATGCATGACGTGGCGGAGCTCCTCCCATTCCTCCCCCAAGCCGACCATCACCCCGCTCTTGGTGACAAATCCCCGCTGCTTGGCGCGCTGCAGCAGCTCCAGCGACCGGGGATACTTGGCCTGGGGCCGCACCGTACGATACAGACGCGGGACCGTCTCGGTATTGTGTGCCAAGATGTCCGGCTTGGCTTCCAATACCGCCAAGAGCGACGCTTCCACGCCCTCGAAATCCGGAACCAACGCTTCGACGCTGCAATGCGGATTCAGTGCCTTGACTTGCCGGATAGTGGCGGCCCAGATCGCCGCGCCGCCATCGGGGAGCTCATCGCGGTTCACCGAGGTAATGACCGCGTGCTTAAGCCCTAGGAGATTGACGGCTTCAGCCACGCGACCCGGCTCCTCACTATCGAGCCCCGGCGGGCGGCCCGTCTTCACGTCGCAGAAGCCGCAGCTTCGGGTACAGACGTCCCCCAGGATCATAAAGGTAGTGGTCTTCTGGTTCCAGCATTCGCCGATGTTGGGGCAACTGGCGCTCTCGCATACCGTATGCAAGCGCTTCTCGCGCACGAGCTGTTTGAGTTCGAAATAATTCTCGCCATGTGGCAGCTTCACTTTGAGCCAGGGGTAATGGCGCTTAGACAACACCGGTCGTGGTTCCATTGTTCACCCACTGATGCCTGTGGAGTTTCACCCTGCCGTTGCCTCCCATCCCAAGCAGTTTACACACGTGGCGAGCGCTGGCTGGAGGCCTCCCGCTAGCATACAAAGGTCCGCTCTACCATTGCAAGTGAATTCAGACCCGCGCTAGGAAGCCGTTGGTGGCTGTATCATGGCGCTTCAGCATTGCCTTGGTGGTGTGTCACCGTCTCGTGGTCCCTCTGGCCTATCGTAGTAACCAGTGCCTCGAGGTTGTCGATATGGAGCTGCAGCGGCACCGCCCCACCGCGCTGCGGTTCGCCCCAGGAGATAATGCGTTGTGGGAACGGGAGTTCGATATCGCGCGCCTCGAACAGCTTTTTCATGCGACGGTTAAATTCGCGACCGACGGACCACTGCTTGATAGGTTTGGTTTGCAGCCGGGCCCTTAGCACCACCGCGGAATCAGTGAAGTGGTCCACGCCCAAAATCTCTATTGGTGCCAGGATGTCAGCAGCAAAGGCTGCATCAGCACGCATCTCAGCATCGATCTCTTGCAGAGCGGTGATCACCTTATCGGTGTCCTCGCGGTAGGCGACACCGACATCCAGTAGGTAATAGGAGTAATCCTTGGTCATATTGGTGATCATCTCCACCTGACTGTTCGGGATAATATGCACGTTGCCCTGGAGATCGCGCAGCCAAATGGTGCGAAGATTGACCGCCTCGACTAAGCCCCCTGTCCCTCGAATCGTGACCACATCGCCAACCGCAATGCTATCCTCAACCAGGATGAACAAGCCATTGATGATGTCCTTGACAAGCGTTTGCGCCCCAAAGCCAACGGCCAGGCTGAGAATACCAACGCCAGCCAAAATCGGCGTGATATTGACCCCCACTTGATGCAGGGCGCTCAGGCCGCCCGCAAACAATGCAGCATACTTGATCGCGGTGGCCGTGAGGGGCACCAACGTCTTGCGTTTTTTGCTGAGCTCGACACCTCTCTGCGTGGGCTCCACCAGCTTCTGACTAATGAACGTGCTTAGATCGATGACGAACATCACCATGGCCGCCGTCACCAGGAGCATGGTGAGACGTGACAGCAGACCAGCCCACAGGGGTGAGGTCATGAGCCAGGCGATGCCGATACCCCACACCTGCAGAATACACAGGAGTATGACCAGAACGATGAGAACGCGGCTGCTCCACCATGCTGCTTTCAGGTATCGCAGTGTCCGCCTTTCCAACCCCGGGAGATAGCGTCCGATCCGCTCGTTCCGAGCAACCGCGTGTTTGAACAACAGATCGCTCACCCAGAGCAATGCCATACCGACGCCGAGGATTGCTACCATCAGTAGCGAGGCAACTACCATGAAGGTCACCCTTTGGTGGAAACTGAGGATGGCCAAAAGGGCCGCGCTCCAGACATAGGCGATAGCGAGGATCGCCCAGATCGTCCGCAGCGTCGCCCAGACGCTGGGCCAGAGGCGGCGCCGATCACCCTCTGCGGCAACGGCGACAATATGCTGCGTCTGCCCCAGACGTGCGATCATGGCCGACAGGACAGTGGCCATGACGATAATCAGTATTCCCCGCACAACTTGATAGAATTGATCGGCGACGCCAATCGTCAGCAGAGCACGTGTAGTGAAAAAATAGGCCGCGGCGATATCGATCAGTCGCACTACCCAGCTCCAGATCCGCTGTGCTGTGCTGTCATCAATCGGCAGCAGCCGAGCACTCGGTGTGTCAGGATCGAGGAGGACACGTGCGACAGTGCGGAGGAAGCGATACAGCATGAGCGTGGAGATCACCAGGGCAGCTATGCCTGCTGGAATGGCCCCGATGGGGAAAATGCTAAACACGATCCCGCTGAGGCCCAGCAAGGCTACGTAAGGAGCCACTGCCAACCCCACGAAAAGCAAGGAAAGCCATGCCTTCCGCCACCAAAGGCGGAGCTCGCTCACCGAGGTGCGAGCGCACAACTTTGCCTCCAAACGGTTGGTGAAAAGCTGCAGCCCAAAAGCCAGGATCACCAAGATGACCGCTGCGAGGACGATGGCCGTCACGGACCAAAGCGTCGCTGGATCCCGGAGACGGGTCGGCAGCTCCATGAGCATAATGGGGATGGTCACAAGGCCATGGACTACCCGGCGACCTGACGTGGCCAGATGCTGAGTGAGCTCGCCGAAGGCGAAAAATAGGCCCTGTGAATGATCGGCGAATGGCTCGGGTTTCTCCTGCAAAGGTGCGCCAGTGCGGCCTTGCGTTGCCACCACGATCAGTGCCTGGAGAGTTTTCAGGAGCTGGTCGCGCTGTTGTGGGTCGGCGATTTGTTGAGCCAGGTGTTCCAGATCGGCAACCGAGACCGTGGGTTCAGCGGTCGTGCCGGCCCCAGCCCATACGATGGTGGACAAACCTACAGGCGCAAGCAAAATTCCTACAAGCAGACACGCAAGGCGCGTTACAGCGAAGGTTCTGGGTGCGATCATGGCCAGGCCCTCATACATGAAGTTGTCCGCGGCACGCCATGCTCTACCGATGTAATGGGGTGGTTTCCGACTCGACACCAACTGTTATACTGTACACAAGATGTGGGTACATCGCATCGACCAACCAGGGAGCCCCAACGTGGATTTATGGGTTGCTGATCGACCTTGGCGGTGCCTATAATAAGATTTTTAACGGTTGCGTAACTTGTGTCGAATCTCGCACTTTTCGGCGCCGTGCCTGCTGCGAATAGCGAAGATACTGGCGATGATAGGGTAGGCGCAAGTTGATGGAGCCTTACCTGCCGACAACGCTGGAGGGTAGGCCGATTTGCTGGACATCCCTCGCGATGCTGAAGGAGAAGATTATGATGCGGGAGGTCTTTCTTGGGTGGCCTTGGGGCGGTCGCTCTTGCCTGGTCCTATTGCTCGTACCTCTCCTCTTCGGTTGTACGCGTGAATTGGAGGAGAAGCTCGCGGGCAAGGAACGCGAACTCTCTGACATCCAGACAGCCCTGAGCGAGGTGCAGGACAAGCTGGCGACTCTTGAGGCCTCGCATGCCAAGCAAAGCGAAGAGTTGGGTCAGGTCGAGCGTCAGCGCAATGATTTGACAGGGCAGATCAAGACACTCGAAGGGACGCGTGCCACACTTGAGCAATCCCTGACGCAGAGCCAGGCGGAACTGGCCGAAAGGCTACAAAACCTTGATCGCCTCCGGCAAGAACAGCAAACCCTCACCAGCCAGGTGGGGGACCGCGATACCCGCATCCAGGAGATGACGCAACAGGGAGCAGACCTGAGTGATCGGATTCGCACTTTGGAACAAAGCCGGCTCGAACAGGAGCAGGCCTTGGCCAAAACGCAGCAGGAGTTAATCCAACGCCAGCAAGCATTTACAGCTCTGCAGCAGGAGCATCAAGCCTTAACCGACCACCTGCAGGCGCGTGAAGCCGAGGTGCGACAGGCCGCACAAGAAAAAGAAGCGTTGCAGATGCACGTGGCCAATCTGGATGGGCAACTGAGCCAACAGCGTACCGACCTGACAGCCCGGCTCCAAGCGCTTGAGGAGCAACGGGCGGCGCTTGAAGCGTCGCTTTCGAGCAGTCATAACGAGCTTAGCGCTCGTCAACAAACGCTCGAACGGCTGGTCCAGGAACAACAAACGCTTGCCACACAATTGCGTGAGCGCCAAGCGCAGCTAGAGACACTGACACGTGAGCGCGACGAAGCGGCCGCACACCTTAAGACGTTCGAAGCAACTGACGCTGCGCGCGACGATGCGACTGCCCAGTTACGACAGACCCTGACTGATCGTGAACAACGGATTGACGCATTGCAGCGCGAGCAGCAAATGTTGAGCGGCCAGCTCGACACTCGGCAGCGGGAATGGCAGCAGCTCAAACAAGCGAATGAAACACTGGAGGCGAGAGCGGCGGCGCTTGATCAGGCCAAGACCATGGCTGAGGCTGAGGCACAGAAATCGCGCGAGTCGTTGACCGAATCTCAAAGGCAACTCGCCCAGGTGCGAGCGGACCAGCAAGATAGTGAGCAGCAAGTCGCGTCGTTGCGTCCCCAATTGGCCGAGTTACAGCAATCGTTGGGGCAGTTGCAGACGGAACGGGACACACTGTTGGCCGCACGGACCAAAGCCGATGAAGCCTCCGCAGGTCTCGCCGGACGACTTGCGGAGCTCACCGCGCAGATCGGTCAATTGCAGACACGTCTGTCTGACGCGGTGGAGGCGCGCGCGCCCGAAGGGCAAAAGCTCGATGCTTTGCTGCAGGAAATGCAACGCCTGAACATCGAGCTGGCCACCGCACAGGCCCAGGCGAAGCGCGCCGATGACGCGCTCCAGGTCACCGAGACGACGCGCGTGCAACTGGTCCAAGCTGAAACTAGCCTGGCGCAGAAGGTGGCCGAATTGACCGTGGCCCAGAGTCGCATTGAAGACCTCCAACAAAACGTTTCCCGCCTTGAGCAGACCCGTCAGGAGTTGGGCCAACGACTTAGTACCTCAGAGTCGACCGTACGTGAAACCCGAGAGGCGCTCATCGCGGCCGAGACGGCCAAATCAGCAGCGGCTCAACAGGCTGGTAGCTTATCGGCACAAGTCCAAGAGCTACAAGCGAGGCTGACGGAACGCCTCAAGGAGATCAGCGACCTCTCCGGCCGTGTGGCACTCATCCCAGGCTTGGAAAACCAACTGACGACCGCGACCCAAGAGCGGGATCAGCTCCAGAAGGACGTGGAAAGGCTCAAGGAGGAATATGCCAGTGCTCGCACGCGTGGCGAGGATGTCAACGCAGAGCTCACGCGCCTACGCACCAATTTTGAGGGTAGTCAACATGAGCTGACGGCAGCGCGGCAGGCTATCGCCGATGCCGAGCGCCGCGCCAATCAACTCACAGGTCAGGTCGATGCTATGCAGCGGGAACTGGCACGAGCGGGCACAGAGCGGGAACAGATGCGCCTTCAACTCGCTGATATGAGTGGGCAGCGTGCAACGCTACAGACCCAACTCGCATCGATGACGCACCTCAAAGACGAGGCGGATGGCCACATCGCCAAGTTGTCGAACGACCTTACCGGGCTGCAAACCGAGCTCTCGCAGACGATCGAGGCGCGGAATGCCGCCCAAAACCAGGCCAAGGTCTTGACGGAAAAACTCGGCGCCGCGCAGAAGGAGATTGGCAATCTGACGCTGGCCCGAGCCGAAGTTGAGTCACGCGCGAGCAACCTGCGGCAGCAGCTCTCGAGCACCACCGATCAGGTTCTGAACCTGGGGGAGGAGGTCCGCAGCCTGCGCGATCAAGTCCGTGGTCAGGACCTGACACAACTTTCGACGCTGCCAAAGACTCTGACCAAGGGGGTTACCTTCAACCATCGACGCTCGACGTTGAGCGAAGACAGCCGGAAACTCCTCGATGAAGCGGCCACCATTTTGCAAAGGTATCCCGATGTGAAAATCGTCATCGAGGGCTACACCGATAATGTCGGCAGTCCGGACTTCAATCGCCTGCTGTCCGAACATCGCGCCACTGCCGTGCGCGACTATCTCATCGAACGTGGCATCGAGTTACCCCGATTAGTCGCTGTCGGGCGGGGAGCTGAAAATCCCATTGCTTCGAACAACACGCCCTATGGACGGTCCCTGAATCGACGTATCGAATTCCATCTGAGCCAATTGCCAAGGACGGGTGAAGTCAGCAGCTCCACACCGGCGACGCAACCTTCTGACAAGCCGGTGCAGCTCGATCTTGAGCAACGCCCAGAAGGGCGCTAGAGAAAACTCTCGCATCGTGTCTTCAACCCTGCTGGAGGCGAAGATAAAAAGTGAACTTCGAGGTCCGAGGGCCATCTACGCTTACGTCTTTAGATGTGTTTCGTGCTTCCTCCTGACGACGCTGTCGGTTATGACGACGGAGACGGCTTCCACCGTCGCGGCGGTCCTTCCTCGGCGCTGCTGGGGAGCCAATCGAATCCCCCCCTTGGCGCTGAGGAAGCAACCGCCCACATGGGACCGCCGCAGAGTTATGTGCCACGGCTATACATGACTTTGCACCGGCAAGGCATAGGAGAAGCGCGTTCCCGTCCGACATTTCCCTCATGACTGACGGTTTCATCTCTCCGGGCTGCCATGGGCTCGTAGGCCCGACAATGGCTACAAATGCGGATGCCCTCTGCACTAATCCGTGTCAAGTTCGGAGCGCGAAGTGGTCGCCCATGGCGAGAGGAGCCTGTGGACTAAGGCGCACCGACAGTACTCTTGTCATGTAATGTTGGCTTTTGGCATTTTATGTAAGGGATTGACATATTACTAGAGAAGCTGTATCGTAAGGAAAGTTATTGTAAGATCGATGTGTAATATGGTTACTGGAGAGACGATGGAACCGATATCGAATATTCTCACTGTTAGACAACTGGCAACATACCTCAATATGGCCTCGGTTACGATTTACCGGCTTGCCGCCCGAGGCGAGCTGCCTGGCACCAAGGTTGGGGGGCAATGGCGATTTCACAAGCAGGCCATCGATGAGTGGCTCAGCCGTAAGCCCGATCGCAAGCGCACCAAGATTTTGGTCGTCGACGATGAGGCCCAGGTAGGGGAACTGTTTCGGGAGGTATTACCCGCGACTCAATTCCTTGTACACGTGGCTCAGTCGGGTCGAGAGGCGAACACCGCCCTCGCCACAGAAACTTATCAGGTTGCCTTTATCGATCTTGTGCTCCCTGACACGACTGGGGTGCATCTTTTGAAGATGATTCGTGAGTCACATCCGGCGACCCGCACGGTGATCGTGACTGGTTACCCTTATAGCCAATTGCTCTCGGACGCGTTCGAGCTGGGGTTTTTCATGGTTCTTAAAAAACCCTTCACTGGAGAGCAGATTCGTTCGGTGGTCAACGATTTGGCAGGAGCCAACCGAACGCCGGCATAAGCGACCTCAGTGGGTAGGCCCTATGCTATCTATCTTGCCTCCAACCCTGCTGCGATTCTTGGCAGGGGCGATGGTCGAGTTCGCCTTGTTGTGCCCAGCGCTGTGGGGTGAGCCTCCCTCCTCAAGCCCCAAAGTGTTAACCTCCCGATGGCAGCAGCACGTCCGTGCGCAACTCACCGGCCTGGACCTCACCCGAGATGGACAGACAGTAGCATTCACCACAGCCCCATTGGCATCTGACGGCGACAGCCGTCTGCATGTTCTAGATCTAATGGGTCGGGAGCGGTGGATGGCTAGTCGTGAGCTGAAGATCCTCGGCGTGTCTCTCTCGGACGACGGACAGTATGTGGCCATCGGTACGATGGATTTTTCGATTGCACTGTTCACCAGGGATGGGAAACTTTTGTGGGAGCGGCAGAGTGTGGGGCTTCCCTATATCACTCCGCAGGGCAAGAGCGTGGTGACACTCAACAGTGGTATTACCGGCCCTATCAATACCTTACTAGAGGTGTTCCATCGCGACGGTCAGAAGGTCTGGAGCTTACGCCGCAAAGGACGAGTTTGGCGGTCGACTGTCTCGGATCAGAGCGATATGCTCATGGGACTGTGGAACAGTGAGGTCTTGTTCATCGATCGGCAGCATCGCATCGCCTGGCAGCAAATGCTGCCACAAGAGATCATGGCGCTGGCGATTTCACCAGGGGACGCCGACTACTTTGCTGTGGCGGCAGGAG
>JBKPCR010000058.1:0-6377 GCA_046727435.1 bacterium | reverse complement strand
GGCGAGCCCATGATGCCGCAGCGCGTGTATCCCGAGCTGCTCAAAGCGCTGCCGCGTGATTGTATGGTGACGATCGATGCTGGAGTGGCGCCCGGCTTGGGCTACGATCGACTGCGCTTTGAGGTACCACGCACGATGTTCAACTATGCCGGGCACGGTGGCCTGGGCATGGGATATTGCGTCGGCCTGGGCACCAAGCTCGGATGTCCTGACCGCACTGCCATTAGCCTCCAGGGGGACGGCGGATTTTTATATACCTCACAGGAGATCAATACCGCCGTGCGCTGGAACATCCCCCTGGTCAGCATCGTCTTGAATAATCGCTGCCACGGAGCGGAGAAGGCCCAGCAACAACGCCTCTTCAATCAAAAATATATCGGTGTCGATCTCGTTAACCCACGCTTTGACAAGCTGGCAGAGGTCTACGGCGCCCGCGGATTTTATGTCGAGCGACCGCAGGACATCGCGTCGGCCGTGAGGGAGGCACTGACGCTGGATGGCCCAAGCGTCATCGAAATCCCAGTCGCCGAATATTTCCCGCCGGCAGCACCGACGCCTGGAGGCGCCGGGCGACACTAACGGCCAGGAACTCCAGTCCTCTCGCCCTCTGGGAGAGGGATTAGGGTGAGGGGAACCCTGGCGATGCTGTATGACACCCCTCACCCCAGCCCTCTCCCGGCGGGAGAGGGAGCACAGACCTCGGGAGGATGTCAGCATGCAGCGGAGTGAGGAGCGGATTTTGACCACGCATGTAGGGAGCTTACCGCGGCACCCGAAGCTGCGTGATCTGCTGGTACAACAGGATCGCGGTGAGGTCATCGACGAGGCGGAGCTCGATCGCGAGGTTGAAGACGCCGTCGAGCATGTAGTCCGGAAACAGCTGGAGGTTGGCATCGACATCGGCAACGATGGCGAGCAGCCGCGTGTGGGCTTCTCCACGTATGTGAGCCGCCGCATGCGGGGGTTTGGCGGTGAGAGCCGGCGCCCTCCCGCACGTGAGATGGCTGAGTTCCCGGATTACGCGGCGATGTTGGCATTCCGTCGTCGGGGCGGCGCTCGAATCAACAATGCGCCGCAGGCCATGGCCGACGTACAGTACACCGACCTCAACGAGGCGGCGAAGGAATGTGACCTCTTCCTACGCGTCATCAAAACCTTGCCGCGGCCGTTCACCGAGAGCTTCATGACGGCGGCGTCGCCGGGGATCATTGCTACAACGATGCTGAATGCCTATTACGACTCCCACGAGCGCTATGTCTTCGCGCTGGCGGAGCAGATGCGCAAAGAATATGAGCTCATTCACTCGCGCGGACTGCTCCTCCAGCTCGACTGCCCAGACCTGGCGATGGAACACACCCGCCTCTTCCAGAACGATTCCCTGGAGCGATTCCAAGAGATTGTGGCCACGCACATCGACGCCATCAATCAGGCGGTCGCCAACATCCCTCCCGAACGCATTCGCTTACACATCTGCTGGGGCAACAATGACAGCCCGCACATCTACGACGTGCCCTTGGAGGCCATCCTACCGATCCTCTATCGGGCCAACGTCGGTGCGCTGTCGCTCGAGCTCGCGAATCCGCGCCATCAGCACGAATATAAAGTGTTCAAGCGTCATCCCTTGCCCGAATCAATGCTCTTCCTGCCCGGAGTGATCGATTCGACCACCAACTTCGTCGAGCATCCCGAAGTCGTGGCTGATCGTATCTGTCAAGCTGTGGAGGCGATTGGGGATCGCAGCCGCGTCATCGCCAGCGTGGATTGTGGCTTTGGCACATTTGCGGGATCGGAGTTGGTCGCCGCAAGCGTCGTATGGGCCAAGCTGCAGACACTGAAGGAAGGGGCCACTCTGGCAACCAAGCGGCTCTGGGGGTGACCATGATCTTACTGCAGCGCGACCAGATTTGCCGCGGCGAATGGGATGAGCATCTCGTCCGGCCGCAATCCTCCGTGCATGCCCCGCAGGCTGAATTTTTTACCCTTGAGATGCTCGAACCAGATCAGATGATCGTGCGTGGGCAGAATTAGGAGATTGCCGACGCGGTGCTTGAATCGTTGGTGGATCTTACCCACTCCAAAGAGCTGGCGCTGCAGGGCCTCAGCGGTGGTCATGACGGTGGCTTTGCCCGCCAGGCGCTTGGTCAACCAGGCAGCGGTCTCGGGCAGGCGGTCCTTTTGAACGCGCAAAAAGACGTCGCGGGGACTACCCCAGGGCGGTATGCGTCGACCGGCGTGGCTTACGTCCAGACTTCGCATCAATCTCGGATAGCGATTAAGATACAACGTCTGGCGCGGCGCGACGTTGATGTGCCCGTGATCAGCCGTCACCAGGAGCAGGATATCGGCCGCGACATGCTCCGGGATTTTCTCGATGAGTTCCCGCTGCAGCAAATAGGAAAACCCCGCCAACTCGGCGTGATACTGCTCTGTGTGCGGGCCGTAGGTGTGGGCAATGGCATCGACCGCGTCCCAATATACGAAGAAATAGGCTGGTCCAGAGACCTCCACAATCTTCTGCCGTAGATTGACCAACAAATCGGATGAATTGATAAAGGGCACCGTCACGCTCCCCTTATGCACGACCGATGAGTAGGCGCTGCGCGCGTAGGCATCCCTGATCAGGGTGAAGGAGGGCACGTGGGCGCTCGCCAACATCTGATAGATGGTCTTCTCCCGGAATAAGATGGAGGGCTTGACCCCCGCCTCCAACAACTTATCCCTGCCACGTCCACCCAGTGGTGTGAACGGGAGACTGGCGGCGATGGTGTCGAGCTCGTCAAAATACACCCACCACTCTGGGAGGCCATGTTCCAGGGGCGTCATGCCACTATGGATGGTGGTGAGAGCCGCGGCAGTGGTCGAGGGGAAGACAGTCGTGATCGGTGCCACGACGCCGCGCGCGGTGACGCGGTTGAAGAAGTCGTAGCGCTCGGCGTATTGCAGCCACTGATGCCAGCCAAAGCCATCGATCAGCAAGACGACAACTTTTGGCGGATACCGGCGGTGAGCTACGGTCTGCTCGACAATCTTGAGAAGGGCATGATCCGGTTGGGGGATTCCCTGCAGCGCCAACACGGTTGAGGGGATCTTGGAGAGACTGTAGGACTCATAACAAGGGTAGAGCACCTCCCCATGCGTGCGGTCTTCGATATATTGCTGGATCTCTGCTAGAATCATACGGCTATTGTATCCGAACGGGCCTTCATGGGGAAGTGACGGAGAGGAGGGAACCCGAATGAACGGCATCTGTGAGCAATGTCACGAATACATCACGGAAACTGATCAATGCCTCTGCACGCATGCCATCCACGTGGCCATCGAGATCGATTGCCCCTGGTGTGAGCTCGACCTGCATGAGCAGGCAGAGGTTTTGGAAGAACTTGGCTTGGAGGGGAGCTGGGAAGTCCTCTGGTTCGGTCATAATTATGCGGGGCATGAAGCGGGATGTGGTCCAGTGTATGGTCTAAGGAGTGCAGAGCGTGCCTTCGCGTACTGTCTCGGCTGCCAGATGGAGCTGCCGTTTATAGCCCTATCCTAGCCCCAACTTCGTCATGAATCCGGTTCCAGAACCGGCGCAGGGATGAAGAAGGACATACCTATGGTGTTGGCGTTCAGCAGGGCTTTGACCCTCCTGAAGGAGCGCGCCTTCTGGCGTGTCCTGTGGCATGGTATCTTGATCACCACCGCTGCATTTATTGGCTTGTATGTCATCGTGTGGGCGGTGTTGGCGCATGTGTCAGTCGCCGACATCTGGTGGATCGATATCTTGGTCGATGTGGTGGGGGGACTTGCCGTCCTCGTTCTCACCTGGCTGCTGTTTCCGGCCGTGGCCACCCTGGTGCTCAGCCTGTTTATCGAGCGGATCATTACCGCCGTCGAGACGCAATACTATCCGCTCCTGCCTGCCCCCGTCCCCTTGTCATTTTGGCAAAGCATTGCGGTGGCGCTCAAGTTTACCAGTGTGATGGTGGTGCTAAATCTGATCGCCCTACCGCTGTACCTTGTGCCTATACTCAATGTGATCGTGTTCTACGGCCTCAATGCCTACCTGCTTGGACGTGAATACTTCGAGGTGGTGGCGTTACGCCGTCTCGACCCACGTAGCGCTCAGCGATTACGGCACGCGCGCCGTCTGCGGTTCCTCATCGCTGGATTGGTAATCGCCGGGCTGTTGACGCTTCCGGTGGTCAATCTGGTGGCACCGCTGCTGGCGACGGCGTTCATGGTCCACCTTGTGACGGCTATCATCACACCCAAAACGCCCCCCGCGCCGTATAACAGTCCATTGGTTTAAGCTGCCAGACAAAGCCCCATAGGGAATCATGAGGCCTCTCGAATACCACCTGACCAATTACGTTGGAATTGGGGATGGTCGTTCCAATATCTGCTCCTGAAATGGCTCTTCGATGATGGAATCGCCAACTTGAAGTTCACCCCCTGCAAGGACAAAACACCGCACCCCCCCACGCCTCTCCAACGCGTTCCGAGCCCCATCACCAATCGTTTCCTCCATCCTCGCGCAGGGATCGCAAGGAGTTTCGACGAAGACGCGCACCTCCCCAATGCGGATCCGCTGCCCGATCAGGTCGTTTAGTTTAACACCGCGGACGACGACTTGGCGCCGGCTTGCCCCTGAAGGTACGGGAGCCCCGAGGAGGTGCTCGACCTCCGTCAACACTTCGGCCTCGATCAGGGTGAGTTGACCACTACGATTCCGACGTGACCGCCAGTCCCCCTGCAGACCATAGTTCGTTTGCACCGTTGCCCGCTCAACGGCTTCCACTACGCCATGACGCTGGCGTACGATGTGAATTGACACCACCTCTCCCATGGACTCCCCCTTTCATGGAGGGTTAGCTCGTGGGTGGCCTACCCTCTCAAGGAAGCTAATTCTGCACTGGCGAAAGATTTTCCTTTACCTGCAGGCCTTCAGGGCATCAGGTGACGCACCCATTCCGGCTGGAAACCGTACGATAAACGCTCGATTGAAGAGAAGCCGTTGTGCAAACGCTAGAATTGGAATGGGCCCCTGAAACACAGGGAATACGGTAGGAAAGCGATCTATTGACGTAGGCGCGCTACCCGTGTCCTGTCTCCCCGATCTTAGCTGAGTCAAGGGGGACAGGACACAACGGGAAGCTTGGCGACGCGAAGATCATGCGTTTCGCGTCGCAGAGGCTCGCAAACCGTTACAGGTTTGCCTGGAAATCCACGTAATCACGTACTTTGCGATAAATCTGTAGGCGATTCCGCTGGCTTTCGGCCACGATGATGCGGTCGGTTTCCGGATCGAAGTCGACCGCTGTCGGGAAGCAGAAGCGCCATTCAGGCTCCAGGCTTCTCGCCCGCCGCCGGGCTTTCATCATGTCGGGGTTGGCATCGATGCTCTGCTGGCCCCACTTGGACATCACCTGCGCATCGCCAATAAGATTCGCAATCGGGGTGCCCTCGGAGTCGAAAACACACACTCGATGATTACCCCAATCAGCCACATAGATATCACCATCGGTATCAACGGCGACGTCGGTGGGGTGATTGAGCAGGCCAGCCTTGACGTAGCCGGGCGTACCTGAGTTTGAGATGTACGGTCCGAGGTAGGTAACCCCATAGGCGTCCTGAGGTGCAGGCAGCGCTCCATATTCGCCGATCTTCATCAAGAACTTGCCCTGTGGGGATAGTTTTTGCACACGGTGGTTCTTCCAATCGGCGACCCAGATGTTGCCGTCGTTATCGAGGGTGATCCCCCACGGCTGGTTGAATTCACCGTCGCCAGTTCCACTCTTGCCACATTTGGCCAAGAACTTGCCGTCCGGGCTGAAAACCTGCAGGCGATTGTTGCCGCTATCGACGACAATGACGTTGCCGTTCTTCTCGCACACCAGACCAGCAGGCCGGAGAAGTTCACCATCGCCGCTGCCCGTTTTCCCCCATTTGCGGAGGAAGTTTCCACTCGAGTCGAACACAGAGATCGTGTTCTGCCATTCGTCTGAGAGGTAGACATTTTCCTGGCTATCAACGGCCACGCCAAATGGCCAGGTCGAACGGCCATCGGCGGTGCCCCACTTGAAAAACTCTCCCAGGAGCTCCTCTTCGCCAGGCGCTCCAATCCGCACTTTATTCGCACGCATGCCAAAATTGTTTTCGTTGCCCCGGTTCGCGACATAGACGACGCCGCCTTTGCCGAGGCACATCGTTTGAGGATAATTGAAGCCTGTCCCCGATGCGGCGCCACGCCCGACGGAGTGGCTCCAATCGTAGACCCTTCCACGTGCGACAGTTGTCAGTGGCATAACCCCTCCCATCCCATCAAGATACTGCCCCCCGCATATCGGACGACAGTTATTACGTCTGCACCGATACTCAGATCTCCCCCCTGC
>JBKPCR010000057.1:0-20787 GCA_046727435.1 bacterium | reverse complement strand
TTGTCCGGTTCAGCGGTGCCGGCGGTTACGAGAAGCAGAAGGGCTATGGCAGAGGCGGGAATCAGTCGGTGCATCATCTTGAGCCTCCTATTGAGATTGTTGGTTGACGCAACGGCTGCGCCGCCGAACGCTCGCACTAAGCGGCGGGGGCGAAACCACCCCCGAACTGTGCCTGAACCTTGGAGTACCAAACCAGCGCTGTCCCCCCGTCCGCTTCAGTGCGTGGTTAGCTTGCGGTTCCCTGGCTTTGATCCGTTTGACATGAAAGAGGATAACCTCTCGTCTTGTGTCGCTACTCGATCCCCTCCTCCCGCATCCATTTTCCCAGACCTGCCTCTAAATCCTGAAACGCTTCCTCCAGTGTCTGGTATGCGTCTTTGCCTTCCCAGACCATTCCACCTGGGTCTAGGGCCTGAATGAAGGAGGTGAGAGGGCTATCATCATCACGCCCAATGGTAATGTAGCCAATGGCATCAACAAAATGTGCGATATTGGGGTAAGCCTCTTCGAAAGAAGGGGTCATCTTGCGTTTTGCTCTCATCGTGCGTTTCGCCTTTAAGGATATGCGACCAGGCTACCTACAGCAAGCTAACTAGTATTAGGTTGCTGGCACAAGTTTCTCCTATTAGCCACTTGTGGCTAATAGGAGAAACTTGTGCCTACCTTTAGGCATCTGCAAGTGTCCAACTTTAGACATCTTTGAGGTGTCGACTATTAGAAATGCGCCCCTTCTCGATCCGGTCTTCTAGTCCGAGTGCCATCGCCCGACTATACGGCATCTCCCACACACGTGCGACGGGGTTCCACTTGCCTCCGGTTTGTTTGACCTGCCGTTGCAGTGCCACCTCGCTCACGCCCACCCGGACGCCCACGAGCGTCCCGTCGGCAACCCTCGCAGGCGCCGGTGACCAAGGGGATTGTTCGATGATCAGCTCAACTGTGGTGAATCGCAGGCGGCGCTCGGCGTCGTAACGGTAACGTACGCACACCAGCTGAGCACCATACTGACGCAGGAGCTTCTTGGTGCCCTTTTGGCCGGGTGCCAAGGTCCGTCTGGCTCGCATAACTTGCTCCAGAGAAAAAAGGTGTGACTAACATATGACAGGGATGCGTTTCATGGTGAATCGAGCCCAGTATAATCCTGCCTTTAAGAATGACGCAACATCTTGACGTAAAGCACATTGTTCGCACATCTGGGAAGTCGTTCCCGAGCAGACCGTGAGAGCTCGACATGATTAACCTCTGTCCATTATCTGTGCAGGCATCGATCACATGAGCCAGGTGCGAGGCCCGCCCAAGCATATAGGTATGCAACGCTGCAGAGCGCACACTTGTAAACAGCGGCAATGTGTCTTCTTGCCATCTTATCCTCATGCTTCCACAGCCGTGTCACCAGTCACTGCTGTCCGGCTAGATCAGACAGCGCGTCATAGCGGGCTTCCGGCCGCATCAGGCGGTTGGAGCCTACACAGCCCACTGAGGTTTCGACGCTCGAACAGGTGATTGGGAGGCGGCGCAGCATCTGCTGGAACGAGAGGTTCAACTTGGCCTGGAACCGGAGGAAGCCAGGATCAGATAGGGGATCAGTGCTACCTACGCCTGCGTCATGACAGCATTATCCGAGGTCCCCAAGAAGGTCTTGATCCGCAGGTTCTGTTGAATCGCCTTCAAGAACTGCGCGATGTGCCAACGCTGTTGGTACATCGCGGCAATGGTAATGGCCGCCCAGTGAAAGGCCTTCGTCCCACACACATCGCGTTGGCCGGTCGCTGCGTCCCGATCGTGCACCTGCCGCAGCCGCGCTGGAGAGGCCCGACCTCTTGGACCGGTCAGGACCACGGCGTGGTCCGCCGTCACTCCCGTGGACCGGGCGACGGCAACACGCGTCGTCACGTCGACTGGGACATTGACCTGCTGGCGAGTGACGAAGTACCCCCCATCCTGGTGCCAACGGAACCGGCATTGGTCGTCGATGTCGCCTCGATCCAGGGTCACGGTGCTGTCCACGGGCCGGTGGAGCCCGCGGGCGACCGCGAGGTCACGGCGCTTGCCCTCTATGAGCATCATAATCGCGGGGATGTGGCCAGCCTAGTCCAGGAGAGTCTACACCGTGGTGGTTGCTTTGGTGGTACGGAAACTAGCCCAGCGGAACACGCACAAACACCGAGAGATGGAGGGCTGTCCAGCGACCAGAGAGGGTTTTTGAAGCGACAGCGGTCCTGCGGCCCGAGCACGGGCTTAGAGCGTCTCCAAGAGCGCTTGATACAGCACCACGGGTCGCCGTGCATGGGCCTCGGCAAGCGTCGAGTGCTTCGGGAGTCGCAGGCCGAGGAGGGCAAGGGCATGGGCTTGGAGAGCCAACGCACAAGCCACATCTCGCCAACGGTGACGTCCAGCCAGCTGGGCGAAGACGAGCGCCCCAAACTGGCTCCACCGGCTCAGCCCCCGACGAGGACGCCCTGTGCCGTACACCTGATCCAGCGCCTCGATTGGCCAGCGCAACACCCATGTAAGCACCTGCGCGAGAATCGTGGGATTATGGGCCATGGCTCGAACCCTCCTCATAGCCGCTTGGGTGCGCGAACATCCAATTTTACCAGCAGGCCGAGTGCTTCGAGCCTTTTTTGTCTTCTAGCCGGCCAGTAGTGGTCACTAGTATGAGACATCCCAATGGATGGCGTCAGAAGCCTCTCCCCGACATCATCGACCATACGTCAATGCAGTTCAACGGCGCGGTCCGTCGTGGACCCTTCGCCAACGCTACGATCCTAGAAGACCAGCCGCGCCAACGTTCAAAGCCGTGGGGTTCGCCCATTTTTTGAGCGCCTCAATCGTCCCCTGCGCGGCAATAGAGCAGGGACACACCCACACTGGCACGGTGTGTGGGGCAGGAAATGGTTGTCGATCCAGGACTGAAGGGCGATTTCTGCTTCTTTCACAATCTGGCATTGGCTTTGCCTATAGGTCATTGCGTGCCCTCGCGATTCGTCCCGCTGCCCTTGGGAGACCTCTATGGCTCACGTGAAGGTTTCACGTCGCACCATGTTGCAGGGCATGGTCGCGGCTGCTGCACTGCTACCGTGGCGCACACCTGACCCCGCCATGGCGCAGAGTCGCGCGGAATCGCTGGTCGCCATCGGCGAATCCGGACCGAACTCCCTCGACATCCATGGAGTGGGAGCCAATCGTCCCAGTTATGCCATGGCCTGGAACTGTTACGACCGCTTGCTGACGTTTGGGAAGAAGACGCTACCCGATGGCACGATGTCCTACGATGGGGATGTTCTCGCGCCCGAGCTGGCCGAGAAGTGGGAAGTCGCCGCCGATGGCATGTCGATGACCTTCCACCTCCGCCAGGATGCCCGGTTTCACGATGGCAGGCCGGTCACCGCGCAGGACGTCAAATGGTCCTTCGACCGTGCCGTCACGGTCGGAGGCTTCCCCACCTTCCAGATGAAAGCGGGCTCTCTGGAGCGACCCGACCAGTTCGTGGTGGTTAATGATCACACCCTACGCATCGACTCGATACGTAAAGACAAGCTGACCTTGCCGGACCTGGCGGTGCCCGTTGCTATTGTGATCAATTCCGAGGTCGCCAAGCAGCATACGACGGCCGATGACCCCTGGGCGATGGAGTATCTGAAGGCCAATACGGCCGCAGGTGGGGCCTTCAAGGTGGAGAGCTGGCGACCGGGGACAGAGATCATTCTGAGTCGCTTCGATGGCTGGAAAAGTGGGTCGCTGCCGCCGATGCGACGGATCATTTGGCGTGATGTACCGTCGGCGGGAAGCCGGCTGGCGCTCATGGAGCGCGGCGACGCCGATATTTCGTATGGCGTACCGCCCAAGGATGCCAAGGAGATCGCCACCGGGAAACGGGCTCGTGGCAAGCTCAAGATCGTTGGGGTGCCAATCCCCAACGCCATCTGGTATATGGGCATGAACGTCAAGAACCCGCCCTTCAGCGACGTCAAGGTACGGCAGGCCGTGGCCTATGCCCTGCCCTATGCACAGCTGATGCAAGGGGCTATCTACGACCGAGCCATCGCTATGTTCGGGGCTTCCGCCGATCAGCCGATGACCAGCGCCTGGCCTCAACCCTTCCCGTACCAGACCAATCTAGAACGCGCTCGCCAGCTCATGGCAGAGGCGGGTATGGCCAGTGGCTTTGAGACCACACTGTCGTTCGACCTCGGCGAAGGGACGATCAGCGAACCGATGGCGGTGCTCATCTGGCGGTGCTCATCCAGGAAGGGTTGGCGCAGCTGGCCATCAAGACCACGATCAACAAGATTCCGGGGTCGCAGTGGCGGAGTGAGATAGCCAAGAAGGCGATGCCCTTGCTCATCAACCGCTTTGGCGGCTGGTTGGACTATCCGGAGTATTTTTTCTACTGGACGTATCACGGCCAAAATGCGGTGTTCAATACGATGTCATATCAAAACCCCGAGTTGGACAAGCTGGTCGACGCAGCGCGATTCGCTGATGACCCGCAACTCTATGACCAGCTGATGCGCCAGGCCGTCCGCATCTCCATGACTGAAGTGCCACGCATTCCCCTGTGGCAGCCGTTCCTCGACGTCGTCATGCAGACGAGCATCACCGGTTATCAGTTCTGGTTCCACCTGCAGCCCGATTTCCGGCAGATTGGGAAGGCCTGAAGCCATGATGAAAAGCGCCAACCGTTCAGTGGCCATGCTGCATCTTGTGGCGCGGCGCGCGGCGACGGCTCTCCCGAGCCTTCTGGGCGTCATCGTCGTCGCCTTTGTCTTGACGCGTGCGCTGCCGACAGATCCCGCCGCCTATTTTGCCGGTCCCGCGGCTACCCAGCAAGCCATCGAGGGGATTCGCCTTAAGCTTGGGCTCGATCGGAGTCTGCCGATGCAATTCTTCGCGTTCCTCGGCGAGCTAGGCCAGGGCAGCTTTGGTCAGTCATTGACCACTGGACAGCCGGTGCTCGAGGAGATCGTTCGACGCCTACCCGCTTCTTTGGAGTTGACGCTGTTCGGCCTGTTATTCTCGGTGGCTATCGCACTACCCTTGGGGGTTCTTGCCGCGACGCATCCCAATTCAGCCATCGATCATGCCTGCCGGGTGATCTCCACTGCCGGCGTATCGCTACCGGTCTTCTTTACGGGGCTGCTGCTAGTGTATGTTTTTTACTATCTCCTGGGGTGGGCTCCAGCCCCCCTGGGGCGACTGGATTCCTTCTCAACTCCGCCGCCACACCTCATGGGCTTTTTCACCATCGATAGTGTCGTGGGCGGTGATTACCAGCTGCTGGCCACCACCTTGGCGCATCTGGCCTTGCCCGCGATGACGCTCGGCATCTTTGCCCTGGCGCCGCTGGCGCGCATGACGCGCGCCTCGATGTTGGGCGTATTGTCCAGCGATTTCATCCGCACCGCGCGCGCCAGTGGGTTGTCGCGCCACACCATTTTGCTGGTGTATACC
The DNA here is from genome assembly GCA_046727435.1 of bacterium. Taxonomy (GTDB): domain Bacteria; phylum Tectomicrobia; class Entotheonellia; order J063; family CAVPRW01; genus CAVPRW01. The sequence goes on along the minus strand of JBKPCR010000057.1, from coordinate 15,333 downwards.
TTCCAGAACGCTATGCTCCCGGTCCTCACCACTATGGGTATGGTGTTCTCCTTCCTGCTTGGGGCCAATGTCGTGGTGGAGCGGGTGTTCTCCTGGCCGGGGATCGGCTCTTACGCGCTGGAGGCCTTGATAGCCTCCGATTATGCACCTGTCCAGGGTTTTGTCCTGACGCTCGCCGTCCTGTATGTCATGCTCAACCTGTGTATCGACATCGCGTATGGCCTGATCGATCCGCGTATGAGGCTGGAAGGATGAAAACCTTGGCCCATCTCCGCTACCTGATGCTGGAGAATCCACTCACCCTGGCTGCCGCGGTGTTGGCGCTGCTGTTGCTGGTGGGCGCAGTTCTGGGGCCGTCCTTGGCGCCCTACGACCCGCTGGCGACGAATACCTCACGCGCCCTGGAGCCTCCTTCGTGGGCTCACTGGTTTGGGCGTCAAATCGGTGATATCCTACGGCGCCATGCCCCCATGCCCCGTGCAGGCGTCAAGCGCGGGGCCATCGAGCTCCTGATGCAAGTGCGCATCCCCGATGCTGAGCGGCGCTATGCGGCGTATCTCTTCGAGCTGTCGGGGGGGATGTGCCAGCGAGTAGGCATCGCCATGGCGCTGGCCTGCGAGCCGGCGTTGTTGATCGCCGACGAGCCCACCACGGGGCTCGATGTCACGACGCAGGCAGCGATCATGGACCTCATCGTTGAATTGGCCCGTAAACGCCGCATGGCGACGCTGCTCATTACCCATGACTTGGGCCTCGCTGCGGAATATTGCGAGCGCATCGTCGTCATGCATGCTGGACATGTCGTGGAAAGCGCTCCCGTTGGGGAGCTGTTCGCCAAGCCACGCCATCCGTATACCGCCAAGCTCATCGCCTCGACGCCACACGGGGCTGGCCAGCTCGACTCGCTCACCTCTATTCGGGGTGGGCTCCCCGATTTGCGCGGGGAGCTGCCGCCCTGCCGCTGCCGCGCGTGCAAGTCGACCCGCGTCATGTCGTCGCTTGTCGAGATCCGCTATGACCGCACTCCTGGAGGTTGAACGGCTGACCAAATTTTTTCCACTCGGGGGCCATAGCACGCTGGCCCGGATGGTACAGGCAAGGCGCCGGCGCCACAGCGGTGCTGATGGTACGTCGGAGCCCGCTCTGCTGCACGCCGTCGATGACGTTAGCATCAGCGTTGAGGCGGGTGAGAGCGCTGGGCTCATGGGGGAATCCGGATGTGGCAAATCAACTCTCGCTCGTCTCATCGATCCCACCAGCGCCAAGATTCATTTTCAGGGTCGCGACCTCGGCGAGCTCCCGGCGCACCGCTTCGCTCGTAGCCCTGAGCGCCGCCTTATTCAACAGGTGTTCCAGGATGCCACCGAAAGCCTCAATCCACGGTTTACGGCCGCTCGTTCGATAGCCGACCCCTTGCAGTGTCTCGTCCATCTGCGGGGATCTGGTGTGTGGACGCGGGTGGATGAGTTGGCGGACCTGGTGAACCTTCCCCGTGAGTTGCTCGAGCGCTATCCACACCAACTCTCCGGCGGGCAGAAAGCACGTGTCGGCATCGCCCGCGCCCTGGCGGCGAACCCACGGTTACTGATCCTGGATGAGCCGACCTCCGCCCTGGATGTTTCCGTGTAGGCGGTCATTCTCAAACTGCTCGCCGATCTGCGGCGCCAGCTCGGCATGAGCTTTCTGTTCATCTCCCATGACCTCAACGTGGTGCGGCTGATGTGCGATCGGGTCTTGGTGATGTATTTGGGTAAAATCATCGAGGCCGGCCCTGCCGGGCAGGTGTTCGAGCAGCCGCAGCATCCCTATACCCAGGCGCTGGTGTCGGCCATTCCAACGATCGAGGCGCAGGCGCGCCATGGACGCCTCAGACTCGACGGTGAGCCGGTCAGTCCCATCGATCCTGACCCACACATGTGTCGCTTTTAGGGCCGCTGCTCGCGGCAGACCGACCGCTGTCGCATCCAAATGCCATACCTGACACCCGTGCTTGAGGCGCAGCTGGCAGCCTGCCATTTTCCGGGAGGCTCATCTACCGGAGGAAGCGAGGGCTTGGAGGACCATCGGGCGGGCGCCTCTGATAGGCAGGCCTAACCGTACGACTCCTACTGCTCGCACCAGCCAGGAGCGTTACGCCCTGACCACTGACGCTTGAGATGTGGACCTTTCTGACGTTTCCCTGGCACGGCTTCTACAGCGAGAGTTCGACGCTCGGTCTGTTCAGCACCAGACTGAAAGTGACCGCTCTCCTCACCTCCATCCCGAAGCGCTATGGCACATGGAGCGTGTACGCGGGGGTTCGCTAACCGGCAGCATAAAGGGAAGGGAATGTATTGCCCCCTTGCATTTGGGCCACCACCTCCCTGCAGTCCCATCGGCCACGGAGGGGGAGTGCCATGATACATCGTTGCCAGTGCGCCGTCGCATTCAATGCCGAGGTCGTGCTCGAGCGGTTGTCGGGCGCCAAGAGCCGCGTGGAGTAACGCTTTGAGCACCAGATGGCGCCCGCAGTATCGACTGATTGCAACGCCGTCTTCCTGGAAGCGGGGAGGAGAGAGCGATGGTTGACATGGTGAAGGCAGAGCCCTATGATTGGCCGTACGATGGGACTATCGTTCCATCCAGAACCGCGCTGCTGGTCATCGACATGCAGCATGACTTCTGCGGCCAGGGGGGCTATGTCGATCGTATGGGCTACGATATCGCCCTGACCGCCCAGGCGGTTGCGCCGATCAAGGCGGTCCTCGACACGGTCAGGCGTATCCCCGGGTTCACCGTGATCTATACCCGTGAAGGGCACCGACCAGACCTCACCGATTTGCCTGAGAACAAGCTCTGGCGTAGTCGACGAATTGGCGCAGGAATCGGCGATCTGGGTCCCTGCGGCCGCATCCTCGTGGAGAGTGAACCGGGATGGGAGATTGTGGACGAGCTAAAGGCTGCACCCCACGAAATCATCGTCGACAAGCCGGGCAAGGGGAGCTTCTACGCCACCAATCTGGACCTCATTCTCAAAACACGCGGCATCACCCATCTGGTGCTAACCGGCATTACAACCGATGTCTGCGTCCATTCGACGATGCGTGAGGCCAATGATCGCGGCTATGAGTGCTTACTGCTCGAGGACTGCACCGGAGCGACGGATGAAGACAACCATCGGGCGGCGATCAAAATGGTCCAGATGCAAGGAGGAGTCTTCGGCGCGGTCTCGACCTCGCAGCACTTCATGGCAGCCATGCAGCGGCTGGTCCCATCGTGACGCGCTGATGGCAGACGTTTCATGGTGAGCACGCAGGAGGGAATGAGCAAGTGGGAACCATCCCCCGGCCCGGCAGGGCCCAATTCGACCGCTCCGCATGTGGGATCCGTTGACCGGCAGCCTGACTCGTGCGGCACTTCATGGTTTATATGAGTCGGCCGCATTGCGTCCCGAGACGGTCATCGATGCCATCTACAGCCGTATCGCAGCCCGCGGCGACGACCATGTGTGGATCTCTCTCATTTCCCGACAGGAGGCGATGGCGCGTGCCGCTCGGCTATCGGCCGTACGAACCTCGTCCGAGGCGCTGCCGCCCCTATGGGGCCTGCCGTTCGCCATTAAGGATAATATCGATCTCACCGGGGTCCCCACCACTGCTGCCTGTCCTGCCTATGCCTACCTCCCCGATCGTTCGGCGACGGTGGTTGAACGGCTCATCGAGGCCGGGGCCATCCCCATCGGCAAGACGAATCTCGACCAATTTGCCACCGGGCTGGTAGGCGTACGGTCGCCATATGGGATCCCTGGCAATCCGTTTAACCCCGCGTATATCCCCGGAGGTTCGAGCTCAGGGTCAGCTGTGGCTGTCGCCACGGGTCTTGTCAGTTTTGCTCTGGGCACCGACACCGCGGGGTCGGGCCGTATCCCGGCGGCCTTCTGCAACGTGGTCGGCCTTAAACCGACGCGCGGTCTCATCCCAACCGTAGGAGTCGTGCCCGCCTGTCGCTCGCTCGATTGTGTGTCGATCTTCGCCTTAACCGTCGAGGATGCGGCGGCGGTGCTTTCAGTGGCGACGGGTCCAGACCCACAAGATGCTTATTCGCGCCCGAATGCACGCCGTCTCACGACGCATCGAACGATATTGGACTGCCGTTTCGGCACTCCCAACCATTTGGATTTTCTGGGCGATGCGGAGGCGGCGCACCTCTTCGATCAAGCGGTCGCTCGACTGGAACCCATGGGCGGCAGGACTGTCACCATCGATTTCGCTCCCTTCTCCGAGGCGGGGCAGCTGCTATACGACGGCCCATGGGTGGCGGAGCGACTGGCAGCGCTCGAGACCTTCGTCCGCACGTCGGGCGACGCCATGCACCCAATCACCCGCCAGATCATCGCTGGAGGCGCCATCTATTCGGCGGTGGATACGTTCCGCGCCTTCGATCGACTGCAACGCTTACGAGCGCAGACCCGGCAGGTGTGGAATCGCATCGCCTGCCTGATGGTGCCGACGGCGCCGACGGTCTACCGCATCGATGCTGTAGAAGCCGAACCGATACGTTTGAACACCTGTCTGGGACTGTACACGAATTTCGTCAATCTCCTCGATCTGACGGCCATTGCGGTGCCAGGTGGATTTCGACCGCTGGGGATTCCGGTGGGCATCACTTTGGTCGCACCAGGGTTTCAGGATGATCTACTGGTAGACCTGGGGTTGTCGTTTCAGCGGCAGTCGGGCTTTAGACTCGGCGCCACCAACCACACAGCCCTTTTCCCCTTGCATTCTCGGGATCGGCGGAGTACAAGGGAGCCATGCGCTGAGGAGGAATCCGGACCGTCGGCCTGACGTGCTCGCCACGCCGGATGCGCTCATAGCCGACAGATGAGCGGTGAATGCGTTGACGCACCAAGGGTTTGGAGCCCATATGAAACGTTATCGCTACGCAGAATGGGATGGGAGGCAGGCGTTCGCGGATATCGAGGCCGACGATGTGCTCGATGAGGCGGTGGATGACCTCCTCCAGCACGGTGATCTCACCTGGGCGCTGCGGCGATTATTTGAACAGGGCATGACCTTGCGGGGCAATCGACGGGTGGAGGGCATCCGCGATCTCATCAAACGGTTACAGCGCATGAAACAGGACGCTGTCGGGCAATTCGATGCCCAGTCTCTCTTCGAGGCACTGAAGCAGCAGATCGAACACCTGAGCCAGGAACATCTTGCCCAGATGAATCGGATGATGCAAGCGCTCAATGACCTCCTCCAGCAGCGCGACCGCGGCCTCAATCCCTCACTCGACGATTTTCTCAAGCAATTCGGCCAATATTTCCCGAACCTCGAACAGGCCGATCTCGACGCTCTCATGCAAGAGCTACAGGCGCAGATGCGCCAGATGCAGGAACTGCTGGAGGCCATGCCCGATGACATGCGCGAGGCGCTGGCTCAGCTCCTGCAGCAAAAATTCAACGATCCGCGGCTGCAGCAGCAACTCACTCAACTGGCGCAGCAGTGGGAACGTTTCTTTGAGCTGGCGCAGTATGGATTTCGTGGCACCGATCCTCTCTCGATCGAGGAAGGTTTACGCATGGCGGACCGCTTCGACCTCATCGATCAGCTCGAGCAGTCGTTGCGGCGTCTGCCACGCGAGGATCGATTGGCCGAGATTGACATGGAGCAGGTGCGCGACTTGCTGGGGGAGGAAGCCCATGAGCGCTTGGAACGCCTGAAGGAGCTCATCGGCTTGTTAGAGAAGGCGGGTTACGTCGATCGCGTCGGGGACCGCTTCGAGTTGACCCCACGCGGGATTCGCAAGCTCGGCGAACGCGCCCTGCGCCACATCTTCTCCTTTCTCGAACAGGGGCAGTTCGGCCCTCATGAGACCAGCTTCCATGGACACGGCGATTTCCATCATGCCGATGCCACCAAGCCCTATGAATACGGCGATCGTTTCCATCCTGACCTTGGTCGCACGTTCCTGAACGCGCTGTCGCGGCAGGGACCCGGCACCCCGGTGCAGGTCAAGCCCGAGGATTTCGAGGTCTATCGACCGGAGTTCCTCACCCGCGCCGCCACGGTGCTCATGCTGGATATGAGCCTGTCCATGGAATATTACGGGCGGTTTCCGGCGGCTAAGAAGGTGACGATCGCTCTACATACCTTGATGAGGAGCCAGTTTCCACGGGATAGCTTGCGAGTCATCGGCTTCTACAGCTACGCCGAGGAACTGCACATGGAAGATCTGCCCTTCCTGACCATCGATGGCATCACCCCGGGCACCAATCTGCAGCACGGCTTCATGATGGCGCGCAAGTGGCTCGCGCGGCAGAGTGGTCCGAACAAGCATATCATCGTCATCACCGACGGCCAACCGACCGTGCACTATGAGGGAGGCCAGTGGCATTTTCACTATCCTCCCACCCGCGCCACTCTCCGTGAAACGCTCAAAGAGGTGAAACGTCTCACTGAGGCCGACATCCAGCTCAGCGTGTTCATGTTAGATGACGACCCGACACTGGTCTCGTTTGTTGATCAGATGACCCGTATCAACCGCGGCCGGGCGTTCTATGTGACCTCGGAAACCCTGGGGAAGTATTTGCTGGTGGATTATTTGCGCAAGAAGCGGGTGCGGGTGTCATAATACCGACGCACTCCTGGTTGCCCTCTCCTGTCGACCAAGCAGCTTTTGACCAAGGTGTCAAACCAAGAATCGCGAGAGCTAGGGAATTGTGCGCTCACAGAGCACTCTGAGGCCCTTGGCCAGCTTGGCGTCGCCGGTATCCTCCACCTGGCTAGCTGATCGCTGGATGACTGGCCATGCCTATACATTTGAGGGGTATCCCTTAAGATCGATCATGGATCATTCAGCCAGCAGTTTGGCAATGGCCTCGTCGATCGGTTGGCCGGTTACCTGCTGGGAGTAAGTAAAGGCCGGGGAGGGATTGATTTCAAAACAGTACCACTATCCCTCCGGCGTACGCCGCAGATCGATCCCCGCCATTACCAGCCCCTGCGCTGCCACCAGTGCCTGGCAGCGGTTGGCAGACTGGTGGCAGCGTATAATGACCACGAAGACTTTATCATCCATGGTGTCGTGAGGTTAACCTTCTTCTGAACGTTCTTCAGGCCGGATAAACGCCCGTTGCTCCCCACCAGGTGGACTCTCCTCAGAGACCTGGCCTCTCCGCCGGATACGCCGCCAGGGGTGGCTCTGCTGGGACTCGGACCAGATGCTACCGCTGTGGCGGTTCAGTGTCCACACTGACCGTTGCTTGTCTACTCTTCGTCGTATCCGCCACACTGGTTGCAATGAGCCGGTAGGTTCCCGCCAGCTGCGGGGCAGTATAGTTCCCCTGAGGGGTGACACTGCCACGATCCGGGGCGCTCCAGGTCACCTCGGTGTTCGTGGCGTTCGTCACTGTGGCGGTGAACCGTACTAACCGCGAGTCCCCGACAAAGAGGTCACGAGATATTGGGGACACCCCCACCCCCACCGCGGGTATCGTGACGATCGCCGTAGCGCTCTTGGTCGTATCGGCCTGGCTTGTAGCCCGCACCGTTACGGTCGCCGGGGTTTGCAGCGTCGCTGGGGCTTGATACAGGCCGGTTTGGCTGAGGCTGCCTGGGCCGGTCACGCTCCAGGTTACCGCCGTATTGGAAGTCCCACTGATAAAAGCAGCAAATTGCCGCGGCGTTCCTGAGGTCACCGTGGCACTCGGTGGATCAATAGTCACTGAGACCTGGGGTCGCACGGTGATGGTTGCCGTAGTACTCTTGGTGGCATCAGCCATGCTGGTCGCCGTCACGGTCACGGCTGGGGGCGTTGGTACTGCCCCCGGCGCTTGGTAGAGGCCATCCGCACTGATCGTCCCGAGCGTCGTATTGCCCCCTGGATACCGTTGACGCTAGCCTCCCACGCCACGGCTCCACGGCCGCGGGTTCGGGAGGCGCCCCTCCCAAGCGACGCCGGGGCTTCATGGCTGACGGCCCGGGGGACGTCACACCCTGCGGGCCGGGGGGATGCGCCCGGTCGTCGGGTGGAGGCCTGGGGCGCACGCCTGGGGGTGGCAGTCCCCCACCTGGGAGGCGCGCCCGCACCCGCAGACGAGGTCCGACCCGCCACCCCCCCCGGGGCGCCCCTTGTTGTCAGAAGGTACGCCCGATGAAGGCGGTGATAGAGGTTCCGACACCGGTAATGGTGCGTACCCCGCTGGGCACTTCTTCAATAGAGACACCTGGATACGTAGGGGTAACTGGCATTGGAATTCCTCATTCTCAGATTACCATGGTGATGCTGTCGGAGATGTCGACGGTCAACGTTGGCGCTGTCGATCCCTGCGCTCCCCCGACACTCTGGGCGTTAGGCCCCCTCTGCCTCCTCCCTGGGGATGGCGCCGAAGGTTTGCTCATACCGTTCAAGCGACTGCCGGAGGATTCCTAAGAAGGACTTGGCATAGATGGGATTGGTGATGATCCGGGTGTGAAACTGCGCCCTCTGGCTCTCAGCATAGAATTGGCCGAAATCGAGCAAGAACTCGAAGGCGTTGTGCCCAATTTTAAAATAGTTGGCATATCGCCCTTCGACTTCGCTGGCTTCCTGCGGAGGCTCGTTGTGGTGATTCATCAGGACCTCCATGAGCACTACGTACCGTCCCAAATCCATGCGAGGAAGGTTAAGGGGCATGATCGCAAGACAGGCTGTCGTTGGAGACATGCGCAAAGTCGATGCCAACCTCAGTCGATTTCATACTGACCCCTGTAAAGACTTGCCAGGACAAGTGTTTTGCCTAAAATGGCGAGGGCATCATCAAGGTGTGCAAAAGGCAATTGTCACAGTGCTGTAACACCCGTTCGATCGCGTTAGGCTGAGGAGCGACAGAGTTGCCTGGGTAGATGGAACCGCCAACAGCCAAGATCATTCACCATCGCGAGAGCTTGGCTCTGCAGAGGCAAGAGCTCTAGGACCGTACGGCGCTGTCACATCGCACTGTCACACACATTGTCACACCAGCGGCTCAGATGTTACAGGCTCAGATGTTACAAGAGATCTTGAGATCCTCTGGACCTGGCATCTTGATGCGTTCCCCCTTTGACGATGTGGTATTTCTCAAGCTTGCGGTAGAGCGTCATGCGGGACCAGTGGAGTTGTTGTGCAGCCTTGCTCACATTCCAGTTGGTGGAGAAAAGGGCGGAGAGCAAACGCTGGCGCTCATACAATACAGTGCGATCGGTGGCAGCGCATTGCCGCCGGAATGGGTCGGGCAGGTCTGCCAGGGAAATCCGTTGTGCCGGTTCATTGACAAACGTGGCCTCAAGCAGGTTTTTCAACTCACGCACATTGCCCGGCCAATCGTAGCGGATCAAGCCAGCCAGCGCCTCATCGGTGAACCCTTCCACTTGCCGTCCGAAGTGCTGATTCAAAGTGGGCAGGTAGTATTGACATAACGGCACGATATCTTCTTTCCGCTCCCGTAACGGTGGGAGGTGAATGCGAGCAACATTGAGCCGAAAGTAGAGGTCCTTCCTGAACTGCCCCCGGGCCACCGATTGCTCCAGGTCATGGTTGGTCGCGGCGAGCACTCGGACGTTGAGGGGAATGCGGCGTTTCCCCCCTAACCGATACACCTCTCGACTCTCGATAGCGCGCAAGATCTTAGCCTGGGCGTAGGGGCTCATATCACCGATCTCGTCGAAGAAGATCACTCCCCCATCCGCGAGCTTCAACTTACCTTCACTCGCCGTGTTGGCCCCCGTGAAGGCTCCCTTTTCGTAGCCAAACAGTTCGCTCTCCAGCAATGTATCCGGGATCGCCGCACAGTTGATGCACACAAATGGTTGCGGTCGACGTGGGCTGGTTTGCTGGATGAGCTCAGCTACGAGCTCCTTGCCGGTGCCGGTCTCGCCAGTGATGAGGACGTTACTATCTGTGGCGCCGACTTTTTCGATGTAAGCCTTAATCTGCTGCATCGATAGGCTGTTACCCACCAAGTATACGCCGTGGGGGCGGCCTTCGGCGGTCGTTTCACCGGGCACTGAGGCTGACGGCCGACGCAAGCTGGAGAGCTGGATCCGGACACGCGAGAGTAGCTCCTCTGGCGCCACTGGCAGCTTGACATAATCGTTGACCCCGGCCCTGAGTGCTGCCACGGCCAACTCTTCCGAGCCGTTGGCGGTGAGCAGAATGAGCGGCATCGTGTTGTGCTGCTTCCTGATCTGTTGCGCCAGTGCGAGGCCGTCGTGAGCGCCTTGCAAGGCGGCATTCACGAGGATAAGATCAGGGGATTGACGATGGATGATACCGATGGTGTCGGTCGGTTCTAGGGCCTCGACCACGGATCCATACGGCAGTAACAACGTCTTCAAACGCTGACGCACCGAGGCCTTGGGCTCGACAATCAAGATGGCCAGCTTCGTCATGAGCATCTCTCCCGCGTTACTACAGGCGATTCCGCAAGCAGTGTCGCGCTATGAATGGCGTCAAGCCGCTGATGCGCAGCTGAGGTGCTTTGGCATTGAGGGTACAGGGACCAATGATCTTCTGGTCTTGAGGGGGCTACAATCCCGACCGGCCCACCTTGCCCTGGGGGCAAGAATAATGCCAGCATGGGATCTATCGGCTCAGCAGCATGACAGAGGGTTGAAACCCCAAGACACCCATCACCAGGGCATGCCACTGGTATGCGCGGGATTACGCAGCGGCGAGGCTTCGGTGATCGGCCAGGCCCGTTTCTGCAAAAATTTTTAGCTGGTTGAGATGCTGCTCAGCGGTGAACACCGACTGGTTAATTTTGCCCAAGGGTGTATGAGGTTGTATCGCCACTAGGGAACCAGTCTCCTTGGCCCGGGGCCTCTGACTAGACGGCAGTAAAGATTCAGACTGCACGTGTATCTTAGGTCGTGAGTGGTAGTGGAACAGACACGAGCAAATGCCCGGATGTTCTCGATACATCACCTGTAGGTGTCAAGAGTCATGGTAGATTCCTATCGTTTCTGACGTTTTTTGCCCCACTACAGTCAACGCTATGCTACACTCGCTTCGGCAATTTCGCGGTGCGACCATCGACCTTCGCCATGGAGTGAACCACGAGGGAGGGTCGATGGGGAGATGATGCTCTCCACCTGCGGAGGAACGCCATGAGGGCCTACTCCTGGTCTGACCTTGTAGGCATGGGTTTACTGTGGGGCATCTATGTCAGCACGGCCGCGCTGGGCCTGTCTCTCGATGCCGTAAGCGGCATCGCCACGGTGGTGTGGCCCCCTACCGGCATCGCCCTGGCCGCCCTGACATTGTACGGCGCGCGCTACTGGCCCGGCATCGCGCTGGGTGCCCTACTGATTAATATATGGGCTGGCGCTCCTGTGTTCTCCGCCAGCGGGGTCGCCGTCGGCAACACCCTTGAAGCCCTGCTGGGGGCCTTCCTCCTACGTCATGTGGTCAGGTTCCGTCCAGTCCTGGATCGGTTGCAGGATGTCCTTGGACTCGTCATCCTGGCGGCGGGCGTGAGCCCGTTGGTCAGCGCCACCATCGGGGTCACGAGTGGTTGGTGGGGTGGCCTGATTCCCGTTGCATCGTATGGCAAGGCTTGGTGGACGTGGTGGCTAGGAGATGCCATGGGTGCACTGATCGTGGCCCCACTCGTGTTCGTCTGGAGCACTTGGCCGCGCCGCCGCTGGCCACGCATGCAGTTGCTGGAAGCTGGGGCTCTGCTCTTCGCAGTCGTCGCCGTCAGCCTGATCGTGTTCGGCGGCCTGTGGACTGCCCCAAGCCTGGAAATTTCCTACCTTGTCTTCCCCGTTCTCAGCTGGGCCGCACTCCGCTTCGGCCCCCCTGGGGTGGTTACCACACTCGGACTCGTGTCGCTCGTGGCCATTGCGGGGACAGCCGAAGGGATGGGCCCTTTCACCCGTGACACGGTGCACGCCAGTTTATTGTGGCTGCAGGTCTTTATCTGTGTGGTGACCGTGACAAGTTTGGTGCTGGCGGCCGCCGTGGCCGAGCGTGAGCGTGCGGAGACGCAGCAGGCACACCTCTACCAGGAAGCTCAGGAGGCTCGCGCCACGGCGGAGGAGTCGCTGGCGCTCCTGAATACGCTCTTGACCACCGCACCGGTCGGGTTCGCATTCATGGACCCAGACCTGCGCTTCCGTCGGATTAACGAGGCCCTTGCCGCCATCAACGGGCTGGCCCCGGAGGCCCACCTGGGTCGCACCTTGCGCGAGGTGCTCCCGGCCTTGACTCCCATCGTGGAGCCCTTGCACCGCCAGGTCCTGCAGACGGGCGAGCCCCTGGTGAACGTAGAGTTGTGTGCTGAGAAACCGACCGCCCCGCTGGAGCAGGGCTACTGGTTGGCTAGCTACTATCCTGTCCGCACCCGCGATGGACGGCTTCTGGGGGTTGGGGTCATGGTCATCGATGTGACCGAGCATCGACGGGCCGACGAAGCGCACGCCCAACTGGCGGCGATCGTGGCCTCCTCGGATGATGCGATCATCGGCAAGACCATAGAGGGGGTGATCACGAGCTGGAACGCAGGGGCGGAGAGGCTGTTTGGCTATAGCGCAAGTGCAGTCATTGGACAGCCGATGGCTCTACTGATGCCCCCGGAGCGCTCTGATGAACTGCCAGCCATTATGGCCCACCTGCGCAACGGCGAGCACCTGCAGCATGTAGAAACCGTCAGGATGCGTAAGGACGGCCAGCGACTGGACGTTTCGCTGTCGATTTTTCCCATCAAAGATGCCAATGGCCACATCATTGGCGCCGCCACCATTGCCCGCGATATCACCGAGCGCATGCAGGTGGAGGCTTACCTTAAAGCGTCACTGCGGGAAAAAGAGATGCTGGTCAAGGAGATTCACCATCGCGTCAAAAACAACTTGCAGGTTGTGTCCAGCCTCCTCGGTCTGCAGGCCCGTATGATTGCCGATCCCCAGCTCCGCGTGCCCTTCGAGGAGAGTCAAGCACGCATTCAAACGATGGCGCTCATTCACCAACAATTGTACCGATCCGGGACTCTGGCCCAGATCAATTTTGCCGAATACCTCCGGGACTTGGCGACGAGGGTGGTCCGGTCGTCACGGGTTGGTCAGGGGCACCTAGCTTTGGAGATCAGCGCTGAGGAGGTGTACCTGCCGATCGAAACCGCTATCCCCTGCGGATTGTTGCTCCATGAATTGCTCTCGAATTGCGTCAGACATGCTTTTCCTGGAGGCCGAAGCGGCACCATCAGGGCCACCCTTCGCCGGCAGCCTCAGGGCCCCTACATGTTGACCGTACGTGATGACGGGGCGGGCCTGCCTCCAGGCCTGGATGTCCACACCACGGCCTCCTTAGGCTTGCGGCTCGTCCACTTGCTCGCGGCACAATTGCACGGGACGCTCACGTTTGAGTCGCGTGAGGGTACGGCCGTCACCCTCTCCTTTGGTGAACCTCTGTAGCATGTCAGTCACACTAAGCCACCGCTCCACGCGCCCCTGAGGGTAGTGCCTACGCCTATGTCCCGGTGAATCACTTAGCCTGGCGGGACATCACAGTTACCCCTCGTCCTCCATCCGCAGACGATAGCCCACTCCTGGCTCGGTGAGGATGTAACGGGGCTGTGCCGGATCAGGTTCGAGCTTCTGGCGGAGTTGCCCGATGTACACCCGCAGGTAGTGCGTTTCGTGCATCGAGCCTGGCCCCCATACCTCGCGCAACAGATGTTGATGGGTGATGACCTTGCCGGCGTGCGTCACCAGGATGCGGAGCAGATCGTACTCCTTTGGTGTGAGTTTCACCTCGTGACTATCGACAGTCACGACGCGCTTACCCAGATCGACGGTAAGCCCTGCCGCATGGAACACCGGCTCGTCAAGCTCTGCCTGCAGGCGATGGCGCAGCGCTGCACGCATGCGGGCGAGCAATTCCCCCATGCCAAACGGCTTGGTAACATAGTCATCGGCCCCGTGGTCCAGGGCTTCGATCTTCTCCGTCTCTTGGCCGCGCACGGAGACGACGATGATCGGCACCGTGGACCACTCGCGCAGCCGATGGATGACCTCCAAACCGTCGATGTCAGGCAGCCCCAGATCGAGCAGCACCAACTCTGGCCGCTCGGTGGCCGTCAGGGTGAGGGCTTCCCGACCGCAGGTGGCTTCGATGACGCGATAGTCGTGAGCGCTCAGGCTAGTCCTAAGGAAGCGTCGAATTTGCGGTTCATCATCGATAACCAAGACACGGATGGAGGATGTGGTCACGCGGCACCTATCGTTCCACCATGGTTGGCAATTCTTTCTCGAGTGGGAACGTCACCGTGAAGACAGAGCCTTGGCCATGCGCTGGGCTCGTGGCCGTGATTTGCCCACCATGGGCTTCGACGATGCCCCGGCAAATCGATAGCCCTAACCCGGTACCAGCCCCCTGTCGATCACCCCGCTGGACGCGGTAAAACTTGTCGAAAATACGCTCGCGCTCGCCTGCAGGGATGCCTATACCCTCATCAGCGACCTCAAAGGCAATCGATTGCCCCTCGCGCCGCGCCCTGACGCGAATCGTAGTCTGCGGCGGGGAGTATTTGGCGGCATTCTCCAACAAATTGACCAGGACATGCTCGACAAGCACAAAGTCGAGGCGAAGCATAGGCAGATCCGGATCGACCTCGACGACGAGCTGATGCTGGCCGAGTGCTCGGGAGAGCTGAGACAGAGCGGTACCAATCACGTCGCCGATCTCAACCCATTCGCGTTTGAGCTCGATAGCACCAGACTCCAGACGCATCATATCAAGGAGATTGCCGACGAAGCGGTTCAGTCGTTCGGCCTCCTCTTGAATGGTCAGGAGTAGCTCCTGGCGTGCGCCTTCATCATAGGTTGCCCCATACGTCAACAGGCTGCTCACCGCGCCGATGATGGACACCAGGGGGGTGCGTAGATCATGCGAGATCGTCGACAGCAACGCATCGCGGAGACGCTCGGTCTCGGTGAGCAACCGGGCTCGCATCATCTCCCGGACCAACCGCGTGCGCTCGATTGCCACCGCAGCCTGCCCTGCCAGAGCATCCAGGAGCCGCCGCTGATCGGGAGAAATGACCACGTCCGGCGGCTCGAATTGCAGGCCGAGGACCCCCACCGTGCCCTGGGCTGTGCCGAGCGGCAGGTAAAACCACTCATCGCCGGGCAGCGTGTCGGCACCCCGACCGGCCGTCTGGTTATGTTGCCAGGCCCACGTTGCTGCGGCGCATTCGGCCGCAGTGAGCTGAATGTCGGCGGGGTGTCCAGCCTTCAGAACGAGCTGGTCTGCCTCTGGCAACAGGACGACCACTTTTGCCCCCAGAATTTGTGCCACCTGCGTCACGATCGCCCGCAGCACATCACTCAGCCC